>JAZRPR010000022.1:0-45788 GCA_045649305.1 Candidatus Nanosyncoccus sp.
GGGTTTGACATGCTCGACATTTTGCGCGCTACGCCAGAAACCAAAGACGTTAAGGTAGTGATGATGACAGCGCTTTCTTCACCAGAGCAACGTGCTCGCGGTGAGGCACTAGGTGCTGACCGTTACTTGGTAAAATCACAGGTTGGTATTGAAGATGTGGTCAATGTGATTCATGAAGTTTTGAATGATAAGGCTGCGGCTCCAGTAGTTGCTCCAGCCCCGGTGGCTCCAGTAGCTCCGGCTCCAGCAGTTCCAGCGGCGCCAGTTGCCCCTCAGGGAGTAGTTAATGCAATCCCAGGAAATCCGGCTCAATAAATTTTTGGCCGAAAGGTTGGGTCTCTCTAGGCGTGAGGCCGATGATGCCATCGCAAGTGGCAAGGTTTTGGTTGACGGTAAGCCGGCTGTATTAGGGGCCAGAGTTGACAAAAGTAGTAAAGTATGCTATAATAAAAAGGTAGTCCCATTTGCAGTGGGCTTTTCTTATGTCGCTTTTCATAAGCCAGTTGGATTTGTTTGTTCGCGCCGCGCACAGGGTGATGCGCCGACGCTCTATTCCCTTCTCCCTGAGTCTATGCAGAACCTCAAAACGGTGGGGCGCCTTGATAAGGACTCTTCGGGTTTGATTTTACTCACCAACGACGGCAATTTTGCCTACGAGATGACTCACCCAAAGTTCTATAAGGAGAAGGTTTACGAGGTAGAACTTGATCGCGATTTGGAGCCTCTGCATCAACAAATGATTGCTGATTTCGGCGTGCAGCTAGAAGATGGTATCTCGAAATTCTTGGTGATTAAAACTGGTGACGATCGCAAGCGTTTCCAAGTCATTTTAACCGAGGGGCGCAATCGCCAGATTCGTCGCACCTTCGCTAGTCTTGGCTACCGAGTAGTAAAACTCCACCGCATTCAATTCGGTAAGTATCAACTAGCCGGCCTTAAAGAAGGCCAATTCGAAGAAATTAAGAAAGTCTAATTTTGTAATAATTTGGAAAGTTTAGCGCGGAGGCAATCGCCGTCTGGGCTGCTGGCGAGTGTGTCCACGCCGACGCGGAGTAGGCCAAGTGCGGTAGCATACGAATGGTCGAGCGGGGTCTTAGAACTAAACTTAATGTCTGGCAGGGTTTTGACATCGATAATATTGATGGTTGGACGGCGAGAGAACGGTAAATCTTTGTACCAATCGGAAAGCGCGAGGGTTTCTTGCAAAGTTGAGAGGCCGGCACCGCCACCACAAAGCAGGACGTTGCGCGGCAAGACTTCGACGATATTGAAATCTTCGAGGGCGACTTCGATGCCGGAAATCCAAACTTTGAGATTCTTGGCGATGGTCGCCTCGACTTTTTCTTTGGTCTTTGGCTCAAGGTTTTCAAAATCCAGTTTATATTGCTCGGCAGTGTCAAAATCGACTCCGAGGCCTTCGGCGATTTGTCTGGTGAAGCTGCGGCCGCCAATGGAGAACATCTTGGTACCATCAACGCCACCGTCGTCTACAACGGCAATATCGGTGGTGCCACCACCAATGTCCATAACGATGCCGGAGAAATTCGAATCAAGATCATCGCCTAGGCAAGCGCGGCAGACTGCGAATGGTTCAACGGCGACGGTGAGTAGCTCGAGGTTAAGCTCGGCGCAGACTTTTTCGATGGCCGAAACGTGAATTAGCGGTGCAAATGCGGTATAGAATTGAATAACGATATCAGAACCTTTGAAGCCGATTGGGTTAGAAATCTTGTAGCCGTCGATAGTGAGAGAGACGATGGCGGAATTAATCAGACGAACCTCGACGTTTTTGTTGCCGGTTTCGAGGGCAACGGTTCTACGCGCGGCTTCGCCGGCCTTTTCTTGAACCTTCTTGATGATGATCGACATTTCGTTGTCGGTGATTGGCTTGTTTGGGTTTTCGCGGTGGTAGCGGACGGTGGTGGTGGAACCTTTGACGAGTTCGCCAGCAATACCAACTACGGTAAGCTTAGCGGTTTCCCCAGCTTCTTCTTCGGCGTCAAGCAAAGCCTTTTCGCAGACCGAGATGACGGCTGGGATATCAGCGATGGCGCCAGCAAAAATATTGGTCGGGGCCTGTTTGGCGCGGCCGACGCCAATAACGTCAAGTTCGCCTTTGCGATTGGACTTGGCGATGACGGCTTTAACAAATTCGGTACCAATATCTAACGCTAATATTACGCTCATACTTAAAGTATAGCATAAAAATTATTCTAGGATAGCCTTGATGCGGCGAATGCCGGCAGCGGAGGATTCTTCTTTGACAATCTTAAATGAATTGAGTACGCCAGTATGTTCGACGTGTGGGCCACCACAAACCTCGCGAGAGATCGGGGCGCTTTCGTCGCCGATGGTGTAGACAGTGAGCATGTCTGGATATTTGTCCCAGAATTGGCCATGGGCTTTCAAGGTATTTTTAGCAAACTCTTTTTCGTATTCGGCATGGACGACTGGCAAATCAGCTTTAATCCATTCGTTGACTTGCTCCTCAACTTTGGCAAGCTCTTCTTCGGTCATTTTGTGGTCGAGGTTGAAGTCGAAACGGACGCGCTCGGAAGTGATGTTGGAACCTTTTTGGCAGATTGATGGATCAACAAGTTTTTGCAAAGCTGCTAGCAAAAGATGGCAGGCGGTATGATATTTGACGGTTTGTTCACCGTGGTCTTCGAGGCCGCCTTTGAACATGCCTTTTGAAGCAGTCTTACTACGCTCGCGTTGCTCAGTGAGGGCAGCTTCAAATTCTTGCTGGTAATTTTCGGAAAGTTTAATGTTTTCGCGGTAGCATTCTTCGATCGAAAGTTCGAGTGGGAAGCCGTAGGTGTCTTGAAGCTTAAATAGGTCGGTGCCGGTTAGAGAGTTGCCGAGTTTGCGAAGTTCGCGGAGGCCTTTGTTTAGAGTTTGGCGGAAGGCGCGTTCTTCTTTTTCGAGTACGGCAAGTGCGTCGGCGCGGTGAGCGAGAATGTCGTCGCTTAGCTCGGTGTAATTGCCGGCAATAACCGGGATGATGGTCGGCAAGAAATTGTCAGCAATGCCAAGATCGAGGGCGCGCAGAATAGCGCGGCGAATGAGACGGCGGAGTGCGTAGCCCTGAGCCTTGTTGGATGGAGTAAGGCCCTGTGCGGCGAGCAGATATGCGCCACGCAAATGATCGGCGATGATGCGCATTTCGTCGGTGTTGTTGTCATAGGATTTGCCGGATAGCTCTTCGAGTTTAGCAATAATTGGTTGCATCAAAGAAATCTTGAAGACATCAAAACTATTAATGGAAGCAGCAGTAATACGCTCAAGGCCGCCACCGAAGTCGACGTTCTTCTTCTCGAGTTCTTCAAATGTGCCGTCGTCTTTGCGGCGATATTGCATAAAGACTTGGTTGCCAATTTCCATAAAGCGAGCGCCGTCTGAAGCCGGGTGAGCGAGGCCATATTTCTCAACGTCCTGCTTATCTTCGCCAAAGTCATAGAACACTTCGGAGTCTGGACCACATGGGTCGCCGAGTGGAGTGGCCTCGATGCCGCCGCCACGGCCCCACCAGTTTTCGTGGTCGTCGTAGAAGAAAATATGTTCACCTGGTTTAATGCCGCGCTTGTCGCCTTCCTCGGCGGAGCCGATTTCGGCAATCTCGGCGTCGATACCAGCTTCTTTAAAGACCGTCTGCCAAATGCGGGCAGCTTCTTCGTCTTTCGGAATGCCGTATTTTTCATTGCCGATAAAACAGGTAACGTAGATTTTGTTTGGATCAAGGCCGATTTCTTTGGTTAAGAATTCAAAGAAATTGCGGATTTGTTCCTCTTTGAAGTAATCGCCAAGCGACCAGTTACCAAGCATTTCGAAAACAGTGGTATGGCGTGGGTCGCCGACGTCTTCAATATCTTGCAAACGGAGTGAAGGTTGGGAGTCGGTCAATCTAGTGCCGGCTGGGTGAGCCTTGCCAAGTAGATACGGCAAGAGTGGCTGCATGCCAGAGCCGGTAAAAAGCGTAGTTGGGTCATTTTCGAGCACGAGTGGTGCTGGTGCAATAATTTGATGACCTTTTTTAACTTGAAAATCTAAAAATTTTTGACGAACTTCGTTTGCATTCATAGGGATAATTATACCATATATGCTAGAATATGAGTATGAAGAAGTACCGAGTGGCTATCTTGGTGGTAGTAGCCAGCAGCCTGGCGACACTTTTTGGATTAATGATGATTTTTTCAACCGTGCAACCAGCTGGTTTCGATGAAAGCAGCTTGAACCCGCCGACTCCGGTGGTGGAGAAATTTTCTGGTAATTATGACGACGCAAATGACATCCTGGCCCAGATGAGTCTGGACGAAAAAATCGGCCAGCTTTTGTTTGTTCGAGTTCCTCAGCAAAATATCATATATGATATAAATAATTACCATCTTGGCGGGTATATTTTGTTTGGTCGTGATCTCGATGGCGAATCTTTGGCTTCTTTGAAGGCCAAAATTGCCAGCTGGCAGCAGGCGGCAAAATACGGCATGCTGATTGGTATTGACGAAGAAGGTGGCGAGGTTTCGCGCTTGTCCTATGCCGGCTTGGCGGATTTTCCGTCGCCAAAATGGCTTTTCTCCTCTGGTGGATATGAACTGCTCGACCAAACCGAAACTGCCAAAATTACGATGCTAGAAGATCTGGGTGTAAATGTAAACTTTGCGCCAGTGGTAGATGTTTGCGACGACGAGTCGGCCTTTATCTATGATCGTAGTTTTAGTGGCGATGCGACCGAGGTAGCGGAGTTTGCTAAAAACGTGGTGGAATTATATCGTGGTACGAATGTTTCAGCGACGTTGAAGCACTTCCCTGGTTATGCCAAAAATGCTGATACCCATACGGATTCGTCGCATGATACGCGCAGTTTAGAACAATTGCAAAATGACCTGACGCCGTTTAAAGCTGGTATCGAGGCTGGGGCGGATTTAGTGATGTTTGCACATAATGTGATGAGTGAGATTGATGCAGATAATCCAGCATCGTTGTCGCCGAAGCTTCATGAAATCCTAACTAAAGATTTGGGTTTTTCGGGCTTAGCGATTACGGACGACTTGTCGATGTCGTCAATTAGCGAATATTATCACGGTGCCCATCCAGCTACCGTGCAAGCGGTACTGGCTGGCAATAATTTGCTGATCGTGACGGATTATAAGACGGCATTTAACGAAATCAAAGAAGCCGTAGAATCCGGCGTGATTACGGAAGCGCAGATTAATTATGCCTTAGTGCCGGTGCTGGCACTCAAGATTGAAAAGGTTTATTTAAGCAATAATGCCGCCGCCAAGGCAGACTTGGTCGTCGTAGATGACGACGGACTGGCCGGAGGCCGGGCGTTTTACTTCGTTTTCGAAAATAATTTTTGAGCCATCAAACTTGGCTGGAATAAGTGGTGCGCGATGGCGAAGACGCACCAAAACTTTTTCTGGAGTTTTGTCGCAGCGCACGATAATGTCTTTTAGCGGCAATTCTTTGGTCCACAAATTAACATCATTCAAATTGCGCGAGACATAGACGATGTTTTTATCCAAATCTTTTTTAACAACATAATAAGGCAAACCACCGCCAATGTAGAGGCCGTGGCGCTGGCCGATGGTATAGAAGACGGCGCCTTCGTGGTGACCAAGCACGGTTTCGGATTCGATTTCGCGGATTTCGCCCGGTTTAATATCGATGTATTCTTTGAGAAAATCTTTCATGCCAACTTCGCCAACAAAACAAACACCCATGGATTCTTTTTTGTAGGCGTTATGCAAATTGTGCTTTTCAGCGAGTTTCTTGACGTCTGGTTTTAGCATGTCACCAATTGGGAAAAGCGTGTGCTCGAGCGATTCTTTGGAAATGCGATAAAGGAAATAAGTCTGGTCTTTATTCTCGTCGGTGGCGCGGAACAGATTGTGACCGTCGGTTTTGGCATAATGACCAGTGGCGATATAGTCGCCGCCGCGGCGCATGGCTTCTTCGTAGAACATTTTGAATTTGATTTCTTGGTTACACATGATGTCTGGATTTGGTGTGTTGCCTTTTTTGAACTCGTCGAGCATGTAGTCGACGACGCGTTTTTTGTAGGCTTCTTCAAAATCCCAGACTTCAAAATCGAGATCAAGTTTGGTGGCAACGCGTTTGGCGTCGGCGAGGTCTTCGGCCCACGGGCATTTCATGCCCGGGAGGTCTTTGGACCAGTTTTTCATATAAACGCCAATAACTTTGTAGCCTTGTTCCTTCAAAAGCAAGGCGGACACACTAGAGTCAACGCCGCCGCTCATGCCGAGATAGACAGTTTTATTTGCCTCGCTCATATTCTTCCTTAATTACGCGATTAATAATTTCGGCGGCCTGCTTGATGTTTTCTTCATTGTTGAGTTCGCCGAGTGACAAGCGGAGCGAGCCGGCGATTTCTTCGTCGGAAAGACCAATGGCGGCAAGCGTGTGGGATTTTTGGCCCTTTGAAGCAGCACAAGCGGCGCCGGTCGAGACGTAGACTTCGGCTTCTTCGAGCTTGAAAATGACGCGCTCGGCATCGATACCTGGATAAGAAACTGGGCAGAAATTGGCGAGTTGATGCTTGGCGTTGCCAAGGAAAATTGGCTCTACAGTTCCCTGCATTAGGCCATCTTTGAGAATTTTAACGAGCTTTTCGTATTTCTTGCGATTGTCATTTAAATGTTCTTTGGCTTCTTTGAAAGCAGTCGCAAAACCAATGACGCCGGCAACATTTTCGGTGCCGGAGCGCAGGCCATTTTCTTGGCCGCCACCAAAAATCAAAGGCTTCAAACGCACATCATGCGAAAGATACAGCGCGCCTACCCCCTTTGGTCCGTAGACTTTGGCGGAGTTCAAAGTGAGTAAATCTACGCCTAGGCGTGAGACATTAATGTCGAGCAGGTTCATCGCTTGCGAAGCGTCGGAATGAAGGAAGATTGGCGTTTTGTTGCCGGCAGCCAAGCGGCGTTCGCGTTCGGCGCGAATGAATGTCGAAATTTCGGCAAGTGGCTGAATGACGCCAAGCTCGTTACCGGCAAGCGCAATTGAAACTAGTTCTACATCGGCGGAGAGTCTTTTCTTAAAATCGTTGAGGTCGATTAGGCCATTTTTTAAGACGGCGATTTCTTCATACTCATAATTTTTGGCTACGTTTAGGACCGAATCGTGTTCGGTGGCCAGCACCAAACACTTCTTTTTAACCAGCGAAAAAGCCAGGTTGTTGGCTTCGGTAGCACCAGAGGTAATGACGATGTCGCTGTTTTTGGCGCCGATGCAGTGCGCAATGGTTGATTTGGCGTCTTCGTAATCGGCGCGTACTTTCTTGGCCGGAAGATAAGCGGCAGAAGGATTAAAAAAGTCATCCGCAAAGTATGGTTGCATTGCGAGAAGAGCCTTTTTTGAAACCGGCGTCGCGGCGGCATGGTCAAGATAAATCATACCTTATATTATAACATAATTTGGGTAAAAATAAACCGTAAACTATTCTGCGGCTGGTTCTTCGACTGGCTCTTCGACCGGCTCCTCAACTGGCTCTTCTGGTTTGTCGGTAGCTTTGAAAGTGATGGAATCCTCGCCGGCGGTAAGTGTCAAAGTCTTGGTGCTACGATCGATTGAATAAGTATATTCGTCTTCAAGGTTATAGAACCAATCGGTTTCGATTTTGAGAGTGTCGCCTTCGGTGGCCCAGATAAAATCGTAGTCGTTGGCGTGATTATTGACGGTAAGCGTACCTCTACCGACTTCGGTGAAAGTCCAGACGACGCGGTCGTCATCTTCCCTGGCCCATTCGCCAACTTCGACCAAGAATTCGGCATCGCGAATGTCTGGCTGTTTTAGGATTTTATAAAGTAAGAAACCGCCGCCCCCGAGCAAAGTAACAAGGCCGACGATAAAGATAATAAAAGAAACACGCTTTTTCATACTTTTATTTTAGCATAAGATTTAAATGCCAAATAGTTTCTGTGCGTTTTCGGAAGTAATTTTGGCGACTTCCTCTACTGGCGTAGCGGTCTTTTCGGCTAGCCAGTCGGCAATTTCCTTAATGTAGGCTGGTTCGTTCTTCGTGCCGCGATATGGGGTTGGAGCGAGGAATGGCGCGTCAGTCTCGAGGATAATTCTATCTAGCGGCGGGGTTGGCAAAGTGGAATAAGTGGCGAGGCCGTTAACGCCGATATAGAAATTAGTTTCGTTTAAAATGCGTTTTAGAACCTTTTTACTATCCGAAAATGAATGTATAACGCCCCTGATTTCTGGGAAATTTTTGATGACGGCGAAGAAATCGTCGAAGGCTTCGCGGACATGGAAGCTAACAGGGAGATTTTTGTCTTTTGCGAGCTGCAAAAGTTGCTCAAATAACTTAATTTGATCGTCGCGGGTTTCTGGTGAGTAGTGGTAATCGAGGCCAATTTCGCCGATGCCAACTAATTTAGCGCTGTTTGACGGTTTTTCGACGGCGAATTTCTGGCATTCACTCGGGTGGATACCGTAGGTATAAAAGACGTTATCGTGTTTTTCGGCAAAAATACGAGCCGCTTCGGAGTCATTGGGGTCGGTGCCGATGCAGATAATCTTAGTAATACCAGCTACAGCGGCTTTCTTGATGGCTTGCTCAGCCTCTGTTTCAGAGAAAAATTCGCGGTCGTGCAAATGGCAGTGGGAATCAATTAACATATCTTTAGTATAACATAAACTTAATACTTGACAAAATAGCTCAAATACGCTATAATTAAAGAACGTCGTAGATTAACAGTGATACATTGTGAGAGAGAAGGCGAAGTCTTTCTGATTTTTGCCTATTGCCGCTTCGCCTTCTTCTCTTACAAAAACCCTTCCGATCTGTCTTCCCTTGGTGGCTAGCGCTTCCAGTTATCAACTCTCAAAACTTTTTAATACCCCAGGAAGACGTAAATATCAGCACATTTACCCCCCGTTATGGGGGACCTTTCCTGTATCACTTTACGACAAAACCCGTCTGAGAAATCAGGCGGGTTGACTTTTTTTCTGGGTTTTTAGGCACGGTTCTCGCGTTTTCGCTTGATTGGGTCAAGCTGGCGTTTTCTTAGGCGCAGAGATTTTGGCGTAACTTCGAGAAGTTCATCATCGAGCAAAAAGTCTAGACATTGCTCGAGTGAGAGCTGTGTATAAGGGGTGAGCTGGATAGCACCATCCGAGGCGTGGGTGCGCATGTTGGTGAGCTGTTTTTCCTTACAGACATTGATGTCTAGGTCTTCTTTTTTGTTGGAGAGACCAACGATCATACCCTGGTAGACTGGGACCTGTGGCGGGATATAGAGGATACCACGAGCCTGGGCGGCATCAAGTGCATAAGAGGTAGAAACGCCAGATTCGAAGGCGATAAGGGCGCCGTTACGCTCTGGCTTGTATTTAGAATCAACTGGACGGTAGCCGTTAGCTACGCTAGACATCAAAACTGTACCCTTGGTGGCGGTCATCAGCATATTGCGGAGACCAATTAGGGCTGAAGTAGAAATTTCATAGGTAAAGCGGGTGGCGCCAGTAGAGGTGAGCTCTTGAGTTTTGAGTTCGGCTTTTCTAATACCAAGTTCTTGCGAGACGGCACCAACAAATTCTGGCTCAACTTCTACAGTTAACTCCTCGATTGGCTCGCATTTAACGCCGTCGATTTCTTTATAAACGACTTCTGGGCGGCCAGCCTCTAGTTCGTATCCTTCGCGACGCATGGTTTCGATCAAAACCGAAAGATGTAGTTCCCCGCGGCCAGAAACCTTATAGCCAAGGCCATCTGGTACGATCTTAAGGGCAATATTGGTCTCGAGTTCCTTTTCGAGGCGTTCGGCAATTTGGCGTGAAGTGGTAAACTCACCCTCTTTACCTTTGAGTGGCGAAGTGTTTGGACCGATGTAGATGGAAAGCGTTGGCGGTTCTAGCTCGATGGTTGGCAAAGCTTCTGGATTGTCGCCGGTGGCAATAGTATCACCAATATTGGCTTCGCTAACGCCAGTAAGTGCGACGATGTCGCCGGCAATTGCTTGCTCAACCTCTTCTTTGGCAAGACCTTTGTAGGTGAAGAGGCGGTCGATTTTGGCGTTTTTGGCGGTGCCATTTTGCAGAATTTTAACAGTTTGGCCTTTCTTTAAAGAACCGCGGAAAATCTTACCAATGCAGTATTTACCAAGGTAGTTGTCGGCGGCAAGAGCAGCCACAAGCAGCTGTGCGCCCTTGTCGGCGTCTTCGTCGACACGTGGAGCTGGAATATCGTGGATGATTGACTCAAAAACCACGTGCAAATCGTTATCGAGATCGGTAGTTTTACCGGCTTTGCCGTCGCGGGCGATAGCATAATAAATTGGGTAATTGAGCTGCGATTCGTCAGTAGCAAGCTCAAGGAAAAGATCAGAAATTTCGTCTTTGACTTCTTCAATACGGGCAGCCGGTTTATCAATTTTATTAATAATGACGACTGGTTTTAGCTTCAAATCCAAAGCCTTTTTAAGAACGAACTTGGTTTGTGGCATTGGACCTTCCTGAGCATCAACGATTAGGATAACGCCGTCGGCCATATTGAGCGTGCGCTCAACTTCGCCAGAGAAGTCGGCGTGGCCCGGGGTATCAATGATGTTGATTTTGTAGCCATCATAAAAAACGGCAGTTTGCTTAGCGGTAATTGTGATGCCGCGCTCGTGCTCTTGATCCATGGAGTCCATGATGAGAGTTTGGGACATTTCGGCTTGGTTGTCGCGGAAAGTGTGGGATTGCTTAAGCAAACCATCAACAAGCGTCGTCTTGCCGTGGTCGACATGGGCGATGATTGCAACGTTTCTAATGAAGTCTTTTTCTAAAGTCATGCCGACAATTATAACACAAAAACTATGGAAGGTCCAGGCCACACACTACTTGCGGCCGGTGTTTGGAACGAGCGGGATACTTGGCTCAGGGTTTTCTACCAAGCCGCGCCCGAATGTATCTGTTATCTGTACTTCTTTTGGCTCGCCGCGCGAGGTTTGGCTAAGCGGTACGATGCGCAGGTTATTTGGTTTAGAAAAATCGAGGTAGGCGATATCGAAATCGGAGCCATCTACCAAGCCTAGACAAGCTTCGTTTAAGAACACCATGAGTTGGCGAGCGTCGGTCTCGACGTGGATGCGGAAGGTAGTTTCGTCGAGTTGTTTAACATCGATCATATTGATGACTGGTAGCGGCATCACCGTCTCATCGATTTCCGAATCGTCGACGCGCGGCAAGCTATCAAAACGTTCCATGATGTCGTCATTGATTAGCCTGAGTTGGTCTAGATTGGTGGCGATGCTGCCGCCGGTTAGCCGAGTGATATCTTCGTAAGCCCAAGCGGAGGATTCTCCAGTGACAACATAAATGTTGACCGGATCAATCTTGCGACTAAGTGCGGCTACGGTGGCAATATCTACGTCATCAATATCTGGCAAGTGAAAGCCGGCGTCGGTGATGGCGACGAGTGACTTGGTGGCGCCTTGCTGCCAGTTTAGTTCGCTCATGACGGTATAGGCGGCAGAGAGGAATGACTCTGGGTCGTCACCGCCGTTTTCGAAAATGATTGATTCGAGTTCTGAGGCGAAAAGTTCTGGTGTGCAGGTCTCAAAATTGCAGTGCTGACGTGGTGTGTAGAGTTCTTGTAAATCGCGGAAATCGTAGAGCGCGACGCGTCCGCCGGCGGCAAAGGTTTCGTTGGCGAGACGCAGGGCTTCGGCTTTGTACTGTTCAAGCATTGACGCCATCGAGCCGGTTGAGTCGATCAGAATTGCGGTGTCGTGTGGTGAAACATAGTTATTTTCGATGCCAAAATACTGGGCGATTTCGTTAAAAATGTAGCGCGAGGCGTCTTCATAAAGCCCGTCGTCTATGTAAGACAAGTGGTCACGAATGGAGCTACCAATAATGGTGCGGCTACAGATAATGTCTTTTTTATTGCACCAAGTGCCGACTTTGCCAGCAAAGGCTTCCGGCTCGTACGGGCGATAGCTACCGAGAATCCCCTCGTAGGCGCGGCAGTCTGGCACGTAGCGGCGATATTCCGACAATTCCCCACCGTGGCAGGCGGCTGGATGGAAAAAGTCCTCGCCTTCTGGTAGGTAGATTTTTGGGTCACCGAAAGTTGCGGCATAGATAATTTTGTCGGCGTTGAGACTTGGCAAAGTTTTGGAAATTACCATGGCGCCCTGCGAATAGCCGCCGAGTACGAACTTGGTGCTGGCGCAGGTATGGTTAACTGCCTCGATGAGCGCGGCCGAGCCAGCATTGACACTGTCGCCAAATTCATACATCTCGCCACTACCGATAAAAGTCGTAAATGGCGTAGTAAGATTTTCGGCAACCGAGATCGCTGGGTAATTGAGGTCGACAAAATCGTAGCTAAGCGTCGGTAAATATTGCATTTTATCTTCGAGTGCGCGCTTAAACTCATTGAAGCTGTCGCTAGTATCTTGCGGTTCGCCGGAGCCACGGACGAATATAAACCGCAGGTCCGGACAGTCTGCCGTTGCGCTCGCTTTGACCGGAAATCCGAACGCCGTCAGGCTGATAATGGTTAATATTGATAGGATTTTTTTAAACACAGTTTCCTCCTGTTTAATTGACGGCGCGATTGTTAGCATATTTAAAATAGAAATCAACCCGCAGCGTGATATAATGGTTGAAAACGGAGGCGAAATGAATAAGAAACAACTCGAGTGGGATGAATATTTCATGAAAATTGCCGAAGCGGTTGCGCTAAAGTCAAAAGACCCTTCAGCACAATTAGGCTGCGTTATTGTTGATCCGGACAAGCGCGTTGTATCAACTGGCTACAACGGAACTAACCGCGGCGCGGACGAATCTAAACTAACGCTTTCCGAACGACCTATGAAGTATTATTTTGTCGTTCATTCCGAAATGAATGCCGTACTGTTCGCTCGCCAGGACTTGAAAGGCTGCACGGTCTACAACTCAATTGCAACTTGCGAAAACTGCTTGAAGCATTGTTTGCAGGCCGGCATCAAACGTTTCGTTTATCGTGAGCTGCGCGTCCCGTCGTATAAAAGTGACCCTAAGAAGTCGATGACTAATTATCAGACCGATGAAGCTGTCATTAGACTACTTGCGTCAATGCCGGATGTTGAGACATTAAACTTGTCCAATGGTAAGACGTATATAGAAGATATTCTTGACTCATACGACAAAGATTCTGAAGAATACAAAAAACTGAAAAGCTGGCTTTAATTACCAGTCAATTGTCTTTAAACCATGCGCCTCTAAGTAGGCGTTGGTTTTTGAGAACGGTTTGCTGCCAAAAAATCCGTTGTGTGCAGAAAGTGGTGATGGGTGGGCGGATTCCAAAACCAAATGTTTGGACGAATCGATCAGGGATTTTTTACTGCGCGCATCGCGGCCCCACAAGATAAAGACTAAATTGGATTTTTCGGCATTCAAATATTTGATAACGGCTTCGGTAAAAGTTTCCCAGCCTTTGCCGCGGTGGCTACCAGCTTTGTGCGCCTCGACGGTGAGTACGTTATTCAAAAGCAACACGCCCTGATTTTGCCAATTAACAAGATTCCCCGTTTTATTGGCATGCTGGCCAAGGTCGCTGTCGATTTCTCTGTAGATATTAATGAGCGATGGCGGAATCGGTTGGCTGTCTGGCACCGAAAAAGCTAGACCCATGGCGGCGCCGGGCGTATGGTATGGGTCTTGGCCAAGAATTACGACCTTAACTTCGTTTAGATCGGTCGTAAAAGCTTTAAATACTTGGGTTTTGGCGGGAAAAATGCGCTTAGTGTCGTAGGCGGCATGCAAAAATTCAGCCAATTCTTTAAAATATGGTTTGGCAAATTCAGAATCTAAAAATGGTTTCCAGGATGGGTGCATTTTAGAGCCCAAAAAGTTTTATGAGCTCGGTATGGATTTCTTCGATAGACGGGCTAGCGTCAAAAGTTGGAATATTAAAATCTTTGGCAATACGAAGATAGCCGTGGTTGACTTTGTGCTGGAAATCCAGTGGCTTTGATTCGAAGAAATCTTTTTTGGAGTTATCGTCGCGGCCGGTTTGGCGGGCGATGCGAACTTCGTCTGAGAGCGTCAGAATGACGCCTTTGTCTGGGTGAATGTATTGCTCTGACAAGAGTTCTTTGGTGAGGCGGGTGATACGGCTGCGGGATACGCCTTGGCCATAGCCTTGGTAGGCGAGAGATGACCACCAGTTGCGCGAGGCTACAACGATGCCCCCTTCCTTCAAAACTGGCTCAGCGATTTTTTTCCAAAGCTCCAGGCGTGAAGCGGTGAGGAGTAGTATCTGGGTGAATGGCAAAAGCTCGTAATGTCTGCCAACGATAATATCGTGGAGGGCGTGAGCGGATTCGATATCGCCATCTGGCTCGTTGATGGTAACAACTTTTTTGCCAGTTTTCTTGCGCAGATATTCGGCAAGCAATTCAACTTGCGTGGTCTTGCCAGTGGCATCTTGCCCCTCGATAACGATATACATAAAAAAACTCCTTTTTTCTATTGTAGCACGTTAATCTTCTTTGAATTGCGAATTATAGAGCTCGGCATAGAAACCATGTTTTTTCAGCAATGTATCGTGGTTGCCCTGCTCGATAATGTTGCCGTCTTTCATAACGAGAATCAGATCGGCGTTACGAATCGTAGATAAACGGTGAGCGATGACGAACGAAGTGCGACCCTTCGTGATTCTTTCAAAGGCGGCTTGCACGAGGTGTTCGGTGCGGGTATCAACGTTTGAAGTGGCTTCGTCCAGGATGAGCATTGGCGGGTTGGCCGTGACGACGCGAGCAATAGTGAGGAGTTGTTTCTCGCCGGCTGAAATATTGTCAGAATCTTCGTCGATGACGGTTTGGTAGGAGTGCGGCAAAGATTCGATAACGTGGTGGACGTTAGAAATCCTGGCAGCTTTCTTGACGTCTTCGTCTGTAGCATCTGGATTGCCATATTTAAGGTTTTCGGCAATGGTGCCAGAGAATAGCCAGGTGTCTTGGAGCACCATGCCAAATAGTTCGCGAACTTCGGCGCGGCTGAGCTCGTTGATTGGCGTATCGTCGATGGTGATGTAGCCGGAATCTGGTTCGTAAAAACGCATCAAAAGATTAATGATTGTAGTTTTACCGGCGCCGGTTGGGCCAACGATAGCGACCTGCTGGCCAGGCAAAATTTTGGCGGAGAAATCTTTAATGATCGGACGCTTTTTATCGTAACTAAAGTTAACGTGATGGAACTCGACGGCGCCTTTGACTTTTTCGATGGTCTGTTTAGCTTCGTCGGCTGGCTCTTCGGTTTCGGCCGTAAACTCGAATACGCGTTCGGCGGCAGCGAGTAAGGATTGAATGGTGGCGGTAGAAGAAGCAACTTCGTTGATTGGACGGTTGAAACGGTTGACATACTGAATGAAAGCCTGGATATCACCAAGGCTAATGCGGCCTTCGAGCACAAAGTAGCCACCAACGATACAAGTCACGACGTAGCCAAGATTGGTGAAGATGTGAGTAACCGGAATGGCAAGCATCGAGAAGACCTGGGCGCGCATGGCAGTGCGGGCGAGCTTCTTGTTGGTCTTATCAAAATCGTTCAGAGTAGCGGCTTCGTGAGAGTTTGATTTAATGACGATTTGGCCAGAATAATTCTCCTCGATCTTACTGTTGAGGGCGCCGAGCGTGGCTTGCTGTTCGCGGAAGTATTTTTGAGCGAAGCTGGCAATCTTGCCAACTACGACGATTGAAAGTAGCACTGTAACGACGGAGATGAGCAGCAGAGGTACGGAAGTCATTGCCATGATGATAATAACGCCAACAATCGTAATGATATTGAATGAAAGATCGGTGATGACTTGGTGCATGGTCATAGCAATGACGTCGACGTCGTTGGACATGCGCGAAAGTACGTCGCCGAATTTGTGGGTGTCGAAATAGCTAATCGGCAGGCGCGAGATTTTGTCGATGATTTGGTTGCGCAGGCTACGGGTATATCTGGCGGTGACAATCGTGAGTATGCAGGACGAAATATAAGTGAGGAGTCCGGAAATTGCAAAGAGCAAAATAGCAATGAGGGCCTTTTCGCCGAGCGCGTTCCAGTCTAGGCCAGTAGCGAGAGTGTCTTTGGCAATATCGGTCATCTCGCCGAGAATTTTTGGCGTGAAGAGACCGGTGACGGCTGAGATTACGGTAAAGAAAACAGCAGCGAAAATAGCGAGGCGGAAGCGCTTCAGTGAGCGCACAAAAGTCTTGAAGGCGAGCTTGGTGTTTTTGGCTTTGCCGGCGGCGATAGTTGGTTTAGGCATGGCGGGCCTCCTTCAACTCTTTTTTGTACTCGGCTTCAGAAATTTGGGACTTAACGATTTCTTGATAAATAGAACAGGATTTCAAAAGTTCTTTATGATTCCCTTTGCCAACTACTTTACCTTGGTCTAGGACGATGATTTGGTCGGCATTTTTAATTGTACTGACGCGCTGCGCCACGATAATCGTAACGGCTGATTTGGTAATTTTGGCGAGTTCGTGTCTGAGATTAGCATCGGTCTTCATGTCGAGGGCCGAGAATGAATCGTCAAATACGAAGATGCTCGGGTTTTTACAAATGGCGCGAGCGATTGAGAGGCGTTGTTTTTGTCCGCCCGAAACGTTGGTGCCGCCTTGGGCAATTTGATAGTCGTACTGTTTTGGCAGTTTCTCGATAAAGTCGGCAGCCTGAGCAATTTTGGCAGCATTTTTAATATCATCAAAGCTAGCTTGTGGCGCGCCAAAAGCAATATTTTCTTTGACACTGCCCGAAAACAACATGCCGCGCTGCGGCACGAAGCCGATTAAAGAAATTAGATCTTCGCGCGAGTAATCCTTGATGTCGAGGCCATTGATAATGATTTGGCCACCAGTAGCTTCAAAGAAGCGTGGAACTAGGTTAATCAAAGTTGATTTACCAGAACCAGTGGAGCCGACGATTGCGGTGGTTTGTCCGGCTTCGGCGCGGAACGAAATTTTTGAGAGAACTTTTTCCTCGGCCTTTTCGTAGGCGAAATCGACATCCTTAAATTCGATCGAAGGCGTGCGCTCAATATTGCCGGCAGTTTGCTTTTTCCAATGGATTTTTGGCTTGGTGCCAAGTACTTCGTTGATACGACCGGCCGAAACGTTGGCGCGTGGGAGCATAATAAACAGTACTGAAAGTAGCAGGAACGAAATCATCACCTGGCCAACGTATTGAGCAAAAGCAGCCATGTTGCCGAGGTAGGCGATGTCTTTTTGAAGCAGCGAAATGCCGACCCAGGAACAAAGTAGGGTCATGCCGTTAAACACGACATTGATTAATGGGTTTTGAAGATTAAGTATTTTTTCGATGAAGATGATGGTTTTCGTCATCTCGTCGTTGGTTTTCTCGAACTTCTTTTTCTCGTATTTTTCTTTATTAAAAGCACGAATGACGCGGAGACCGGTGAGGTTTTCGCGAGTGAGGAGGGTGATTTTATCGAGTAATTTTTGGAAGATTTTAAACTTCGGCACTACAAGCGCCATAATGGTAAAGACAGAAAGTAGGATGGCGCCGGCGGAGACGGCGATAATCCAAGTCATGTCTGGCGCGGTTTCGAAAGCCATGATAAGTGCGACGATGCAGAACATTGG
Organism: Candidatus Nanosyncoccus sp.; assembly: GCA_045649305.1. Classification (GTDB taxonomy): domain Bacteria; phylum Patescibacteriota; class Saccharimonadia; order Saccharimonadales; family Saccharimonadaceae; genus Nanosyncoccus. The sequence goes on from JAZRPR010000022.1 coordinate 17,598, forward strand.
TGCGCGCACTAGCATTGATAAAATCATCGTGATAGCTTGCTGGACTTGGTTGATGTCGTTAGTAGTGCGAGTGATAAGAGATGCGGTGCTGAAATTTTTGGTGTCGGCAAGGTCGAAATTAATGACTTTGGCGAAAATGTCGCGGCGAAGATCCTTGCTGAAGTTGGCGCCAATGCGGGCGGCAAACAAGTTCGAAATCAGTGCGCCTACGGCGGACAAAACGGCTAATCCGAGCATCCAAAGTCCGGTGCTCCAAATGTGATCCATGTCGTTTGGCACGATACCATTATTGATAATGTCGGCCATTAAAGCTGGCAGACGCAGTGTACAATACACCTGCAGGGCGGTTGAGGTAAGCAAAATAATCACTTGCAAAAGATATGGTTTTAGATATTTGAATAACTTCAACATTAAGGTTTAATTATAGTGCTTTTTCTAATTTTTTTCAATGAAAAAGCAGCGACTAGGTGAAAATGTTTTTGTCGCTGCTTTTATTTGATGCTTGACAGCCAATCGTCGATTGGCTTACTGACGTTCAGCACCCTCAGCTTAACCAGGTTTGGGGTACGGACATCAAAGCGCGCGCGGAAATACAGTGGGCAGTCGTTTGGTGTGCTGCCATAAATGCTCACTATCGCGACAGGGTCGTTAGCTCTATCGTAGAAGAATACCACTAAAAAATGTTCTTTGTCGTTTATATCGATTTGACGAACATATTCTAATCTATCTTCTATCCTGAGGTCTATCGTGTTGTCGCAAATTATTTCCTGAGTCATCGAATAGACACATTGGTTATTCACGAATGCGTCAGTTTTGGCCAATGCGGCATTAAGTATTTTGAATACTTCTTGTCGACTGATCCCAGTGCTTTTAGGTACTATGATCTTTGCCACAAAAACTCACCTCCTTATGGCAAGATTGCCCTAATTATACAATATTTCCCCTAAAAAGACAAGGTGTTAGCGTTTTTTGACGGTCTTGTCGAAATGCATGGCGAGATAGGTAAATCCGCCGAAGATAATGTAGGCATAATAAGAGAAGAAACGCCAAGTAAGCATGGCCCAGAAGACATAGCCAGATGAGAGGGCTGAGAATACTACATAGAAGGTACCTTCGGCGGCGCCGGCATTGCCTGGGGTTGGAATAAAGTAGACGGCCGATGTGACGGCGACGACTGAAACGAAGCATGGGATGAAGTCAATGTTGGCGCCAAAAGCGTTCAAAACAAAGAACGGGATGCTCGAAATAAGGATATGGAAGGCTACGGACATCAAAATGGTCTTTAAAAATAGGCCGCGGGTTTTGAGAATGAGCTTGATGCAGCGGGCATATTCGTTAACGCCATGTTCGGCCTTTTTGATGGCTTCATTTTTGTTCTTAACGATGTGAAGCTTAGCCAGTAACTTCACGCCGAGGGTGATAATTTCGGTGGTGGTTTTTGGCAAGAAGGTGGCAATGAGGACGGCGATTGGCCAGAACGCATAAAATAGCAGGCCGAAACAGGCGGCGGCGATTAGCGGCGTGTTGTTGATCGTAAGGCTGCCGAGCGAAAAACAAAGCAGCGCAATTACGAGGAAGCCGAGCTGGGTCGAAATCATGCCGATAATTGGAATAGTGGTTGCAAGACCGGTGCCAACGCCGGCGTTTTTGTTCATGTAGTAAATTTGGAACGGTTGGCCACCGATGGCGGCTGGCGTGACGTTGTCGTAGTAGCGGCCAATCAAAACGGCGCGACGGGCGTCTTTGCGAGCCTTCTTTAACTCGGCGTTGGTTTTGAGGTTGCAGGTCTTTTTCATGACCAGGAAGAACTTGCGGACTTCAAGCGTCAAAGCAATAGCGAAGGCGACAATGGCCGGGATTAAAAACCAGAAGTTGAATTTAACTTCACTAAACTTGGCGGCGTTTTCGCGGTTGCCAAATTCGGAAAAAGCCGTGATGGCGATAACCGTGATATTAATTGCGACAAAAAGCAATGTTAACAAAATTTTGCGGACAGATTTTTTCTTCTTCTTTTGCATATTACTCACGAATCGATTTAATGTTTGGCAATTCTTCAATTAGTACACGAATACAACCAGCGATTGGGATGGCGATGATGGCACCAACGAGGCCGAAGATATACATACCAATGACCATGGCGGCGAGAATGGCTACGGCTGGGAGCCTCAAGGCGTCGCCTTGGATCTTTGGCGCAATGACGTTGTTTTCGATTTGGGCATAGATGATGTAGACGCCTACAAAGATGATGGCAGCAATTGGTGATGAGAAGGCCAAGATGGCGGCCACGAGACAGGCGCTAATGATTTGGCCGAACATCGGGATAAGGTAGAAGATGAAGGCGATGAGGCCCATTGGCACAGCGAGGCTGGCTGAGAAATTGAAGATGAGCGATAAGATGAATACTGCTAGCATTGTGAAACCGCCGTCTAGCATGGCAACCAAAACTTGGCGTGAAGCGTAGGTGGAGATGACGTTGCTCATGCGGGCGACCACGCGCTTTGATACGGTGACGGCCTTTTGGTCTTCTTTATTGCGGGAGCCGAGGCTCTTCCAGACGGTTTCGGTGATTTCGTGTCCTTCTAGCATGAACAGCAAGGTAAGGATTAAGATTAAGGCGCCTTTCATGATGACGTCGGCGACGGTGCCGATGCTAGACATCACGGTGGAGCCAATGTTGCCAGAGAAATCGGTGAGAACTTTGGTGATTTCGGCCTGGAGATTTTCGATGCCAATGCTGTGGCCGAATTCGTTGATCCCCTCCCAGCCGCCAACGCTTTCGTTGAATCTGGTTGGAAGTTGCTGAGCGAATTTGGTAGTTTCGTTAACTACGACTGGCCCAACGATGGCAACGATTGCGAGAACAAAAATCACGACGATCGAATAAGCTAGGGCCGCGGAGGCGGTGCGGTGCGATTTGTTGACGCCAAGATGTTTGGTAAGGAATTTATTCAGCCGGTTAACTAGTGGTTTGATGGCGATTGCTAGGAAGATCGAAATACCAATAATAATGAGGCCGGTCATCGCTTTGTAGACGAAAAAGATGACTAGTAAAATAGCGAGCAAAACGAGCCAGAAACGGATAATCGTTCTAGTGTCGATTTCTACAGTATGTTTTGACATTATGCCTCCTTTAATAATTCGATTATATCATAAAGACTTTGGAAAATATGCTATAATATTCATTACTATGAAGGATATGAAAAAAGTAAAAATCATGCTGTTTTTGACGGCGCTTTCGGCCAGTGTTTTGGTGGTCTCGAATATTGTGGCAGTTAAATTATGGGATTTCTTTGGTATCGCCGTGGATGGTGGTATTGCGATTTTCCCGCTCACTTACATCATTGGCGATTTAGTCGTTGAGCTTTACGGTAAGAAGTGGGCAAACTATACCGTATTCATTGGTTTTGCAATCAATATTCTTGCGGTTTTGGTTTTCCTTTTGGTTGGTGTATTGCCAGAATATCCTGGTTGGGGTGGACAAGAGGCCTACGACACAATACTTGGATTTACGCCACGCATCGTAATCGGTAGTTTGATCGGTTATGTAGTGGCTGGCCTGGTTAACAACTTTACTTTTGAAAAAATCAAAAAACACACTGGCGAAAAGTTTTTGTTCCTGCGCTCGCTTGGTTCATCGGCGGTGGCAAAAGTTTTCGATATTTTGCTGTTTGATACGATTGCCTTCTTTGGCGTTTTGAGTTTCCCGGAATTTTGTTCGCAGGTAGCCTTCGCCTATGGTGCTGGTTTAGCACTTGAAGTCTTGTTGACGCCGTTGACTTATCTAGCTGTAAAAGCCTTTAAAAAATATGAAGTTCGAGATTAATAAAACTTTGCCAAACGGCCTTGGCCGAGCCGGCATTATCCATACTGCGCATGGTAAAATTAAAACACCGGCTTTTATGGTAGTTGGTACGCATGGCGCGGTGAAATATTTGGACATGGACGAACTGGCCGGCGTGGGTGCGCAGGCGATGCTCTCGAATGGCTATCATTTGCGTAGAACAGCACCAGGGATTGCTGAAAAAGGCGGCTTGTCTAAGTGGTCTGGCTGGGATGGCCCAACTTTGACCGACTCGGGCGGATTCCAAGTAATGTCGCTGGGTTCTGGACTTGGTAAAGTGGTTTCGATGGAGCGCGAACGCGGCGTCACGAATACGGCCCATAAAGAACGATTAGCTCATGTCTCCGAAAAAGGAGTATCTTTTACCGACCCGTTTGACGGTTCCCCGGACTTTATCGGGCCGGAAGAATCAATGCAAATTCAATGCCAAATTGGTGCCGACATTCATATGGCTTTTGATGAATTGACTTCCCTGGCCGATGACTATGATTACAACGTGGAGGCTTTGGCGCGCACGGAGCGTTGGGCGGAGCGTTCGCTGGCCGAGCACAAGAAGCATTGCGATGACCTAGGCTACCACCAGCATCTTTACGGTGTTTTGCAGGGTGGCCGCTGGGAGGATTTGCGCCGCTCTACCGCACGTAAACTTGGAGCGATGGATTTTGATGGTTATGGTCTTGGCGGTGCGTTTTTAAAAGAAGATTTGGGCGAAATTTTGCGTTGGTGCAATGAAGAATTGCCGGCCGATAAACCAAGGCACCTGTTAGGGCTTTCGCACCCAGATGATATTTTCGTGGGCGTCGAGATGGGCGCAGATACTTTTGATTGCGTGGCGCCAACGCGTGAAGCGCGTCACGGCAAAATCTATACGAGGGATGGCAATATTAATTTGCGCAAATTCGCTGATTCTACTGATCCATTGGATTTCGATTGTGATTGCGCTACTTGCCGAGCCGGCTGGACTAGGGGCGCTTTGAGAGCTTTGTGGCGCAGTGGTGATACCGAGAAAAAGGCCGAATATTACAAACTAGCTTCTATTCATAATGTGCGTTTTATTGTGCGCCTAACTGAAGAAATTCGTCAGGCAATTTTAGATGAGCGTTTTGATGAATTTAAGACCGAATTCTTGAAACGCTACTACAAATAAACCGGCTAGTCTGTTATAATGATGGCGTGGGCTGCAAAAAAAGGAGCCCTCGCTTTTTTACCAAACTGTTTTTTCCGACTAGAACGAAGGAGGTGGATGAATGAGTAGACGGAGAACGATTTTTATGGATCTTGGCCTGACCGAATTTTTAAATCAGACGCTTTGTAGCTTTTTGCTGGATGTAGTTAAGATGACTATCGATCAGGGTGACCCCGAACAGCATTATGTGTTTGTTTTCGATGTTTGGAGCATCCCGAAAGATGTGGCGGCACGCCGGATGATTTACACGACGATGGGGGAAGTAGTAAGTATCGGCAAGCTTTGGATGCCGCTGCGTCCTCACGAATTGCCTGGAGCTGACGAAGCATTTTGGTTTAGTGCCCGAGAGGTGGAACCGTCGCGCAATCGATTGGCCCCTGCAAAATACCCCAGAATTCAGGTGATGGCGCGAAAGGCGTCCATTTCTGCGGATGGAGGCCTCGAAACATTGGCCGACGATGCATTGAAAAATAGTCTTGTGAGTAGCCTGGAGGCGTGCGCCAAAGAACATAAAGAACTGAAGGTCTATTTAGAAGATTTAGACAAGCCGGATTTTGCCAAATGGTCAGATATGAAGGAGGTGGGATGAATGGCTTTTTACGAAATCTCTGGTATTCCAGAAGGTAAGCACGTATCATTGCAGCGCTATTTAAGAAATGCTGCCGGTCGTGCTTGCGTTGAAACGAAGGTTGATTCGTGTGCAATCTTTTTCGACATCGAAGCATCCAACGATATCGATGGCTCGAATGAGGAATATCGAATGGCTTTCACGACGTGCAAGGACGTTTATGAAATTGATGACATTGTTGACCCGGAGCGCGTCGTGGAAATCGTGAAGTACTCGCTGCCCTTTACGGCCAAAGAGTATGATCTCTTGGACGCTGAGCCGGTGGATGGCCAGAAGCCCAATGTAACTGTCAAAGCCTTCAATCATCCGGTGAAGTGGGAATACCGTATTATGGTGACGGTTCAGAAGGTGGTTTGTGTTAACGATGGTGGCATTGACTGGGAACAGAGTGACCGGCTGCGATTCGATATCGTTAATAAATTAATCGAATGCGCACCAGGGGCGAAGCGCTTAAGCGTAAGCGTGGACGCTTTAGAGGAACAGCGCAGTCATTTAGCGTTTTTGAGATAGGCTATTTGCAAGGTTGACGGAGGATGTTCGATGAAGCACGGTAGAAAAAACAGTTTAGAAACAGTGGCGAAACGGGAGACGTCTCCCTGACACGCCAGAAACGGGACCCTGTCGTTGACGGGGTCTTTTTTTTATGTTTTCACCATTGCGCTATTGCTTTTTTTGCGATTTTGTGCTATAATATAAGTAGCTCATTTACATTGGATTTTCTTCACATCGAAAGGGAGGTGATGTTATGAAGAAGATCAAGAAACACCCTAAACCGGTAATCAGTAGGGAGGCCTTTGAGGCCTTCCTGTGCTGGACTTTAGTCTTTTTAGTTATGGCGACCTTTGCCATAGTGGTGGCAAAGGTCGAGAGAACGATTTTCAAGGCTCTCGGGTTCGAGGTTGATAAAGGCCTCGATGAGCTTCTGGATGAGGGAGCTAAAGAATTTGAGAGCCGGATGATCGAATACCGGCAAGAAAAGGAGGGTGATAACTAGGGGCATGAATGCATCAGCCTCGCCATGTGAATGGCGAGGCTGATTTTTTGTCTATAACAGGGGCGGGTTTGTTATTGCGCTATTGCTTTTTTATTAATTTTGTGCTATAATAAAAGGATAGTACATTAAAATCATACGGGCAAAAAAAGGGAGGTGCGAGTATGAAAAAGAGTAATGAGTGGCGAGTTGTGGTCGCTTTGGGGCTGGCGTGCCTGATAATGGTAATTATTACCATACTATCCTTCTGGCTCCTGATGTCTTCTTTAGAAAACAAGGAGTCGGACGACCCGTCGGAGATTCAGGAGACGGCAATGGTAGTGCCTAAGGCAGCCGCGCCGTCGTATGAACCCAGATATTTGGAGAAGAATATCTTCTTCAAAGTGGACGGGGGGCGAACGGCTGACGAATACGTCAACCTGAGAAGTGAGCCAGGCATGTCCGATAAATATCGGATTGGCCGGCTCGCTTCAGGTACGGAGTTCGTCGCCAACGCCATGTATGTCGACGGAGACTTCTACGGGTTCCCTATGGAAGCTCTAAAAGGCATATATGATGTCGAGCCTGCCGACGAGGACGGTGTCCTCTGGATGAGTAGATATTACCTCCATGCCGAGGTATATAATTATCCGGAGACCCAAGAGGGTATCGAAGCCCGCGACAAGGAATGGATCAGTACTAAACTGACTACTCTGACGATTGTGGGCGGAAATCCCCGCGTTCGCTCGACTCCGTCAACTAAGGACATGGGAAATGTCTACGGCACCTTCCCGGAAGGCACCGTAATAAAGACATCCTCCCCGATCCTGGTTGATTGTGGCTCTTATACCTTTTACGGTATTAGAGTCGCCGACGTCGAGGGCTACCTTGAGGAGCTTGGCTATGGGCACATCTGGTATGATGCGGATAACATTGTGTGGGTGTCTACCCAATACGCCGAGGCTTCCTGAGCGCAGCTGTTATGAACATTAGAAAACCCTGTGTTTTACGCAGGGTTTTCTTTTTTTCTCCAAAATCTTATTTCAAGAGTTGCCAGATGGAGCCATCCGGGGTGTCTTTGACGGTGATTCCCTTTAGTTCTAGTTCATGGCGAATGTCGTCTGATCTTCCCCAGTCTTTCTCGGCGCGGGCTTTTTCGCGCTCCGCGATTAGAGCTTTGTCTTCATCTGAGATATCCGGCACTTCGTCGATAAGTTTGAGGCCGAAGATACTGTCGATATCGCGCCAATCATCGAGCGAAAGCTCAGCGGTATTATCGATCAAGGCAAATGCTTCGGCAGAATTGAGGTTGTTCCCTAGCGCCTCGAGAATTTTCTCGAAGAATTTGCCGTCGGTTTTTTGTGGTTTTTGGAGTTCGGTGGCGATGCGGTTCTTCCAGTTGAGGCGGCGGTTCTTAGCGGCGTCGAGACCCTCAAAGGTGAAGTTGCGGTCGCCCTGGTAATGGCCTTGCAATACCCAGAGTTTGTAATCGAGTGGCGAGAAGCCGCGTTCGGCTAGGTCGGCCAAGGTATAAATGTTGCCGGTTGATTTAGCGATGCGCTCGCCGTTGATATTAATAAAATTACAGTGTAGCCAGTAATTAGCCAAAGGTTTTTTCGAGATGGCGTAGGTTTGAGCGATCTCGTTGGTATGGTGAATCGGGATGTGGTCGATGCCGCCGGTATGGATATCGATTGGCTCGCCGAGTTCGGCATTGATGATGGTCGAACATTCGACGTGCCAGCCTGGATAGCCCGGGCGGCCGAGATAGTCCCAACGCATAGCGTGCTTTTCGCCCGGTTTGATAAACTTCCAAACTGCAAAGTCAGACGGGTTGCGTTTTTCGTCGCTGAATTCAACGCGGGCGCCGGCTTTGAGATTCTCGAGGTCGAGTCCGGCAAATTTGGCGTAGTCTGGGAATTTGGATGTATCAAAGTAGACGCCGTCGCTGGTTTCATAAGTAAAACCATTGGCGGTCATCATATCAACGGCGGTTTTGATTTCATCGACGTAATCGGTGGCGCGGCAGATTTTTTCAGGCTCGAGCAAGTTGAGCGCATGGAAGCTATTCATGAATTCATTAATGTAATAATCAGCGACTTCCCAAACGGTCTTGTTTTCTTTGCGAGCGCCTTTTTCGAGCTTATCTTCGCCGTCGTCAGCGTCTGAGACCAGGTGCCCGACGTCGGTCATATTCATGATACGCTTGACGTTGTAACCGCTGGCGACCAAGGTACGTACGAGCAAATCCCAGTAAATATACGAGGCGAAGTTGCCGATGTGTGGCGAGCTGTAGACGGTTGGTCCGCAGGTGTAGACTTTGACGATTTCGTCTGAGAGCGGTTTGAAGGTTTCGAGCTTTTTGCTAGCGGTATTATAGAGCTTCATGGGCTATCCTTTCCAAAATCTCCATCAGTTTAGAATATTTAGCGCGCGAAATACCGTGGTGCCCAATAGTCTTTTCGAGCTGGAGGTATTTTGGGTTGCTTTTAGCAAGAGTCTTGAGATTACGAATCGAAATTAGCGGGTCTTCATCGCCATAAATGAAGTCGGCCGGCGTAGTTAAATCTTCGAAGGTTTTTTGATTTTTAATATTAAAGACAATATTGTCCATGGTCTTCATAAAACTACGGCTTTTTAGCAGTTTCGGATCAACTTTTTGGTAGAAAGTGTTGTTTTTTGGATCGGCAGTGATGAATTTAATTTCCTCGCGTGAGAAAACCGGTGGCGAAAGCAGAATCAAATGCTTGATGGCTTTTTTGTTTTCGTAGGCGTAGCGGCCAACTAGCAAAGTGCCGAGCGAATGGCCAACCAGTACGATTGGCGTATCGATTTTGGCAAGAGAATTTTGAAGAGCGGTGAGCTGTTCGTCGTAGGTATATTCGAGCGAACGGCTGTGTGATGATTTGCCAAAGCCGAGCCAGTCGAAAGTAATAAAGCGGATATTGCTGAGGCTCTTAGTTCCCTCGAGGAATTTTAGGGCGTTGTGCCAGCTGCGAGAATCGGTACCAATGCCATGCATCAAAACTACAGTCAAGACTGGCTGTTTAGGTTTGCTGTCGTGGGTTTTTTTGAGTTTTAATTTAAACATCTTCATTCTCCAATTCTGGTAGCATTTTAACTAAGTCGTGGACGACTTCTTCGTAAGTGGTGTCGTAGGTGCGGAAACCGGCAGCAAATGGATGGCCGCCGCCGCCAAAGTAGCCAGCGATTTTTTCGGCAATTGGGGCATCGGAGCTGGTGCGAATTTTGCCAGTGACTTTGCCATCTGGATAAGTCTTGATGGCTACGGCGACTTTCACGCCCTCTACTAGGCGCATTTCTTCGAGAATTAAAACGTTTGGATTGTATTCGTCGGAATATTCGCGGATGTCATCCCACGGGATATGGACGGTAGCGAGTTCTCCGTCTAGTGAGTATTCGATACGCTTAATCAAATCGGCTTTGTAATCGAGAATGCGTGGCGATTTCTTCATGAATTCGCGGCGGCGTTCTTCGAGTTCGGCGATGTTGGCGCCGAGGTCGGTGAGTTCGGCGGAAACACGGAAGGTGTCAGCTGAGACCGAAGCGCTGGTCAGACCCAAAGTGTCGGACAAAAGCCCTTGGAAAATGGCTTCGGCAGCCGCTTGGTCGATAGCGATATTTTCGGATTTAGCAATGCGATAAATTAGGCTGCAGCAAGACGGCAGAGTCTCGATAATTGACTCGTGCGGGAAGCTGAGGTCGTCGGCGGTTTCGTGATGATCGAGCACAAATACTGGCGCCGTAAATAAGCGGTTTTTAATAGCGGCGTCGTCCATCAATTTGCTAAGCAGAATTTCGGCGGCGGTATCAACGATGATGTAGCCGTCGGCACGGAAATTGAATTCGTTGGTGACGCGTGACCAATCGGTAAAATAGTGCAAGTATTTTGGAATATCTACTGGACAATAAAGACTAATTTCTTTGTCTGGCAAAAGATAATCTAGCGCAATGGCAGAGCCAAGCGAATCGCCGTCCGGGTTTTCAGCCTGGATGATACAAAGCGATTTTTTGTCTTTAATGAAGTCTGAGAAAGCACTGTACATATCTAATATTATACCATAAATCGTGTTATAATCATTCCATGAGTATTTTACATGCCGACAGACAATTTGACCGTTTTGAAGACGTGACTCCGGAGATTCTAAAGGCCGAAGGCATTAAACTTTTGTTGTGCGATCTCGATAATACCTTAACCGCGCGCCTCTCGAGCGACCCGGTTGAAGGTCTAGAGGAATGGATTAAAAGTTTGCAGAAAGCCGGGGTGGAACTAGTAATTATTTCGAATAATATTTTCAAAAAGCGCGTGCAGAGCTTTAGCGAGCCATATGGTGTGCGCTGCGTTTGGTGGGCCAACAAGCCAATGAGTAGGCACTTAACCCGCGCTCGTAAGAATTCCGGCGTACAGAAAAAACATACCGCCATGCTAGGCGATAAATGGTCTACTGATGTGTTGGCGGCTAGATTTGCTGGTATCCGCGCCTGGAAGGTTGATCATCGCAAAAGTTATCTCAAAGATCAAGAAAAATCAGATCAGGATTAGTAAGATAGTGGCAGCGAGCGCCATCGAATCGATGCGGTCTAAATAACCGCCGTGGCCACCGCGGCCGCCGACTAGAATCTCGAGCTTATCAAAGAAAGCGTTTTTGACGACGATTTCGCTGGAATCTTTGATTTTGAATTGCCTTTTGATGAAGCTTTCAAATAAATCGCCAACCAGGGCGAGTGGCCCGGCGGCGAGGAAGATATATTCGGTGGAATTAAAGGCAAATAGCAAAATTGCTACTAGCGTAAATGAAGAAACAAGGCCCATAAAGGTACCTTCCCAAGTTTTGTTTTTTGAAACGAAACGGAATGGGCGGGATTTTTTGAAGATTTTGCCGCCAATCAGGCTGCCAAAAAGGTAGGCAAAAACGTCGTATCCGCAAACGCCGAGAATGAGAAGAATAATTTCGAAAGCTCTGACTTTGGCTACAAAGAAGGAGCTAGCGACCAGCAAAGTGATCTCCAGAACAACCAGTAGGAGTAGCCAGAAGTTGAATTTGTTTTTGAAGAAGCTGAGCAGTTCTAGACCAGCTACAATGGCAAAGATGCCATAGAAAATCTTAAATGGCATGCTTTCAAGCGTAAAAATAGCCACGGCGGCAATCGCAAGCAGCACCAAAGAAACAATTAAACGGGTTCTGAAAGTTTTGCTCATTTTTCCTTCCCTTTGCTTTATTATAGCATTTTAAAAACCGGAAAAAGCATGATTATTTATGTAAAAAGTATGATTTTAAAGTCAAAAAGTATGATTCTTTTACAAATTAGTACGATTTTCGAGGGCGGCAGAAAGGGTGATTTGGTCGGCATAAGACAGGTCAACGCCAAGCGGTAAGCCGCGAGCAAGGCGAGTGACTTTGAGATCGGGAGTTTTTTCATGAAGCATCTTTTCGACGAGCAAAGCAGTTCCTTCGCCTTCGATGGACGGGTTGGTGGCGATGATGACTTCCTTTACGGCGTCCTTTTCGACGCGGTCTAGCAGTTCCTTGATGTGGAGCTCGTCTGGTGTAATGCCGTCAATCGGTGAAAAAGCGCCACCTAGCACATGGTAGGTGCCTTTATAGCTCCTGGTTTGCTCAATGGCATAGATATCGAGTGGTTCTTCAACAACGAGAATAGTAGTTTTGTCGCGCGCAGGATCACTGTAAAGTGGCGAGATTTCTTCACTCGCATCGATCAGCGCAAAAGTCACTGGACAGGATTTAACTTTGTCGTGCAAATCGCTAATTGCTTCGGCAAGGTTGTTGGCGACGTTTTTGTTGGAACGAAAAAGATAATAAGCGTAACGCTCCGCAGTGCGTGGGCCGACGCCCGGCAAATGCTCGAGCGCCTCAACGGCGTCCTCCAGCGCCTTAGGTAACATTAGAACCCTAGGTTACCGAGACCACCCATGAGTGGTTTCATTTTGTCGGTAGCAATTTCTTGAGCTTTGGCAAAGCCATCACGCATACAGTTCTCAATCCAGCGTTCGAGTTCGTGAATGTCGTCGAGATCGACTTTCTCTGGATCGATAGTAACTTTGCGAACTTTGAGCTCGCCGGTGATTTGGACAACTACGGCGCCGTCACCAGCTTCAACTTCAACGATTTCGTTTTTTAATTCTTTTTGAGCCTTTCTGAGTTGGTTCAACATTTTCATTTGGTCCATTGTCTGACCCATGGTTATTCTCCTTCTACTACTGTATATAGATATATTATATCAGAGTTATCTGATTTTTCCGAGGTAATTATGCGTGAAAGCTGGTAACCAGCCGGGGTTTTTTCTGGCTTATTTAGGAAGGCGAGGGCTTTGTCGGTCGTGACTTCGTTGACAACCTTGAGGTCGGTCGAATCTTCGAGGATTTTGTAGAAGCTATATTCGATCGAATCTGGCTCTGCCACGATGGTTTCGTTAGTTAGTTTCTCGCGAACAATCGAAAGGTTGTTGGTGTAATGATTGGCGACGCTTGGGTTAAAGCGATAGCCGTACATGTTTTGGAGAATGTTTGGCAAAATCATGACGGCAAACAAAATCGACAGCGGAATAAGCGCCGAAATGCGGGCGTACGGGTTTTCTGGGAAAAGACCGTACCATTTTTCGAGGACGTATTTAAGGCCGTGGGCCACTAGGATTGAGAGTGGGATAATAATAAAGACGATGGATTCTGGGTTGAAGCCGGTGAGGATGACGGTGAAGATGATGAGCAAAGTGGCGATGGAGTTTCGCGAAGCAAAGAAGTTTCTGGTGGTAGAAAAGAGGCCGATCAAGACGAGTGCGAAAGTTGGCAGGCTGATGAGTGGCGACAAGAAAACACTTTCTGGGCCATTGTTCCAAGCAAAAATCGTAGTGAAGCCACTGGCGATATTGTGGAAGAAATCGCCAGCAACGAAATCTTTGGCGAAGAATAATTCTAGCATGACGCTTGGCACCTTGATAATACTCATAATCATCAATGCGATGCCGGCCAATGAGATCAAAATTGTAATCGCGAATGGGATCTTTGGTAAGCGTTTAACTACGAAGCGTAGGTGAGGTTGTGAAAGCGCAAAGATTACGCAGAAAATAGCAAAGTAAATCATGTATGGCGTGAAAATTGAAAGCAGCAGCGACAGCGCAAAGGCAAAGCAGAAGATTGGTTCGGGGCGCTTTTCGCCTTGGATCTTGGAACCGAGCCACAAAAGCAAGATTGGCCAGAAAACTAGCATGATGAGTGGCGTGCCGGTACCGATAAGCGTGAGGAAGAGGGTTGAAAGAATCATTAGGATAGACGCTAGTAAGGAGACATTGTTTTTAAACCAGCGGTTTAGGATCAAGATTAAGAGGAAGCCAAGCAAAATACCGATAATGATGTTTGGTAGTTTAATTGCGAATGGTGTTAGGCCAAAAGCTAGGATAGAGATTTTTTGCAGCAAGCGATAGGGCAAATCCACTAGGTCGCCATTAAAGATGGCGTCTGGCTCGAGATCGTAGGAGCTGACAGCGGATTGCATTTCGGCTTCGGAGATGTTTTTCTGGGCGATAAACGGTACTAGGAAAAGTAGCCCAACAAAAGCCAGCCCAAGCAAGACATAACCAATAGTAAAGCGGTGTTTATACAAAAAAAGTTTAGAAATAATAATTTTCTTCACATAACCAGTATAACGTTATTCCCTGGTTTTGTCTAGCGACATAAAACGGAGAAGCTCTGGATGGAAGTAGAGCTCAACTTTACCAACGGCGCCGTGGCGGTGCTTAGCAATGATAAGTTCGGTGATGTGGGTATCTTCGTAATTATCGTCGTGGATTTTGTAATAGTCTGGACGGTGCAAGAACACCACAAGGTCGGCGTCCTGCTCGATGGAACCGGAATCGCGAAGGTCGGACAAAACTGGGCGTGGGTCGTCGCGGCCGGTGACGTTACGGGAAAGCTGTGCGAGCGCAATTACTGGCACTTTGAGCTCGCGAGCGAGGATTTTGAGGCCGCGGGAAACTTCGGAGACTTCCTGCACGCGGTTGCCGGCGTAGCGGTTGGTGCCCTGAATGAGCTGCAAGTAGTCGATGATGATAATGCCGATGTCGTGGTCATGCATGGCGCGGCGGGCTTTGTTTCGAAGCTCCATGATGTTCATTGAGCTGGTGTCGTCGATGTAGAGTGGCAGATCATCAAGTTCGCCCATTGCGTCGGTGACGCGGGAATATTCTTCGTCGGTAATGTTGCCGGTGCGGATGCGCCAGTTATCAACTCCGGAAACGTCCGAGATGATACGTTCAATAATTTCGTTGGCGGCCATCTCCATCGAGAAGAAGAGTACACCTTTGTTGTTGTACTTAGCAATATTGTAAGCGATGTTTTGTGCGAAAGTCGTTTTACCCATGGCCGGGCGAGCACCGACGATTACGAGGTCGCCTTTTTGGAAACCAGCAGTTTTGTTATCGAGGTCACGGAAGCCGGACTTGAGACCACGCAAAGCGCCTTTATTTTTGCGGAGTTCTTCGATGCGTTCCAAAGCGTCGGCGAGCAATTCGTCCATTGGTGTGTAGTCGGTTTTAACGAGTTTATTCGAGACGTTGAAGAGAATTTGCTCGGCGTTGCCGACCAGGCTCATAATATCAGAATCGTCTTCGTAGGCTTTTTCAGCAATGGCGCTACCGGCGCTAATCAAGCTGCGGCGGACGGAAGTTTTATCGACGATATCGGCATAAGCCTTGGCGTGCGAAGCGGCTGGGACGAAGTTGGAAAGTTCAATTAAGTATGGTGCGCCGCCAATTTCTTTGAGTTTTTTGGCAGCTTTGAGCTCGTCGGTGACGGTGAGGGTATCGATTGGTAAATGCTTGTTATAAAGACTAACCATGGCCTCAAAAATGGTCTGGTGCTTTGGTTCATAAAAATCTTTGGCCTGGACGATGGTGGAGACTTCTGGGAACATTTCGTCACCATCAGAAATCAAAATGGCACCGAGCAATGATTTCTCGGCTTCGATGTCCTGTGGTGGGACGCGACCGGTATCAGAACGGGATTTTTCCGCCATTTTTTTCGACCTCCTCTGCTCCACCCATTATATCAGAAATTTTGGAAACCAACGGATTTTTGCTGGTGTTTGGTTGCTCATCAACATCATGAATTTCGAGTTTGATACCATTCAAAAATTTGATGATGATGGCGCGGTTATTTGGTTTTTCCATGATAGTTTTGGCGATGCGCTTGGTTGGATAAACGTGAAGTGCGGTACCGTCAAAATCGTGATTTGACTTGGCGAGTTGGGAAGAAACGGCGTTATTTTGTTCACTGACGGCGCTAACAAAAGTATCCCAATCAAAGTTGGCGGCGTTAATTGGTGCAGCGGTGACGGCCGGTACTGATGCAGGTTTGACGACGGCCGGGGCTGGCGCTGGTTCTATTGGTACTGGTTTAGCGACGGCCGGCTTAATGGCGAGCGTTTTGGCTGGCGTGACGGCTGGTGCGACTGCAACTGGCGCAGCGAGTGGCATTGCTACGGCTGGGGCGACAGTTGGCACCATGGCGGTGAGCGCTACGAGCAATTTAGCTTCGGCGAACGGCGATTTTACGTTGGTGAGGCTATCGAGCAACTTCAAATAAACTGGTTTTGGCGCGGCGAGAATCAGGTTAATCAAAGATTCGGCGATGGTTTCGGCTTTGACGTTGGCATTAAAGAGATTTTTCAAAATGCTGGAGATGCTGGCGATGTCGCCATGCTCGTAGGCGGTGAGCAAGGCGGCGATGAGCTCGTCTTCTGGCAGACCAAAAGTTTTTACAATAAATTCTTTGGTGATTTTTTCGGTGCCAAAGTTAGCAATTTGATCAACTAGCGACAAAGTATCGCGGAAGGAGCCGCCGCCACGCTTTACAAGCATCGAAAGCGCGTCGTCATCAATGTTGATTTTTTCCTTTTTGACGACACTTTTGATGTAATCAAACATAGTTTTTTCGTCGGCAAGGCTAAAAGTATAAACTTGGGCGCGCGAAGTAATAGTGACTGGCACTTTGTAGGCGTCGGTAGTAGCCATAATGAATACGGCGTGTTTTGGCGGTTCTTCCAAAGTTTTGAGCAAAGCATTGAAAGCCTCTTTAGTAAGCATGTGGACTTCGTCGATGATGTAGACTTTGTATTTACCTTCGGTTGGGGCGATGGCAACTTTTTCGCGTAGTTCCCTGATGTTGTCGATGCCGCGGTTTGATGCGCCATCGATTTCGATGATGTCGACGTAATTATCCTCGAGTTCGTATTTGAATTGATTGATTTCGTGAGCGAAAATACGGGCGACGGAAGTTTTACCGCAACCGCGTGGCCCGACAAAGAGATAAGCGTGGGAAATGTTTTTAGTTTCAAGAGATTTTTTGAGAGTATCAACAACCTGGTCCTCACCAATTACCTCGGCCAGGCATTTTGGACGGTATTTTCGATATAACGCCTTTCCCATATGGATTTATTATAGCATGAAAAAATATCCCCTTTCGGGGATATTTTTACAAAGCGGCTTCGACGGCTGCCCAGTTGGCGAGTTTTGCCTTTTCTGGATCGGCCGGAATGATTACGGATACCTGGGAACCTTCGTGAAGATGGAAGTAAGTAACCGAGGCGTAAAGAATTTCGTATTCTTTGCCACCAACCTCAACGAAGTATTTGTCATCATGATGAGTGAGCGTGCCGATAACGGTCTTGCGTTCGATTGGGCCAATTTGCTTGTAAAGGAATTTGCCATCTTCGGTAATGGTGAGCTTCATAATATCGCCCTCAACGAGTTTGGACTTAGAAGCGTAGTTGGCTGGAACTGGATAGTTCTTGCCATCTGGGCCGATCATGATTTGACCATCGAAGATACCCTCAATAATCTTGCCTTCTGGTGTGCTCACGACGGAGCTGCTTGGGGCAGAAATCACGGCGCCATCGCCAATAACGGAGTTTAATAATTCTTTTGCAGCAGCCAAATTAGTCTCAGCATCGCTGATGAGGCTGCGTAAACGCTTTATTTGTTTTTCTGGTAGTTCAGACATCACCTCGCATCCTGTCTAAAATATAGTATTAATATTATATTATATCTGGGCCAAAATCATGTCAAGTTTTTTCTCAGATTCTTTTCCACCGAAAAAACAGTGGTAGAGCCAAAAGTGTTGTAAAATATACATTATTTATTCTGGAATTTTGTATAAACCAGTGTGCTTGGCGTTGTCGTAGAGCATGGTTGGAATGCCCTTGACGTGGATTTCGTTCTCAACAATGGTGCGGTTCTTCTCGACTAGCTCGGAGATATGTTCGGAGTAGACATCTTTGTGAATGCGGTTAATTTCTTCGGCGGATAGGCCAAGTTCGTTCATAAATTGGTCTAGTCTTTCGGTAGCCTCCTCGGCGCTGTAGGCGTTATTAAATCTATCCTGGAAGTTGCGCCCTTCTTCGTCGCGCGTGGTAAAGATGCGGTCCAGAAGATGAACGGTAAGGTATGGTCTGATTTCGTTTAAGGCGTATGTGGTGCGAACAATCAGGTCGGAGTTCTTAAACTTGAAGCTGCCGTCTGGATTCTTGATGGCAAATAAGACGAACTTGGTGTTGTAGTTATCGAAAAAACCGCTGTTCTTTTGGTTGCGATATGAGGACATACAGACCGAGCAGCCCGGATCGAGAATGTCGATAGCGGTGGCTTGGCCGTTCTCGCGGGCAGAAATAGTGTAGAAATCGAAATTATCTGGGTTGTAATCGCGGAACTTATCTGGAATGGCGCCAAAGATTTCGCCCCATTCTTCGAACCAGCGGCCGGTGGCCTCAAAGATGTTGGATGGTTCGGATTCGTCGATACTACAGACTTCGGCTCCGAGTGAGCAGGCGGCTGGCTTGGTGACGTTGCAGGTACCAAGCGTCCAGAGCGCAAGTAGAGACTTGATTGCAGTGAGCAGCGCCCAGACAGCAACTACGACGATGACGACGGAAATAACTTCGATAACAACGCTGAGTGGTTTAACCCAGGTTGGATGTTTGATGATAATGCGGCTAAGTAAAGTATTTTTGACATCCTCCTTGAAGCCAGTTTCGCATTTCTGGAGACGGATTTTTTTGCCAAGGCATCCCCAAGATTTTTTCAGCATTTTGAGATATTGCTTGCCGACTTCGCGTTTAAAGATTGAAATAATAGCGACAAAAATACCAATGATCGCCAAAATAATAAATGCAGCAATGCACACCATAATATATTAATACTAGCACTACTTGATGATTTTAGCGAGAGCAGTTTTGACTTTTTCAATGTCCTCGGCCGTGGTATGGAGGCCAAGCGAGAAGCGAATCAGTGGTGGGTAATGACAGACGTGGTCGAGATAATAATGCACGCAGAAATATCCAGTGCGGGCCATAATTCCCTCGCGCGAGAGAGCCTCGCCGAGCAGGTGCGAATCAATGCCGTCAATATAGAAACTTATAGTTGGATTGGCTTCATGGTTGACGAGATGAACCTTTGGCGAAGAGCTGAGGAAGTTATAGAGTTCTTGATAGTTGTTGGCAAAGTTTCGCCAGTCAGATTTTTTGCGGGATTCTAGCCAGTCGAGCGCGGCGCCAAGGCCGATAATTTCGCCCCAGGCCTGGAGGCCAGATTCGAATCTGGTGTAAATATGATTTGGTGAGTCGGCAGAAAGTTGATAAGAATCTTTTTCGACGTCGTCAACCATGCCGCCACCGACGAAATAAGTATGAAGCTTGCTTAGTAGAGATTTTTTCCAGACGATAACGCCAAGTGATGGTGCGTAGAGTTTATGGGCCGAGAAACAGATTGCATCGGCGTCGGTCTTTTCGAGAATGTTGGAACTGTGGGCCATGGCCTGAGCGGCATCAATAATCACTAGGCCGCCGGCTTTATGGATGGTTTTGGTTAACTCGTTGATGTTGAGTAATTTACGGCCGTCGATATTGCTGGCGCAGTTGACTACCACGAGGGCTTTTTTGAAATCGTAGTCGTTAAGCTCGATTGAACCGTCGTCATTTCTTTTCATAACAATGCGCGGCAAACCCGTACGCTCGGCAAAAGCCATGGTGGAAAGAAATGGTGAGTTGTGTTCGATTTCAGAAGTCATGACCTTCTCAAAAAGGCTTGGCTCGAGTTGGTTCAAAAGCAAATTGATGCCGTAAGTAGTGTTGAGCGTGAACGAAACGGTATATTCTTTGGACTTGAGTTTCAAGAATTTAAGGACTTTTTCGCGAGTTTCGTCGACTTTGGCGTCGGTAATCTTTCCCCATTTATACTTGGCGCGTTCGCCACAGGCGTTGAAATTCAGATAATAATCATTAATAGCATCAATAACTGACTTCGGGCGAAGAGATTGGCAGGCGCTGTCGAGATAAACGTCGCCAGGTTTAAGATAATCAAAATCGTTCATGAGATTATTATAGCATTTGTACTAAAGTGATTTGAGCTTTTTAGCAAACATTTTTAATGAGCCCAAGATGCCTAAGTGAATGCTCCAATTAAAAAACCGGAAAGCACCGGTTTTTAAATTGACGAGCATGAGCTAGGCCATCCTGGCGCGAATTAAAGTTTGCAAAAAGTCCAAATCGTTTCGATACAAATACAAAAAATCCCCTTGAACGGGGATCTTTTGCACATTAGCTAACCTAAACGAACAATTAAGCGAGTTCGACAGTTGCGCCAGCTTCTTCGAGAGCTTTCTTCATAGCCTCGGCATCAGCTTTAGCGACTTTTTCTTTGACGGTTGCAGGAGCACCATCGACAATAGCCTTAGCTTCGCCAAGACCAAGTCCGGTAGCTTCTTTAACAGCTTTGATGACGGCGATCTTTTGAGCGCCAGCGTCCTTAAGGACAACATCAAATTCAGATTTGCCTTCATCGGCAGCAGCAGCACCACCGTCAGCAACAACAGCAACAGCTGCGGCTGGCTCGATGCCATATTCGTCCTTGAGGACGGTTTTGAGTTCATTGACTTCGAGAACGGTCATATTGACGAGCTCTTCGGCCAATTTTTTAATATCGGTAGCCATAATATCTCCTTATTAATAATATAGTGAATTGATTGCTTATTTCTCTTCGCGGTTTTCGAGTCCGGAAACGATGCCATTGATGCCAGAAAGAAGCGTATCGACCACCTGGGCGATAAGTTCGTTCTTGGTTGGCAAAGAACCGAGCGCGACCACCTCGTCTTTGGAGAGGTTAGCGCCTTCGTTGTTGAAACCACCAATAAGTTCCATCTTATTGTGGGTTTTTGCGAATTTAGAAAGGACCTTAGCGGCGCTGAAATCTTCGTCTGAGCCGATGGCGTAGAGAAGTTGGCCGGTAAGACCAGTCGTTTCGGTGTCTTTGTAAGCGGCGATTTCTTTCATCGCAACTTTAAGAAGACGGTTCTTCACGACTTTGATTTTGACGTCGGATTCGCGAGCGAGTTTGCGGAGCTCTTGGAGTTCAGCAACGGTGAGGCCTTCGTATTTAGCGTAGGCGACCAGTTTTGAATTGTTCAAAAGCTCGGTCAAATCAGCAACCAATGTAGTCTTTTTATCTTTTGAAATTGCCATAAAAAGTTCCTTTGGTTAAATTTTGACATGGTTAGCTAACTGTTAAGCAACGTCACCAAATAAAAACAAGAATTTGCCTCGGTGGCATGATTAAAGGGTAAACCCTCGCCACTGTCTTTGGTAACTGGTATAATTATAGCAAATATCAGGAGAAAAAGCAATGATAAAAATTTTGGCGGGCGGCAAGAAAGCTAGCGAGGCGTATCAGGAGCTAGTTTCTGAGTACGAAAAGCGCCTCAAGAAGCCATTTGATCTTGAATGGAAAGTAATGGATGAAGATAAACTGACTGCGGAGCTTAAAAATTGGCCGTTTTCGGGGCGCGATTTCGTGATTCTATGCGATGAACGCGGCAAGATGCTCGGTTCGCCGGAGTTTGCACAGGTGCTCGAAAATAACTTTAATTACAGTAAAAATATTGTGATTATTATCGGTGGAGCCTATGGGTTCGACGAGGAGATTCGCTCGCGCGCTGACCTAGTCTGGTCTTTCTCGAAGTTGGTCTTCCCTCACATGCTGTTTAGAGTGATGGTGACGGAGCAAATCTATCGTGCTCAAGAAATTTTAAGTGGCGGCAAATATCATCACGAATAAAAAATATCACCCCGTAGGGTGATATTTTTGTTGATCGATTTATTTCCAACCGATAACCCAGGTAACGATACCTTTGCTGTTGACCGTAGCTTCGATATATTTGTTTGAAGCGGAGCCGACCCAGAGGTAATCGGTGCTGCCGCTACTGGTTTTCTCGGAAACTAGTGGTTCTGTGCCGATGGCTGCTTTGAGTGCCTTAAAGGTAAGGTCGCCGCTAGAAATTTTGTCAGAAACGGTGTCATAGCCATCAAGATTGGCGTTGCTGGTGTGCTGGGATTTGTCATACTCAGCTTTGACCGTTACGGAGCCATAAGAGGAGATTTCAACGAGGATTTTGTCGCCGTTGCTGAAATCATAAGTGTAGGTGGTAGTGCTGTCTGATTGATATTCGTCTGGATCAGCATAACCTTTGGAGCCGATAACGTTGTCGTAGTAGCTAATTGGGGTATCTTCTTCGGCGTCGAGTTTTTCCATACATTCAGCGGCGGTTTCGCAGCTGGTAGAAGAGCTCTTCTTTGAGTCATCGTCGTCGTCATCATCGTCGTCGTATTTTTTCCAATCGTCATCATCGTCATCATCATACTTCTTCCAATCATCATCATCGTCGTCATCATCATACTTCTTCCAATCGTCGTCTTTGGTGTCGTCGGCTTTGATTTCTTGGCCTTTAAGAGTACATTTGGCGCCACTTGAAGCCATGATGCCAAGACCAGCTTGCTTGAGATAATCGTAGGTAGAAAGTTTGCTTTCTTTCTGCTCTTTTTGGATTTCTTCGAGGCTAAAGTTGAAGCCATCGCCAACGTGTGCAAGACCAATGATGTCGTTGTCGTTGAAGGCGATAGTGACGCTTTTGCCGTCTTTTTCGCAGTAAAGTTTGTCTGAATTGTTCATCACAATAAGGATGATAGCAACAGCGGCAGCAATGGCCACGCCGACACAGGCGCAGACGATAGCGATAATTTTACCTTTGTTGCTTTTTTTAGCTGGAGCAGCAGCGGCGGCGGGAGCAGCAGCTGGAGCTGGTGCAGCGGCTGGAGCTGGTGCTGGAGCAGCTGCTTCTGGGGTTGGAGCTTGTTCTTTGTCCATATTCTTCCTTTGTTTATTAATTAATATTATACGTAATGTTTGGTGTTTGAAAACTGGAAAATTATGCCAACAATGGCAATACCAGCCAAAATGAGGAGGGAGTAGAGTGAGCCCTTAGCGAGCGTGGTCGGGAAAAGCGCGATGAGCGCATCGGTAATGACGTAGGAGCCCGCTACGGCAGTAATAACGATTGAGGCAGGTTTAATCATATTGACGGCGATAGCGCCAAGGATGACGCCAAGGATGCTGGCGATGCCAACGACTTCGCCACTAAGGCCGAATTGGGTGACGGCGACGGCGAGGACGGTAAAGAAGGTGAGCAAGCCGACGCAGAGTTTTTCGATAGAAAAGCCGAGCAGCGACAAAAGCAAACCGCCGGCGATTGGTAGAACGAATTGCCAGAGTTCATTTTCGGCGATTACCGGTGCGCTATCGTTGATGATTGGCATAAGGTGGGTCATGAGGGTGTAGCCAATCAGGAACCAAGCGATAAAGAAAACAATTTTCTTGAGTTTGTATCCGAAAAGACAAACAAAAAGACCTAAAATTAAGGCCAAAATGATTTCATAAGTATCCATAAGCTTATTGTAGCACAAAAAAGAGCCCCGCGAGGCTCTTTTTTGGAAAAACTTATTTGTAAAGGTTTTCGATAGCGATTGAAGGACCCATGGTAGTAGTGATGAACACTGATTTAACATAGGTGCCTTTGAGGCTGGCTGGCTTTTGGCTCTTTAAGCTTTCGAAGAACACGTTAGCGTTCTCGAGAAGCTTGTCGGCACCAAAGGAAACCTTGCCGAGACCGATGTGGACGATAGCTTGCTTGTCGACACGGTACTCAACTTTACCAGCTTTGGCTTCTTTAACGGCTTTCTCAACATCCATGGTGACAGTACCAGCTTTTGGATTTGGCATGAGACCTTTTGGACCAAGGAGACGTGCGAATTTACCAAGTTTTGGCATGTAGGCTGGAGTAGAAATGAGAACGTCGAAATCAATCACGCCTTTTTCGAGTTGTTTCAAGAACTCTTCATCTTCAGCGATGTCAGCACCAGCGGCTTTAGCAGCTTTAGCAACATCGAGTGGAGCGAAAACGGCGACACGCACGGTTTTACCGTTGCCGTTTGGCAAAACGATAGTGGTGCGGATGTTTTGATCAGCTTGACGTGGGTCTACACCAAGGCGAACGTGAGCTTCAACGCTAGCGTCAAATTTGACTGGACTAGATTTGATGGCGAGCTCAAGAGCATCTTTAAGGCTGTATTCTTTGCCTTTTTCGATGAGCTTAGCAGCTTCTTGATATTTTTTGCCACGGCGTTCAATTTTTGGACGAGTAACCGGCTTGGCGCCTTTTGGTTTTTCGGCGGCAGCTTTTTCTTCGGCAGCACGCTCAGCTTTTTTGGCTTGGCGCTCTTCCTCGGCCTTAACTTCTTCAACGTGTTTTTTGGAACGTTTGCCAGCTTTGGCAAATTGTTCGGTGTTGTCGGTTTGCTCAGCTTCGGTAGTTTCGGTAGCCTCAACAGCTTCGACAACTTCAGTATTTTTGACCTCTTCTTCGGCCATGATAATCCTTTCTGTGGTAATAGCGGGTTTAACCCTCCCACTGATTAATAACTTCGTATATTATACATGAGTTTGATGAAAAATGCAAGAGAAAAGGAGGGGTTATAAAACTCCTCCTTTTCAAAAGGGCTAATCGTTTTGGCGTTACCACTGGGTGCGGAATTGGCGGCCGTCGTTGATAGACAGGTCGTCTCCGTAAATCCTGGCGGATTTTCTAAACCCGTTGATTTTACAGGCTTCCGGGTTCAGGCTTCCCTTAGGGGCTTCTTTCCAGCCAAGTCTCAGTTTGGCGCTGCGGTTGAAGTTACTCAGGTCTTTGCGCAGTTTGCTGTCCTTGTATTCCATGGCCTGGTTGATTATCTGCTTAATCTCTGCGGATGTTTTACCTTTGAGTGCAAGAAGAGCTTCCTCTTCGGACGCTCTTAGCCATGGAATTTCCGGGAAAGTATCCAGGAAGGTCTTTTTGATTCCTTCCGGGATAGGCTTTAAGCGGCGTGTTTTCCGGAAGTTTTCGCGGTAATCTTGAAGAATGGTCTGATACTCTTCGGAGTATTTATGCCATAACTCTATGGCTACTCTGGTATTCAGTACTTTGTTAACCATCTCCTTGATGTCGGCGATTTCGGATTCCTCGAGAAAACTTTTTGCCTCTTTGAGTGACATGGCGAAAAACGCTACATCTTCCGGGAAGTAGAGAGGCTTCGTCTTGATGCCATTCTTCTTCCTGACCTGGTCCATGGAGTGCTCTTGCCAAAGCGCCATGGCCCGTTCGGACACCTTCTGCCAATAACGATTTTGTTTTTTAGGTACGATAATATTCATCACGTGTACCCTCCCTTCCGTGTATAAATATCTTTATATTGTCTCATAAAACAACAAAAAAGTCAACCCGCATACGTTTACGAGTTGACTTTTAATTTGTTAGTCTTCGACGGTTACGCCCATGGAGCGAGCGGTGCCAGCGACGATTTTGACTGCAGCGTCGATGTCGTTAGCGTTGAGCTGATCCATTTTCTTTTGGGCGATCTCTTCGAGCTGGGCGCGGGTGATTTTGCCGACCTTGTCGACGTTTGGTTTGCCCGAACCTTTTTCGATTTTGATAGCTTCACGGATAAGGTCGTCAACTGGTTGTCCGAGACAGACCCAATCAAAGGTACGATCTTCGTAAACTTTGATGTGAACGATGACGTTCTTGCCCATGAAATCTTTGGTTTTTTCGTTGAATGGATTGATAAAATCCATCATGTTAAGTCCCCATTGACCAAGGGTTGAACCAACCGGAGGTCCAGCGGTGGCTTTACCGCCAGGGATGCGCAACTTGAGGTTGCCGATGACTTTCTTTTCTGCCATGATAATATTTTTCCTCTTTCCGAGTACGTAACTCAGATATTATACTATAGTTTTTAGAATTTTACAATTGCTTAACCTGCAAAGCGTCGAGCTCGACTGGTGTTTCGCGACCAAACATCGAGACCATAACCTTGAGTTTGCCCTTGGCGGCGTCGATTTCGGAAACGGTACCATCGAAGCCCTTGAATGGACCATCGGTGATGGAAACCACTTCGCCGATTTCGTATTTGACGGAGAATTTTGGATCTTCTACGCCCATGCGTTTCTTGATCTTGGTGATTTCCTTTTCAGAAACTGGGGTTGGCTGGGTGCCGGTGCCAATAAAACCGGTCACACCAGGGGTGTTGCGGATGATGTACCAAGTTTCATCAGACAATTTCATCTCGACCAAGACATAGCCTTGGAGGATTTTGCGATCGACAACTTTGCGCTTGCCGTTCTTAATTTCGATTTGTTTCTCTTTTGGCACGATTGCCTCGAAGATTTTGTCGGCCATTTCAACGGTGTTCACGCGTTGGTTGATGGAATCGGCAACCTTATCTTCGTAACCGCTGTAGGTAGAAATTGCATACCAGGCGCGGGTGTCATCATAACGGTTTACTGCCATAATTCTCCTTATTTCAAAATATTACTAAATATAAATTGGAATAGCATGTCGAGCAAAACGAGCAAGACGATAAAGAACGCAGTGTAGACTAAGACCGCGAACACCATCTTCCAGGTTGCTTTGCGATTTGGCCAACGAACTTGGCGAATTTCACGCCATGAATCGCGGAAATAACGGCCGATAGCGCAGAATGGGCGGAAAAGAATGAATGGTTTTTTGCCGCTCTTTTTGTCTGCTTTTTTGTCGGCTTTCTTGGCCTCTTTTCTGGTTTGTTTGGCTTTTTTCTCAACTTTTTTGTCTTTTAGGACGACTTTTTTCCGAGTTATAACCGGCTCAGCGGTAGACGTCTCGGCTTTTTTAGAGTCGTTAGCTTTGATGCGAGTAATTTTCGCTTTGGCCATATTTAACTCCTTATTAAAAAAAAGTCTGTTACCAGACTTGTCAATAGTATAGCAAAAAAGCAAGGGATTGTAAATGGTTTTTGCGGTTAATACCAAAATTCTTTTGGAAGTTTTTCGGCGATTTTTTGATGGAAGTCGTAATCGAAATCGTCGAGGCGTTCCGGTTTTTTGGTTTTGAAGTATTTGGCGCGGATTTCGTCGGCCGTCATTGGATCGGCGGCGAGTAATTGGTATTTTTTAAAGAGATTAAGACCACGTTTGAAGCCTTTTGGTGGCAAAACGGCGACTGGTAAGAAACTGCAATTGGTTTTTGTATCGGCGAGAAGTTTGATGGCGAGAATCGACATGGTCGGGATGACTTCTTCTTCTTTTTTATAAACGGCTGGGGTTTTAAAGACAGTGCGTTGGCGTGTGGCGGATGGCGCGACAAAAATCATGCCGCCATCTTTGATGACTTGCTCAGAGCGGTTGGTGTAGATTTCGCGGAAGTCGTGCTTGATGCGGTTAGCATCTTCGTAGAGCTTATCGCCTTCTTTAATGTTTAGTTTCTTCCAAGTGGATGGGGTGATAGTTGGAGTAATAATAATGCCGAGGTCCTTCAAGCGGTCGTAATCACGGGCGAGAGCTTCGTACCAAGGCAGATTGACTGGGAAAAGCACTGGTTTGTCGCCCCAGAGTTCGAATTTGATCAAGAGGATGCGACCGATTTCGCCGAGGCTAGGGTGGTTAAAGCCAATTACAAGGCCGTCTTTGGTCTGTGAGAAAGTGGCCTTGTTGTAATTAACCGGCGTGACTTTCCTTAAGGTTTTAATAATGCGCGCTTTAGCCTTTTCGAGGCGGATTTCGGGCTGCTTTTTGTGACCAACGCGATAGACGTGGTTAATGACCATGTGGCAGACTTTGCCTACCGGGACCATTTCCCTGCGGAGTTTTTCGCCACCAAGAGATTTAAGCAAAGAATAGTTTTGGTGCTCAAGTTTGTCGACGATTTGCTCGGAAGAAAGCTTTTTGAGGTCGGTCGGGCTAAAAGTATTTTTGCTCATGATGTTTTGATTATAGCATGACTGTTTTGGTGGTGTGGTAAAAATTGGGTTTTTGTAGTATAATGTATGACATTGGAGCGTCGCCAAGTGGTAAGGCAGCGGGTTCTGGTCCCGCCATTCGAGGGTTCGAATCCTCCCGGTCCAGCCAAAGAAATATCTCTAGCATTTGCTAGAGATATTTCTTTTGTTGAAAACGAGGGTTCGTAGGTGAGCCTTTCGGCTGGTCTTTTCATTGTTGAAATGGTATCATAATAGATATGATGAATAAAATCGAACAAGAAGAATTGGCTGAGATTCTCAATTCCTATGGCATTGAAGGAGTTCTTTATGATGGCGCAAAGCAAATAACCCCAGACTCCATGATTTACATCTTTTCCGATA
>JAZRPR010000023.1:0-15268 GCA_045649305.1 Candidatus Nanosyncoccus sp.
AGTCTCCGCTAAGCGTCTCTTCCCGAACTTCTGCTTTATCGATGCGCCATACAACCTCAAGTATTACAAACCAGGTGACTATCGCACCGAAATTGCTACCATGGGCTGCCGCACCCGTGTCTTCGCCTCTGTCTTCCCAGAATCTGATGGTATCGTTACCGGCCGTGGCAATCTTTCCTTCACCACTTTGAACCTTGTCCGCATCGGTATCAAACACGGTATCGCTACCAAAGAGCGCAAGGAAGCTGATTGGGAAGGCTTCTACAAAGAACTCGACGAAAAGATGGATTTGATCCGCGACGAACTCCTCGAGCGCTTCGAGTTCCAAGCCAACCAACACGTCCGCAACTTCCCATTCCTCATGGGTCAAGGTAACTGGATGGGTTCTGAAAAACTTGGGCCAAACGATACACTCCGCGATGTCATCAAACACGGTACGCTTTCCATTGGCTTCATCGGCCTTGCCGAAACTCTCGTTGCCATGGTTGGCAAACATCATGGTGAAGATGCCGACGCCCGCGAACTCGGCCTTGACATCATCACCCACATGCGTGAAAAATGTGACGAATACTGCAAGAAGTATCACCTAAACTTCTCGCTCCTCGCCACCCCAGCCGAAGGTCTCTCTGGTCGCTTCACCAAGATGGACCGCAAAGAATTCGGCAAGCTCAAAGGCGTCACCGACCGCGAATTCTATACCAACTCATTCCACGTCCCAGTTTACTACCCAATTTCCGCCTTCGAGAAGATCGAAATTGAGGCTCCGTATCATAATCTCTGTAACGCTGGCCATATTACCTACATCGAGCTCGATGGCGATCCATCCCAAAACATCGACGCCTTTGAAGCCGTGATCCGCAAAATGCATGATTGTGGCATCGGCTACGGCTCGGTCAACCACCCAGTCGACCGCGATCCAGTCTGTGGCTTCTCTGGTATCATCTCCGGCAATGTCTGTCCATCCTGCGGTCGCAAAGAAGGCGATATTCCATTTGAACGCCTCCGCCGCATCACCGGCTACCTAGTTGGTTCGCTCGAACGCTGGAACGACGCTAAAAAAGCCGAAGAAAAGGCCCGCGTCAAGCACAACGTCAATGGCTGCTATTCTACCGATGAAAAAGCTGCTCGTGAGGCCGCCAAGAAAACCGCTAAGAGCATGAAGGGAAAGAAATAAATGCAAATTCGACTCAGTGGACCACTAGAACGCGATAGTATTGTCAATGGCTATGGTCTCCGCGCCGTCCTTTGGACGCAAGGATGCCATCAGCATTGCAAGGGTTGTCAAAACCCAGAAACTTGGCCCCTAGACGGTGGTGTACTGGTCGATGTTGAGGATGTCAAAAAACAGCTCGCCGAGTTCAAGGGTCAAGCAGGTCTAACTTTCTGTGGCGGAGAGCCATTCTTGCAGCCGGAGGCTTGCAAAGAAATTGCCGACTATGTGCGTAATGAACTCGGCTGGAATGTTTGGAGCTTTTCCGGCTACACTTACGAACAAATCAAAAAATACGGTGGCGCAGCTTGGGAATTCCTCAAGTCTCTAGACGCCATCATCGATGGACCATTCATCCTGGAGCAACGTGATCTTTCGCTCAAATTCCGTGGGTCCAAAAACCAACGACTATTACACCTAGAAGTTGGAACAGGCAAAATCCTGTCTGAAGAATAAAAAATTGTTATAATTTAAGTATGAGAATTACAGTTTTGGGCGCGGGGGCTTTCGGCTCAGCTCTGGGCCATATTCTGGAAGCCAAAAAACACGACGTAACCTATTTTTCACTTACATCTACCATTACTCTAGAAGAAGCCGTCAAGGACGCCGACTATATCGTTTTGGCAATTCCTTCAGCCGCCGTCGAAGAAATGCTACCTAAGCTTCCGAAAAACACCCCGCTCATTGTCGCCACTAAAGGCATTTTGAGCCCGGCCATCTTTGCTGATTTTGCAGACGTGATGTTTTTGTCTGGACCAGGTTTTGCCGCCGACATTGAAAAGCATCAAAAAACCCGCCTCGTCACCACTGATCCACGCGTTCGCGATCTATTTGAAACACCTTGGCTAAAATTTGATCTTACCGCCGACGAAAAAGGCGTATTGCTTTGCGGCGCGCTCAAAAACGTCTACGCCATCTACGCTGGCTGGCACAACCTCAAACCAGGCACGGGCAAATACGACAAATTTATCGAAACTGCTTTGCAAGAATTTAAGCTGATTTTATTAAATAACGGCGCCAATCCTAAAACCGTCGAGTTGCCATGCGGTCGCGGCGATCTGATTTTGACCTGCGACTTTCCATCGCGTAATTTTGAGTTTGGTCAGGGCCTTATCGAGGGCAAGACCAAGCCAGAAAAGACCGTCGAGGGAATCACCGCCTTAAAGCGCATCAAATCTGGCGAGCTCAAAGTGCCAGCTGCCGCCGGAATCCTGCAAGACCTCATGAAAGAGAGCGACGCATGGGCCTAAACGAGAAACAAAAAGCCGCCGTTGAGTATCTGGACGGGCCTCTATTGGTCCTAGCCGGACCAGGCACTGGCAAAACTCAGCTACTTTCTTCAAAAGTTGCCTACATTCTCGAAAATACCGACGCCAATCCAGAGAATATTCTTTGTCTTACCTTCACCGAATCCGGCGCCACCAATATGCGCGAACGCCTTGGCAGCATCATGGGCGGCAAAGATAGCAGCAAAGTCAACATCAGCACCTACCACGCCTTTGGCTCCGAAGTGCTCGCCCAGTACAAAAATTATTCCGATTCTTATTCCCGCCAACTCGACTCCGCCATCGAAGATGTTACCAAATTTAAAATTATCAAAGATATCCAGGCGCATTTGCCCGGTACCGATATCTTGCGCGGCGATCAAATCCGCGACATCATCGATACGATTTCATCCGCCAAATCCGCCCGCCTCACGGCCGAAGATTTAGCTACTATCGCCAAACAAAACATCGAAGATTCCCAAGCCATCAGCGAATTCGCCTCGATTTATCTAGCGCAAATCATCCCGCGTGATTATAAAAACTCGCTCGAAAAGGCTTATCTGCCAATTTTGGAAGAGTTAAAAAAATACGAAAACATCCCGCCAATTTTGAAGGGTATCGAGCGTTCGATTAAATTACTAATCAATGACCTCGAAAAAGCTGTCGACGAGGCCACCGCCGCCGAGAAGATCACCCCGCTTTCATCCTGGAAAGATGCCTATTTCGAAAAAGACGAGCACGGCAAGTATCGCCTCAAAGACCGTATTGCTAACAAAAAACTCGCTAGCCTAGCCAACGTCATGGCTCAGTACGAAGCCTATCTTACCGAACACGGACTATACGATTTTGACGATATGATCGAAGAGGCCGTGCGCGTATTGAAGGAAGATGAAGGCTTCCGTCTCACGCTATCGGAGCGCTACCAGTTTATTTTGCTAGACGAGTTCCAGGACACCAACCCATCGCAGTTTGAAATTATTAAGCAGCTCACCGACTATGAAAAGCCTCTAATCATGGCCGTGGGCGACGACGACCAGGCGATTTACGAATTCCAAGGTGCTTCCGCCACCACTCTGATCGATTTTCAGGAGCATTACCACGCCGAAGTCATCCCGCTGGTTGATAACTACCGCAGCTCGCAAGAAGTTTTGGATTTTTCGAAACACATCATTGACCAGATCGACGACAATACTCGTTTTGGCGAAAAAAGCCTCCACGCCGTGAATAGTAGCCCGAACACTTCACAGATTTCTCGCCATGAGTTCTTGTCTTCCGACGCCGAATACGCCTTTGTAGCCGCCGAAATCGCTAAGCTTATCAAAAACGGCGTCAAGCAAAGCGACATCGCCATTATTGCACCAAAGCATAAATATATTCTGCCGGTTTTACCATACCTAAAAAGTCAGAAAACCATCAATATCTCCTACGAAAAGCGCGACAACCTACTCGAAAACGCCGAGATTCATGCCCTTATTACCATTGCTCGCTTTGTAAACGATATCGCGGCCGGCAAAACCCCAAAAACCAGCATTCTAGAAATTTTGTCCTATCCGTTTTGGGATGTTCCGATGCTTACGGTATTAAAAACCTTCGGCGATGCCCGCATTACTCCTAGCGAAGCGCTCGCCAAAATGGCCGAATCTGAAGACGCTAAGCTACGCGAAATCGCTCAGCTCCTTGCCGAATTAGTCGCCAAAGCCTTCGACGCGCCGCTTAATATCTTTATTAATTATCTAATTGGTGTCGCCGGCCTCGCCGACACACGCTCGCCAATTATAGAATATTATGTTGGCCGCGGCGAATACGCCTCCTATCAGCTATACGAAAATCTCGCGCTGTTACTGAGCAAGGTCGAGCGCTACGTTACAGAAGATCGCGCCACCAAGCTCGCCGACCTCGTCGCCATGGTGGACGATTACGAAGCCGCCGGCTTGCCGATTTCCGAATCTAGCCCATACAAAGACCTCGAGGACGCCGTGCAGATTCTTTCCGCCCACAAAGCCAAAGGTCTTGAGTTTAAATACGTCTTTTTGATCGCCGCAGACCATTCCGCTTGGGGCAAAGGTAAAGGGAACAACAACCTACTCGCCTTGCCAAAGAACCTCTCGCAAATCCGTCACACTGGCACCACGGACGGCGAACGTCTGCGCCTGCTTTACGTAGCAATCACTCGCGCCAAGGAGCATCTCATTATCACCAACTCGCGCAAAGATTTTAATGACAAATCGCCAGAGCGCCTC
The DNA here is from genome assembly GCA_045649305.1 of Candidatus Nanosyncoccus sp. Classification (GTDB taxonomy): domain Bacteria; phylum Patescibacteriota; class Saccharimonadia; order Saccharimonadales; family Saccharimonadaceae; genus Nanosyncoccus. The sequence goes on from JAZRPR010000023.1 coordinate 4,716, forward strand.
GAGTATCTTGGTGAATTTACGCAAAATACCGATGACGGCGAGAAAATTGTCAGCCCGTATATTCCAAACCAAACCGTCAACTGTCACTATGCAGAAGTCGATCCGTTCACACTCGAGAGCAATTTGCGCAACTGGCTCACGCCATACTTAGCACCATCGCCAGACATGCGCGCAATTTACAAAACTAAGGTAGAGAACTATCGCCTTTCTGCTTCGTCGCTCACCGGCTTTATCGACATCGTTTATGCTGGCCCAGTCGAATTCTTTAAGCAACAAATTCTCCGCGCCCCGCGCGAACCGGCCACCGAGCAAATCATTTTTGGTGACCTCATCCACAAAACTTTCGAGAAAGTCACCAACGACGGCGTTTCCGACGAAAAAGCCATTGATTTCTTCTTAGCCGAACTTGATAAAACCGCCGTCGAACCAGAAACCGCTGCCGCCCTGCGCGAACGCGGGCCAAAAGATTTGGCGATTTCGCTCGCCGCCTTTAGCGATATTTTGCATAGCGGCAAAGCCGAGGTAAATCTCTCGCCCGAAAAACTCGCCATCGAAGGCATTCCGCTCACCGGCAAAATCGACCATATCACCATCGACGACACCACCAAATCTATCGAAATCTACGATTTTAAAACCGGCAATTATCACAAAGAAAAGTGGGACAGCAAACCAACGTTGTTCAAATATATGCTCCAACTTGGCTTCTATAAACTTCTGCTTAACCTTTCGCCGACCTATTCCAAATACCATATTACAAAAGCCCATATTCTATTCGTAACACCAGATAAAGACGGCGAAGTCCACGATAAAGTTTATGAATTCAATGCGGCGGATGAGGAACTATTATTAAAGCTCATTAAATCCGTCCACGGCCACATTACGAGCCTGGATTTCCTCGATGATCCAACCCTGTTTATCGAGCCAGACGCCAACCGCGGCATCAAAGACATCAAAAAATTCATCGAGCTCATGCTTGCAAAAACCTCTAAAAAATAGTATTATTCCATAAATCTCTCATTTTTAGAGAAATTCGTACATGGAAGGAGGTGATTATGGATGGCCGAGCTCGTATTCAAGGATGTTTCGACGGGACAGTCGAAGACTTATGTTCCGACAGCCGCAGGATACGCCGAGTTCAAAGCAGATCTCCAAGCTGCCGTATCGCAGGGGCACCAGGTTGCTGGTAGTCTCGATAGAGCAAAGCAGTATTTCGGCGAGAATCTCTGGAACAAGTGATCCTATTCACCAAACTCATTCGACGGACCCCATCGGGGTCGAAAAAGAGTTCTCAATCACAAACCCTCTCGAGGGCTCTTTTTATTGTTGACAATATTTTAAACCTGCGATAAGATAGTTCTATCTCCGTGGAGTTTGTGTTGGCGGAGATTTGAACTAGGAGCCTCTTCGTTACTCTGTAGCGAAGATACTGAAAACACCAGCACAAGAAAAACTTTATAACAATTTGACCCGTCCCCCGACGGTTCATGCGACCACAAACAGCTGCTGCAGCAGTTAAGTTCAGCGTACTAATACGCAAGACCTTGTTATTCAGTTTTTCGCTGGTGCGCTCAGCACTTTATATCTTATGAAAGGCGGTATAGACCAATGGGTTAGATTACTAAATCACATTGCGCTGGAATCATCAAATCACAACAAAATTCACATTTTATACCAACTTTCATGGAGGGACAAGAGGTAAAACTGTCCCTCCTCTTTTTTTCTTTACTTTTTATTTTAGATATGATAAAATAGTCAACAATTATGGCAAAAAAGAATAATACTAAGCGCAAACTCGTTGGCCTCGTTTCGGAGGAGTCTGGTGTCCGTGCTTATTACACAAAAAAGAATACGATGAATACTCCTGATAAACTATCTCTTAAGAAGTATGATCCGATTCTTAGGAAGCACGTTGTCTTCACCGAGACCAAGAAAAACCTCGGCCGCAACGAAGTCAAGGAAAAGAAACGCAAAAATAAGCCCCCAGGGGCTTATTTTTTATGTTATAATTAAAAGATAGGGGCGTAGTACAACGGTTAGTATAGCGGTCTCCAAAACCGTAGATATGGGTTCAATTCCTGTCGCCCCTGCCAGATAGCCTAACGGGCTATTTTTTATTGCAATTCGTTTAAACGATAAATTTTTTCAGACAAATCCGTAATAATTTTGAAACCGCCACGACCCTCGTTAGTTAACACCGTTACTATATATGGCCGGTCAATCATAAACAGCCCACTATCGTGACAAGCTTCTTCCCAGAGACCATACTTATGCAGCACTTTTAAGTCATTTAACGCCAGGCTGTTGGTAGTGCGATTATTAAAGAAGCTCTCAAGCTCAAGCTTGGCATCGGTTTGGTCGGTATAAAGGAAAGAATAGACCTTTTGCCAAAGCGCCAACTGATCATCGACCGTGGTGTTGCCGTATTCTAACGAGGCGCTCGTATCGAGAAAATGCTGCATGCCGATGCTGCGGCCATACTCTTGCATATTGCTGCGACCAATAATCTTATAAAGGCTCATGTGCGCATCGTTATCGCTTACCGTAATAGCCTTCTTCACCAGTGCACGAAGTGCATCCGTCACATCCATTTTTTCGTAAACATAAAGCGCGTCCACCGTTTTAACGAGGCTCGCGCCATAATAAATTTGGTCCGCACCGTATGTATATTCCGCACCGCTAGTTAGGTTATGATAGCCAAAACTCACTTTCCAACCCTTTTGCTGGACATAATTCACGAGCGAGCGCCAATAAAACTCCGCATCATCTGTCTCGAAATTATAATTATCCATCACAACCACTGTGCGCTCAGCCTTGGCGACGTTGCCAGCCTTGTCTTGCACGGAATAAACTACCCGGTATTCGCCGGCCATATTCGGGTCGACCGTTCCTCTTACCACGACATCCTCCTCGCGCAAAACATCGTAATCATCTACCACGGTAAAACCTGGCTCCGCATAACTATCGCCCTTTAGAATCGTAATCTTAGTAGCGCCAAGCAGCGTCAAAACCGGCGGCTTTTTATCAACTACCGGAGTAACATTATTGATAGGCTCAACCGGAGTAATCGGGGTCGGCTCAGAGGATTTATTGGAGTTAGCCAACGAGAAAACTATCACCAGCTCCACCACAATCACTACAGCGAAAAACAACGCCACCGCAGCGAGCGCTTTAGTTGGAATTTGCGCTTTTTTCACCTCTTTTTTCACTATTTTTATTATAGCATCAATTAATTTGTCTATCTTGCAAATAGTGTGTTACAATAAAAATATTATGGAAGGTAAAAAAGTTCAGCCACGCGCACTCCTTGTCTTTGGTGCTCCCTGTAGTGGTAAATCAACATTTGCGGCAAAGCTCGCCAAACGCTTCGGCATCGCTTATTACGATTTCGAGGAACTCAAACAAAATTATAATCTCACCAATAAGCTCGTTTTGATGCTCGTCGAGCAAATCGCTAAGACCGGTCAGACCATCGTCATCGAGGGCAATATTGGTACCGAAAAAGAGCGCGAAGAAATGCGTCGCATCCTCCGCCCACAAGGCTATCTTGTCTCTACTGTCTGGATTCAGACCGACGTTGCTACTATCCGTTCTCGTCTTAAGACTAAGTACAAAACCGTCGCCAAAGCTAAAGAGGTTTACGATTCTACCGTGCCACGCCTCGAGGCTCCATCCGAAGTTGAGTCACCAATCATTCTCTCTGGCAAACATACCTTTGAAACCCAGCTCAAGCATATCTTGGCTTCGCTATCCTAAGCATGATTTTAGAAGATTCTGAATTCGGCGAAATTGTAGTTCGAAAAAGCCCACTAGCGCGTAGCGTTCGCTTTTCGGTTTCCACTTCCGGACGGTTGCAAATGTCCGTCCCTAAACATACTTCCAACTTCCTCGTTAAACGTTTTTTAAACTTAAACCGCAAAACCATCCGCGAAAAACTACCAATCAAAGACCCTAAAACTCAGCGCGCCCGCGACTACCAGAAAAAAGTCCTAGCCAAAAAAGCCAAGGAATATTTGCCATACCGCCTCGAATATTGGGCTAAATTATACGGCTACAAATATGACCGCTGCCGGCTTTCACACGCTAATACGCGCTGGGGCAGCTGCTCTTCAAGTGGTACTATCTCGCTCAATATTGGCCTTATGAAAGTACCAGAAATCCTACGCGACTACGTAATCTTGCACGAGCTCGCCCATCTTCATCACATGGACCACTCCGCCGCCTTTTGGGCCGAAGTTGAAAGTCACGATAAAAATTATCGCGACCATCGCCGCAAAATCAAACATTTTAACCCAGGCGTTTAGATATTGTTGGCAAAAAGAATCGTACGGTGAGTAGCGTTGCCGTTGCCATATGGCGTACCAGCACAGGTCATAAGGGAAATATCATAACTGCGACCATCATAATTGGCGCGCGCAATGTATTTCATATTCTTAGCCAAAGCTTCATCGTTTGGCACCGTTACAACATTTTCAACGCGATAAGTATAGTTAATGCCGTCTAGGTTAATTGTGAAAGTCGAGCCAATCGGCAAGTTCGCCAAACCGGCAAAAACATTACTGGAATTGTGGCCATAATAGAATTGACCGTTGTAATTGCCAGAGATAAAACGCGCTACCTTGCTACCAGCGTTGATCGACGTATCGTTAGAGACAAAGAGGTCAATTGTATGGCCAAGAATCGAAATATAGTTAGTTCTAACCGCTGTGTTGGTTTGAGTTCTCACCGTCGTGCCAGCACGATAGCCTAAGCTAACATCGGTTTTAGATGCTTCTTCGGGCGTTTCAACTGGTTCAATCTGTTCAAGGGAATCAATCGCAAAATCAATACGATCTGGTGTTGAAGTTACTACAGGAGTTTGACTGTTCGCACAAAAAGCCGCCGTGATAGCAAAGATTAACAAAAAAACCGCGGACTTAATACCTCCGCGGCTGAATACAGCCTTCATTTAAACATAACTCCCTAAAGTGTTATATTCTTCCATTATATCACAAAAAACATAAAAAGTAAAGACCACACCAGGCTCCTTACCGTAGTATAATTTTAAAAAAGGAGTTTTATGGAACTAAAAGGCACTAAAACCGAGCAGAATCTGATGGCCGCTTTCGCCGGCGAATCACAAGCTCGCAACAAATACACCTACTTTGCGTCTAAGGCTAAAAAGGACGGCTACGAACAGATTGCGGCAATCTTCGAAGAAACCGCCAACAACGAAAAAGAGCACGCCAAGATGTGGTTTAAGCTCCTCGAGGGTGGTGCCGTCAAATCTACCCCAGAAAACCTCGCCGCCGCCGCCGATGGCGAAAACTACGAATGGACCGACATGTATGCCGATTTTGCCAAAACCGCTAGGGAAGAAGGCTTCGACGAAATCGCCGACAAATTCGAGGCAGTCGCTCTGATCGAGAAACATCACGAAGAACGCTACCGCAAACTGCTCAAAAACATCAACGACGCCAAAGTCTTTTCTAAAGATGGTGACGCTATCTGGATTTGTCGCAACTGTGGCCACGTCGTCGTAGGCAAAAACGCTCCGGAAGTCTGCCCAGTCTGCAACCATCCACAATCCTACTTCGAAATTAAGGCTGATAATTTCTAAAAAGCCTTTACGCTCATGCTTTTTTCATGTATACTGAGATAAAGGAGATTTTTATGCCTGCAGCTAAAAAAACCAATAAAACAGCATCTAAAAAAGCTTGCGCCTGCAAGAAGAATTGCAAATGCGCCGCCAAAGATACCAGCTTCAAAACTGGCCTTGTTATTGTCGTCGCTTGCATTACCGGACTCATTGTCTTTGGTGCCTACTTCTGGGCCGCTAAATAATTTGTTTGGAAAAAGTAGACTCCGTTTTTAATGGAGTTTATTTTTTCCCAAAAACCACGTCTCCATTGACAAAAATGAAGTTCTATGAGATAATAATGACCGGGATCTTTTTTTATTACTCTTTGAATCTACCATTAGACTTCTTCCTGGGGAGTCTATAGTACATTTAAGAGGAGATGGTGCGTATGGCAAAATACGTACTGACTCAGGAGACACTCGAAATAGACGGCCATCGCCTATTTCGAATCAAGGCCTTAATAGATATCGCCCGTCACGATATCAAGGCCGAGCAGCTCGGTGGATTCGTCGAATCAGAAGCTAATCTCTCGCAAGAGGGAGACGCCTGGGTCGACGAGCGTGCCTGCGTTTTTGAAAATGCATGGGTTGGTGGTAATGCGCTTCTTTACGGAGACGTTATCGCAAGGGGCAACTCGAGAATTTTCGAAGATGCTGAGGTTGGTGGCAGAACCGACATTTACGGTAATGCCGCAATCTATGGCGCCGCCCGCATACACAACGAAGTATGCATAGTGAAGGATTCCGGCACGTGTGGAACCCTTTGGTATGCACGTCGTGACGCATGTTGGGAGGCTCGCTGGAGTCACATTACCATTCGCGACAATGCCGAAGTTTACGGCACTGCCGACATCACTGGCAATGTGATTATGCAGGGCGCCGCCAACATCCACCGAGGAGATTTCTATGGAAACGCTACGATCGCCGTTGGCGAAACGTACGACCTAGAAAAAGGGTCTTTCGTGGTTTTGGCAGCAATTTATAATGCCGACAACCCGGAGGCCAGCAAAAAAGACCATCCCATCGAGGTGGTCAAACCAAAGATCAAAGTAGTAACGAGCAATCTGACGGACGCTGTCGCTGCAGCGGTATGATTGCCCTGGCCATACTTTATCCTTCAGGGGGCCCTCGCTCGCAAGAGCGGGGGTTCTTTTTTAAGCCTTAGCGCTGTGTTATAATGGTACGGCTATGAAAAATTCACTGTTATCTACTAAAGGCCTGAAAAAGGTTTACGGTAAGCGTGACACAGTTTTTGAAGCGCTCAAGGGTATCGATATCGATATCGATGCGGGCGAATCAGTCGCAATTATCGGCAAATCGGGCTCTGGCAAATCTACATTAATGCATCTGCTTGCCCTGCTCGACAAACCTTCAGAAGGCGAAATTCAACTCAATGGTCAAAACACCAGTCAACTAAAAAATCGCAAGCTCAACCGCCTGCGCAATAAGGAGTTCGGATTTGTTTTCCAGAGCTTCTTTATGAACGCCAACGATAGCGTCCTCAATAACGTTATCTTGCCGCTCAAGATCGCCGGAGTCAGCCGTCGCGAACGCAAACGCCGCGCCATGGAGGCCCTCAAGGTCGTCGAGCTCGACGATAAATTTAAAAATAAAGCCAAAGACCTCTCGGGTGGCCAAAAGCAGCGCGTTTGTATCGCTCGCGCCATCGTCAACAATCCAAAGGTCATCTTTGCCGATGAGCCAACCGGCAACCTCGACTCCACCACTGGCGATAAGATCGAAAAACTACTCTTTGATTTAAACAAAGAAAAGGGCATTACGCTCATTATCGTCACCCACGACGAAGAGTTGGCCGCCAAATGTAAGCGCCAAATTCGCATCGCCGATGGCGCCGTCGTTTCAGACAAAAAGAAAGGAGCCAAAAAATGAAAACTCTAGATATACTCCGCGACGCCAACTCAAATCTTTGGCGTAGCAAACTCCGCAGTTTTCTAACTATCCTTGCTATTTTCGTTGGTAGCTTTACCATCATTTTGAACACCGCCATCAACGCCGGCGTGCACGATTTCATGGATAAGCAAATCGCCAATATGGGCGGCGAGGGCTACCTCGAAATGATGCCAACCGAAGCCTACGATAGCGTCATGGGCATGATTGGCAACACCGGCCCACAAGAATACACCGAAGACAAAGATAACACCAACGCTACCGCCTACATCAAAGAAGAGCAAGTCGAGCAAGCCAAAAAAATCGACGGCGTTAAGGTCTTTAACCTTTTGCCAAGCTCTTCTGCCGATTATATTACCAGTAGCAAAACCGACAAACGTTATCGTCTCAATATCAATCTAGTCGTCGAAGGCATCTCGTTCGATATGTCAAACGGCGTTTCGCCGAATACTGACAAAAACGCTGGTTACGAAATCGCTCTCAACGAAGACCTGGCTAAGGTTCTTGGTTACGAAGATGTCAGCAAAATCGTCGGCGAAACGGTTCAAATCGCCGTACCAAACAATCTGGGATGTTACACCGCTATCAAACGCAGCGAATGCCAAACCATCCTAGATGTTAAAGTCTCTGGTACTCAAGCGCCAGGCATCCTCTCGATGGGTGGCAGTCGCACCAACCTCGCACTCTGGAACAAAATCAACGAAATCAACTACGCCGGCACACCAAAAGAAATGAATCGTAGCTACCAAGCTACCGCCGACGTCGAACCAAGCAAAATCAAAGACGTCCAGAAGGCCCTCGAAGAGATCGGCCTCAAGGCCATGTCTGTCGAAGACGAAGTTGGCATGTTCCAAACCTTCTTCGACGCCATTGTTATCGTCTTTAATATCTTCGGTGGCATCGCCCTTATTGCAGCCTCTATCGGTATCATCAATACCTTGTTTATGGCAGTCCAAGAGCGCACTCGCGAAATCGGTCTCGATAAAGCCCTCGGTATGAGCAACAGTAAAGTATTCCTTAGCTTCTCAGCCGAAGCCATCATGCTTGGCTTCTGGGGCTCGCTATTTGGCATTATCGTGTCATTTATCGTTGGCCAAATCGCCAACAGCGTCGCTACCCAGACCTTCCTGAGCGATTTCCCAACCTTCAAACTTACCATCTTTGATCCGTTGACCATGGTTAGCATCGCCTTCGTCATCATGTTCATTGCCTTCCTCGCCGGTACCTTGCCGGCTCGCAGGGCATCCAAGAAGAACCCGATCGACGCCCTAAGGTACGAATAATCGTCCGCCGCGATCAAACAAGACCCCACCCCTGGCGGTGGGGTTTTGTCTAAGCTTAGTCGTATTGATTTTTTAGGCAAAATATGCTATAATAGAAGACAGTAGCACTATCACTGCTACCGTTTTTTACTATCGTTCTATAACCTCAAAAGTCCAATTTTAGTGTTTTTCTCCTTTCTGGCTGTTTAGTAGCACCAAGCCCAAGAACATCTCTTGAGTTTAGTGCTGCTAAGCAGTAAAAAATCTTTTTAGCTCATCTTTTGCATAAGGGGTGAGCACCGCGAAAGGAGGAAAAAATTATGAAAAAAATCGCGGTAAAGAACTCGGACCTGGTACCTCAGCATTGGGGTATAAAGGTTGAATCTTGGGGTGACATAGTTGCCCTGGGAAAATCAAACTTGGAGAGGGCGAGGAGGTCTATTCGTGCAGAGGAACGTGATATTAGGGCACAGTCTTCAATAATCACGGAAATCGAAAAGACCCTAGAGCACAGCGAGGTTCCAGAAGGCTGGAAAAAGAAAGCCTCTTGCGGACCACGCCTCTATTGCAGAGAGTGCAAACATCTCTGCCCGTGCGTTCCGGACGCTCTACTCGGAGGAGAAAAAGGAGATTTGACAACATATTGTTGTTCAAAACTCACTCCTTTCTGGGGGAAAAAGAAGTTTGTCGTCGACCTTGACGACAAATGCCATGTCGCGGAAGCGAATCTGGTAGAGAATATCCAGATTTCTATCCGGATCGACCGAGAACAAAAAAAGCTCGCGAAAAAGCTCAAATACAACAGGGTCAAGAACTACCTGTTGGAAGATGCCATCACGGCGGCTTCGGCAGAAATGCCATTGATTCCGAGAGCTCGGAGCAAAGACGACATCCCGACAATGGAAAGCTGTATGGTTCTCGAGAGAAACCCGGGCTGGCAAGTGTTCGATGGGCACTTCAACCCGAAACTCGCAAACGAGAATCATAATCATGCTAAAGGAGCGGTCCCGATAACCGTAAAAGCCATCGCGAAAACAATCTGGCTACAAGGTCCGACCGATCCGAGATTCCTGTCTTATCAGGAGTTTATGAACCTTCGCAACAACCTCCCGTTGCGAAAAAGATGGCTCAAATTAATAGAGCCGTCCGGGTTCGAAAAAGATTGGGCAGAAGCCTTGGCCCATGAGGATGCCGAGGAATAGCCCGCCCCGCGCTAGAACGATAAACCCTTTAGCCCCTGCGGAGAAATCCGCAGGGGCATCCCTTTTTTTATGCCAAATCATCTCTAACCATAGAAAAATACCCAACCCAAACGGTTGGGTGCTTTCTTGGCTGGGGCAAATTCGTCAGGCATTAACAATTTACAAGGAAGATATTAAACAAAAGCTCAACAATTTCAAACTTGAATAGAGTATTTTTTATACTTTTAATTCATCTACGGCAAAGAGCATACAAACATCACCAGTACTAGCCTTAGTCCAATAATGTTTGTCATCAATATATCCATCGGCCTTTTTCTTTGCATCTTCTTTGCAAGAAAATACTTTAACTGCACGAAAAGATGCTTGGCTATATGGAAATCCATCATCAAATTCAAAGTCATACGGCATTTCAAACTCTTCATAGCCACCTAGATAATCTGCGGCAAGAAGAACGTATTTTGCACCATCCTTATCGGAAAAGATGTAAATCATGGAGTCTGGGGTTATTTGCTTTGCGCCATCATAAAGAACTCCTTCAATGCCATAGGAATTGAGAATCTCAGCC
>JAZRPR010000024.1:0-12329 GCA_045649305.1 Candidatus Nanosyncoccus sp.
ACGACATGGCTACGATCCGACTTCCCGTTTTTTATTCTTTAGAAAATGGAGGTATTTATATGCGGACGAATATTGTTTTTATAGCGGACGACGCTGAAAAATCCCGGGATAGTGTAGTTCGGTTGATGAATTTCATCCGGGAGTTCATTAACGATGAACTAAAAAGAAGCTTTAGGATTGTTGAGGACGACAATGCTTTTATAATCCAGAACCTCTATGGCGACGAAATCATCATTAAGGCATTAGAGCCGCGGTGCCGGCAGGAGTATTTTCCGTGGGTATTTTGGAACGCTGTCGAAGATGATGAAGACATAAGAACTGATTATAAGAAAATCGCTAAAGAAATCGGTTTTAAGGAGTCTGATTGGTACGAAAGAACAATCATTGACCTTGGTGGGGTTTCTCAAGGCACCGAGCAGATTGCGTTGATCAAAGCCGTAGCTGTGCACAATCAAGATGCGCCATGGATGGTCTATACTGACTGCGAATATGATAATTTCAAGCTTTCGACCATCGCAATCGAGCAGCAGCTTAAGTACCACATTACGAACTTTGCACTCAGAAATAGACAGAAGCCGAAAAACCCCGCATGGAAAAGCCGTGGCGAAACACTTGATTTCGGCTATCTGTCTTGCCGGATTCATAACAACACTAAAAGTTTGTGGGAATACGGTAATTACGTAAGCTTCCTGCTGCGCATAGTCGATATCTTCGCAACGGTAGTTGTATTACCGTTCCACCACGAATCAGAAAAAACCTAACCTAGATTGAGCCACCTCTTCACGGGGTGGCTTTTTCTATGCGTTATGTTATAATATAGTTAAGGTGGGAGCAAATTAATAGGTTAGGAATTGGCTCCCGTTTTTTATTCTTTAAAAACTGGAGGTGAAGTTTATGCCAGAAAAAGTTAGAGTCATTTACGTGGCGGATTCGTGTGAAGAAGAGGGGGAACGGTCGCTCGACTTTGTCGAATATATAGATCGCCAGTTTAAGACTATTAAGAAAAGTAGCGATTCGCAGAGCCCGCTTTGCTCCGCATTACAATCGCTTCAGATTGTTGGGGACGTTATGGAGTATGGCAGGATGAAAATCGTCGATGCGGATGGGAATGAAGTCGAGTTTATCGGCGTGGAAGTCCCAGAAGAAACTAGGCAGCAGAGATGCGATCCGGAACTGCTTTCCGGCGACCCGAGACATAGCAACGAGGTGATGCAAGCTTTTGGATTGAACGAATGGGTCTTGGAGGGCGCACCGGCAATATTTATTAATGCAATCTCGGATCCGGTGCTGATGGCCGATTTTGATTCTGCCATAGATAAATATCACGTGTTTTTTAGTAGTCACCCGCATTCTGTGATTACGGACATAGAGCACGAAGCCAGCGATGAGCGGCAATATTCCTTTCTGTTTCAGAAGATAGCAGTAGAATATTGTCTCTTGAGGAGCGACGCCTACGCGGGCTATCTGAGAGTGGCCGCCGAGATGTTACATATCCGGGGCGAAAAAGCTAAAAACCGTGCCTACAATATTATGGGCCTCTTGCTTGGCTTAGCTGCGGAGCTGATGACCGCCAAGGTCAAAGAAGATACGATCTATGGCGGAGTGCTAGATGAATCCTAACCTAGATTTAGTCACCCTTGCATGAGGGTGACTTTTTCTTGCGTTTAGCATCGTGGCCAAACCGGCGACGCCGTGTTATAATATAAAAATGAATATTTGGCAAGAGCTACCACATCCGTTTCTGATTTTGGCGCCGATGGAAGGCGTCACCGATTTGGCGTTCCGTCAGGTCGTTGCCAAGGCTGGCCGGCCAGATCTTTTTTATACCGAATTTACTAATGTCTCGAGCTACGCCTCCGAAAAAGGCCGCCACAATGCGCTGGAGCGCCTAGCGACTGTTGAGTCAGACAAGCCGATTATTGCTCAAATTTGGGGCAAAAATCCGGACCATTTTTCGGAGCTTTCTGGTGCCTTGGAATCGCTCGGCTTTGCCGGCGTGGACCTCAACTTTGGCTGCCCAGACAAACACGTCAACAAAGCCGGCGGCGGCGCCGCGATGATTAAAACCCCGGAGCTCGCCGTGGATTGCTACCGCAAAGTCAAGGCCGCGACTTCTTTGCCGGTCTCAATCAAAACTCGCCTCGGCTTTTCGTTTGTCGATGAATACAAGACTTGGCTCCCGACCCTGCTCGCCGAGCATCCAGCCGCCCTCACCGTGCACCTGCGCACCCGCAAGGAGATGTCTAAAGTGCCGGCGCACTACGAATTGATCCCGGAGGTTCTTCGCTTGCGCGCCGAGATTTCGCCAGAGACTAAGTTGATTGTCAATGGCGACATTAAGGACCGTGCGGCTGCTTTGAACCTGCACGCTAAGTACCCGGAAATCGATGGCTTTATGATTGGCCGCGGCGTATTTTCTAATCCGTATTGTTTTACGGACCATGTCGCTACACGCGAGGAGTTAATGGAACTTTTGAATCTGCATCTGGATTTGTATGAGGGGCAAATGGCTTTGCACGGCTTGCCGTACGAGCCACTCAAACATTATTACAAGATTTATATCAATAATTTCCCGGGCGCTTCGGATCTCCGCGCACGCTTGATGGAAACTCACTCTGTGGCCGAGGCTAGGGAAGTGCTAAGCACATAAAAAAGTGACTGTCAGCGTCGAACGCTAGCAGCCACAACCAACCTATGATGGGTTTCTGGAGCCCATCGCTATTTTTATATTAGCATAAACGCTTAAAAATATCAACCCTGGTCCACCTCAAATACTGCTATAATAACCTTATGAACCAGATCAAAACCCACCAGGAGCTGTGCGAGAAGCTGGCTTTTTATGCGGATGACGAGTACCGGGATTTTGTGATGAAAATCTGCCCGAGCGAACGGCCGTTTCTGGGGGTGCGGGTGCCGCAGATTCGTGAAATCGCCGGCCAAGTGGCACCGGAATGCATCGAAAAAATCATCGCTACTACACCGATCGGCTACGAAGAGACTTTGGCGCGAGCTTTCTTGATTGCGCGCCTGCCGTACGAAAAGATACTGGACTATTTCGACTCCCAGGTCGATCTGCTCGACGATTGGAGTGCTTGCGACACTTTTTGCTCGGCCGTGGGGAAGATGATCAAAAAGCACCGCACGGATTTTTATGAAAAGAAGATGGAAAATCTGCTCAGCGACGAACGTGAGTTTGCTGCACGAGTTGGGCTGGTGATTTTAAAATGTTGTTACATGGACCCGGACTGGCTGCAGGTGGCCTACGACTGGACGGAGCGCCTGGCCGCGCGCGACGAATATTATGTAAAAATGGCGCTGGCTTGGCTGGTTTGCGAATGCTTTATCAAGTTCCCGGAGCCAACGCTCGGGTATCTTCGCGCGTCGCATCTGCCGAAATGGACGTTTAACAAGGCCATTTCCAAGATTTGCGACTCATACCGCGTGGAGCCAGAAATGAAAGATTTATTAAGAAAAATGAGGAGGTAAAAATGAAAATTGAATATTTGAGACATGCCTGTTTTAAGATCGACGACGCGCTCGTAATCGACCCGTACAAGGACGGCAGCGTGCCGGGATTGGCTCCGCTTCGCACTTCGGCCGCCAAGGTGATTTGCTCGCACGGCCACGCGGACCACAGCGGGGTAGAATGCGTGGAAATTGATCCGGCTTTGAGCTGTGATTTAAAGATTGAAGAAATTGCCAGCTGGCATGACGACCAGCAGGGTGCGCTCCGCGGCCCAAACACGATTTTTGTGATTACGCCCGCAGACGGCTCCGAGAAGTTGGTCCACCTCGGCGACCTCGGCCATTTCCCAAACGACGCGCAGCTCGCCGCCATCTCCGGCGCGGACTATTTGTTGATCCCGGTAGGCGGATTCTATACGATTGATGCCGCCACTGCTGCCGAAATCTGCCTAGCCGCTTCGCCAAAAACCATCATCCCGATGCACTACCGCACCGCCACCTCCGGCTACCCACAGATTGACCCGGTGGATGAGTTTGTGAGGCTGTGTGGGGAGAAGGGGCTCAGCGACAAAATTAAATTGATGTAGTTTTAGGCATGTACTACACAATCTTTAACCGATGATAGCAGCAGTGTTATAGTATAATAACATTAGATAAACCACGAAAGGTAGAAAATGGCAGTACTCCATTTCAGAACAAAAGGCGGTCTCGTCGCTTTTATTGTAATATCAGTAATCATTATGAGTATCCCGCTTGTACAACATATAGGCGTAGGCGGATTTATTGCTTTGGCACTACTAGGTATTATTATCTTGGTGCCGATAACACTCATGGTTAATGGGGATGGACATCTTACTGCCCGCGGAAGATATGAAGCGGCTGTAAAAAATAGCTCAGACATAGAAAAGCTCCGTCTAAAAATTCGGTCAAACTCCACTGCGCTTAGTTCGAAGCTTGGCGAGGATACTTCGATATTCGGTATAACGCTCCTGGTTGTGGAAACACACATACATTTAGCGGATATTTTTTATAGCTTCATGAAAGAACAGAACAAAGGGACCAGTAGAAGCGAACTTTTTGACGAACTGTCCGAAGACGTCGTTTTAGAGGACAAAAAAGAGTCTGTCGTATCGGCAAGGCTGTTTGGGATTGCGTTTGGTATATCTGTAGAAAAAGCAGCTGACGCAGCAAAATTAAAAGTCAAAAAAGCAGCCGTCAAGGATTTTATTGGTTCCTGTACGTTTAGCGAAAGCGATAAGAAAGAATTTTCAAAGATGGTAATGGCGTACCTCGATTTGCAAAAAAGCGACACTAGAAAAACAAAGAGAACGTTAGAAGAAATGACCTATGCACTATTTGATGCCACTATCAAAAGAGACAAGGATGATGCACCTGACCCAATCGCAATCATGCCACTAAAAGCGGCGATATCTTATGCTAAGAACGCTACGCGGGTTGACGATCTTTACGTAAAAGACTTTAAAAAAGCGGGACTAATTGGGTAAACAAACCAGAAAGGCAAAAAATGGATTACGAAACGCAGATAGAATTTAGGAGAGCCCATATAGGTGAGTTGGCGGCAAGAAGACAAGGGGCTTCAGAGTTTGCGATAGTGTGTGCCGTCGTTCTTGGCATAGGCATAGCACAATTATTCGGCGTTAACCTTACGCTTTGCATAATAATCTTTGCGCCACCCGCCATATTTATCGGAGTAGGCGACTATATTAAATATGGTAGACAAATAAATGGCGAATTGAAAAAGATAAAAGAGCTTGAAGGGCGGAAGAATAAGGATGAATAATAAAACAAACGTGAGGCAGCCTTGATACATGTTCACGAAGAAAAAATCCACAGCGCTAACGCAGTCCCAAGTCGACCACATTGTTGAAGCCAGTTTTTTCCGCGTAAAATCAGTGTTTTCGTCGTGATGCGACGCACTATTTGCTATTGTAATACGGATGCCCGGAAGTACCCGGAGTATAGTCTGGGTCTAGGGCTCTAGCCTGAGAATCAGACACATAGCGGATCTCGCCAGTCTCGTTATTCGTACATTTGTTGTCGTTGTACGGATTCTTATCATAAGACGTAGCATCCACACAAGACCATTCTTTTGTCGGTTTCTTCGTCTCGGCTTTTGGCACGCTATAAGATGGCGCATTATAAGACGGCGCAGTATATTTCGTAGTCGTAGTTTCTGCTTGGCTAGTAGAGCTGTTTGATGCAGCTACCGCTATGCCAATTACGCCAGTAATAATACCGCCGGCAATCAAAGCTGTTTTAGTATGACTTTCCATAAAACTCCAATTTAGATATATTCTACTAATTATAGCACAAAACAGGGGAAAAGTCAAGAATAAGCCCGTTTTCCATCCCTGATGCGGTTGAAATAATTATTCCTTCGTGCTACACTTGAAACAAGAAAAGTGCCTCTAGAAAGCACTCTTCGGGTTTGGGTCTAGTTAGCTATCGCTAACTAGATTTTTTCTTTGGTACGGATTTTCGACCTGGGGTATGCTATCATAAAACTATGGCAACAGTATTTTTCACCAAAGAGATTACGCCGGAGAGCCTGCAAAAGGTCTACGAGGCCTTAGGCGTAGAGCTCAAAGGCAAAATTGGTATCAAAGTTTCAACCGGCGAGCGCGGGGCCAAAGGCTATCTTAAAGCCGACCTCATCGCGCCATTCGTGAAGTCTCTAAACGGCATCATCGTCGAGTGTAACACCGCCTATGCGGGCGCTAGAAACGAGGCTAAAGAGCATCTCGAAGTCGCCGAGGAACATGGTTTTACCAGCTTCGCCGATGTTGACATCATGGATGCGGACGGCGAATTCAAAATCCCGGTGAACCGCGGCAAACACCTTAAATACGATCTTCTCGGCACTCATTTCAACGACTACGACGCCTTCGTAAATCTCGCCCACGGCAAAGGCCACATCATGGGCGGTTTTGGTGCCAACCTCAAGAATCAATCCATCGGCTTCGCCTCGCGCAATGGCAAAGCCTACATCCATTCCTGCGGACAAACCGAGGATCCAGACGCCTGTTGGCAAGCCGAATACGAGCAAATCGACTTCATCGAAAGCATGGCCGAAGCTGCCACTGCCGTCGCAGACTATCTTAAAGCCCAGAACAAACCAATCGTCTATATCACCGTGATGAATGCTTTGTCCGTCGACTGCGACTGCTCAAGCGAGCAGGGCGACCCAGTGATGGGCGACCTTGGCATCGTCGCTTCGCTTGACCCGGTCGCAAACGACCAGGCTTTCATCGACTTAATTTGGAAATCACGAGATAAAGGTGCCGACGAACTGCGCGAGCGCATCGATTCGCGCCTTGGCCGCGAAATCCTGCCATACGCCGAATCTCTTGGGCTTGGTAGTCGTGAATACGAATTGGTAGAAATCTAAATTCCTGCCAGGGGTCACAGGCTTGTTTTTGATGCGAAAAAATGCTATAATTATGCCTAGATAAGTGGGCTATAGTTTTTTAAGAAGGAGTGTGAAAAGTATGATTTTTGCGTTGAGCGGCCCATCGGGTATTGGGAAGGGGTACATAGCTAAATTGTTGAAAAAAGCCCATCCCGAAATTCAGGAAATCGTCTGGTATACAACCAGGCAACTGAGACCAGACGAGATGAGCGGCTCCAACCGCAAACACGTCTCGGACTCAGAATTTGACGACATGGTCAAAAAAGGCGAGTTGACGCTCGCTCAGATCCATTTTGGTCATCGCTATGCCGTCAGAAGAACCGACCTTCTCGAAAGACCTGGAATTTTTCTTACCGAACTCCAGCCTAACAATATCGAGGGGGCCAAAGCCATCAATCCGAATATCATCCTGATAGGACTTATCACGGATGATATTGCGTTTCTTATGGAACGACTCACGGATCGTCGCAAGACTGAATCCGAAAAAGAAATCACAGAAAGAATTGCTTCGGCTAAAGAGGAAATCGAGCTAATCAAAAATTGCGAAGAGTACGACGACTATATAGTCGTCTCTCGTGAGAATGAGGGCTTGATTGGAGAGATCGCATTAGGAATTTTTGAGAATTACTACGAAGGAGAGTGATTAATGTGTTGGAAACAAATATTGGAGGGCTTGTTCTAAACAGCCCGTTGCTTTTGGCCTCTGGTCAAATTACGGAGACGCCGGATTTCTTCCTGCAAACCGACAAATATGCTTGCGCAGGAATGGTGACGCGCTCCCTGAGGGAGAATCCTTCTCCGGAGCGTGCGAACACGCCAGCGCCGAGATATGTTATCTTTGATAATGGTCGCAGCATGCTGAATTGTGAGTGGAGTAATTCCGAACCGTGGACGACTTGGTATAGTGAGGGCATCGAAAAAGTCAGATCTAGAGATGGAGCATTGATATTGTCGTTATTCGGCGAGGATATCAGCGGTTGCTGCAACTTGGTGCGCAAGTTTGACGACACCAAGATCGCCGCTTTCGAGATTAACGTTTCGGGATCGTACGACGTTGATTTTCTGAAGAAGCTGCTTCGTAGTGTTGGTGCACTTACCAACAAGCCAATCTGGATCAAGCTGGCCTATTCGTCTAGATTGCTAGAAATGGCCAAGATTGCCGAAGCTTTTGGCGCAGACGCCATCGTTTGTACCAATAGTATCGGTCCTGGTCTCCTCATCGATACGGAGACTGGCTTGCCGAAGCTCGGTATCAGAGGTGGCGCTGGTGGCGTAAGCGGCGAAGCGATTTTTCCGATTGCTTTGAACTGCGTTTATCAGCTAGCTCAGGCCGTGCGGATTCCGATCATTGGTTCTGGCGGTATTTCCAGCGCGGAGCACGTCATTCAGATGATGATGGCTGGCGCCAGTGCCGTGCAGCTTTATACTGCACCGGCTTTGCGTGGTCCAGAAATTTTCAAAACCATTGCTGGTGACCTGATCGATTATTTGAACGATCACGGCTACGATGCAGTCGAGGATATCATTCGTTTATCGATCGGCAAAGCCGAAGAAAACAATTTTTACGTGGTCAAGCCACTTTTCGACCCGCGCATCTGTATTCAGTGCAATAAATGCCTTCAGGTCTGTGCCTTTGGCGCCCAGCAGGCAGACAAAATTTTGTATGACAAATGTGTGGGCTGTAATGCCTGTGTCGATGTTTGCCCGTCTGGCGCCTTGACAACAGACTACAAAAGAGAATAGCACTCCTACAAAAAAGCAGCGTTATCACTAACGCTGCTTTTTCTTGTCAAATTAATCTTTAAACACGGCGCGCATGATTTGCTCGATCATCATGGATGCGTAGCAGCCGGTACTAAGGAAGAACGACAGCCGCAGGCATTTTTTGCCGGGGAAAAGCTCGTCGTCTTTTGGCGCGTCAGCGTAAATCGTGGTCGGGTAAGCCATGTTGCGCTTAAAATCGCGCCTATTCACCGTGAAAGTTTCCGGATCGAAACGGTAGCCGTCAACTTTAAATTCGCTCACCGGCATAAAATTCACATTCGTTGGCAGATTTAACTCGCCCACGTGCTTAAATTCAAAACCTTCAACCTCGGTTACCGAGCTCAAATATTCGGATACGGTCTTATTCCAAAGAAAACTATTATAGGCAGATACGCAGAATCCCACCAGGCTCGGGTTGATGGCCGAGAAAGTGGCTTTGCCGGTCTTGCCAGCCGGAATTTCGTTGCCAGATGTCTTAAACAATTCAAAGGCCTTATTCCAATCATTTTTGCAGATTGCTTCGCCCACGAGATGATTCACATATGGGCCGCCCGGCAGACCAAAACGCTGGCTGGCATAGTAGTTGATGAATGGGAAAACTTTGTGTTCTTTAAGATAATCAAACACCCGGTCGGCTTCATCGGCCGTGAGATTTCGCACGATCATATAGAACATGTTGCCGTGCAGGGCCTTGGCAACCACCGGCTCGGCGCCGTGGCCCATAATACGCTCAATCAAGAGGTAATTGCCATCTTTGTTGTAGATTTTATTAAACTCTGCCACCGATTTTTCGTCGAGAATCTTGCGAATCGAAATGATTTGACTAGTAATACCGTCCTCGTCCTTGAGGCCCTCGGCGGCGACATCGGCAAATTCTAAACCATAAAAATCACGGAGCTTTTCCAGCGCTTCAAAGGTAGAATAATTGGACTTTTTCAGCCAGAGATAAGTGTAGTTTTTCGGCAAGGAATCAAAATCCGGCAACAGTGGGACTTCTTCGATAATGTAGTCCGAATTAACCGAATTTATTCTAAAATCACATCGCCGGTCAGACATGTGTATATTATACTATATTTTCAGATAAAATCAAGGTAGGCGCTAGGCTTCCGTATCTAATTTGCTGTAGACGGCGCGGTTGTAGTATTTGCTTTCGAGGAACAAACGCTCGCGTAGCTCGGTCTCAAATTTGAATCCGCAACGCTCGGCCACCGCGCGCGAAGCCTTGTTCTCATGCGCCGCATGGATAGTAATGCAGTGCATGCCAAGTTTATCAAAAGCAACCTCAGTAATTTTATTGACGGCGCGCGTCATAATTCCGCGTCCGGTGAACTCCTTCGCTAGCCAGTAACCAATCTCGCAGTAATGATTCTCGTCCGAAATCGCCATCAGCTCAATCCCGCCCGCAAACTGGCCATCGACGAAGATATCATAGAGGTAATTTGTGCCTTTTACGAACTCCTCAGCCTTATTCTGCTGGAATTCGCGCATCTTTTCGGCGCCTTCTTCCGGCGTGCCATTTTCGTAAAAATGAATCCAGCTCAGCCACGGCAAAAGATGCTCGCGCGAGCTTATCGCCACGGCGTATTTTTCGGCCGCCCATTCCGGGCTCGCTGCCCTCATTTCGATATTTTCATCAAGTAAGATCTTCGTTTCCATACCCTTATTATACGTGTTATAATCAATCTTATGCAAGAGCTCGAAAAACGCTTAGATATTTTGAACCAGAATCTCGCCACCGCGTGGGATAAACTTGATATTGAAGCTAAAATTGCTGCAATCGAGAAGCTCGAAGCCGAGGTGGCTGAGCCAGAAATCTGGCAAGACCCAGCCAACGCTACGGCCAAAAACCAAGAACTCGCCAAACTAAACGACGAAATCGGCCCCTGGAAATTGCTTAAAACTCAGACCCAGGATATCAGGGAATTATTGACTCTAGACGACGCCAGTCTAGCCGAAGAGATCGAGGCCCAGGTAAGTGCTCTTGAGACTGAATACGATAATCTTAAAAAATCCCTGCGTTTTAACGGCGCTTATGACGACAAGGATGCGATTTTGCACATTACTGCCGGCGTGGGCGGCACTGAAGCCATGGACTGGTCCGGCATGCTCGAGCGCATGTATCTAAGATTTTGTGAGAAAAACGGCTTCAAGGCCGCTCTTGTGGAGCGTACTGCTGGCGAAGAAGCCGGTATTAAGACCGCTGTTTACGAAATTACTGGCCCGCACGCCTACGGCACACTCAAATCTGAGCATGGCGTTCACCGCCTCGTCCGCCTTTCGCCGTTTAATGCCAATAATTTGCGTCAAACCTCATTCTCGCTAGTTGAAATTCTCCCCGTTATCAAGGCCGACACCGACGTCAAAATCGACGAAAAAGACCTTCGTATCGACGTCTACCACTCTGGTGGCCATGGCGGTCAATCTGTTAACACGACTAATTCCGCTGTTCGCATTACCCACCTTCCAACCAACACCGTTGTCGCTATCCAAAACGAACGTTCCCAGCTGCAAAATAAGGAAAAAGCCATGGAAATCCTCAGAGGTAAATTGGTCCAAATGCAGCTCGAACAGCATGCTGAATCTATCGATAAACTCCGTGCCGGAGAATCCGCCAAATGGGGCCAACAAATTAGAAATTACGTCCTTCAGCCGTATCGCCTCGTCAAGGATACGCGCACCGAACACGAAGAGACCGACACTGACGCCGTCCTCGATGGTAAGCTTGAGGGCTTTATTGACAGTTTCCTCGATTTGTGATATAATCATAAGAGGTGTTTCATACCAAAAAATCTAGAAAATAAGGGAGGGTGAAATATTATGAAACACGAATACTTCAAAATCAGAATTTTGTCCGGACTACCGTTTTTTGTAACGGAAGAGTTTAGTTCGCCGGCGGCTGCGAGAAATTATCTTGTAGACGACAAAAAAACGGTGGGATTGAAAGAGCCCACACAGCCGTTGGTGTACAAAATATGCAAGTACGAGAACGGCGAAGAAGTCGCCAGAACGTATTCGCATAATTTGGGAATTATGTTCGGAGAAAAGACTGTCGGGGTTACGCCTGGCATCTGGTATGATAACGACGGGAATCAGATTCCGGAACCGTCGTAATCGGCCACCCATCGGTAAAACCATAAAAATGAAGATCCTCGCGGCGTTTACGCTGCGGGGATTTTTCCTGCTCTAAAAATCTCCTAAAACCCCTTGTCATATCTTGTAAACTGTGGTAAAATTAGAACGTTATCTAGACGTAGGAGTAGGTCCAACAGAGGAAACCGCTCGGAAGTCTAGTTTTAATAGTGTTAAAAAATTTAAGGGAAAGGAATAGAATGCAAGTCATTCTCGGCACCAAAATTGGTATGACCCAGATCATCGGCGCAGATGGCGTTGTAACCCCTGTTACAATCCTTCAAGCCGGCCCAGCCACAGTGACTCAGATTAAAACCGTCGAAACCGATGGTTATAACGCTGTGCAGGTGGGATACGGTCAGGGTAAGAATCTGAGCAAGTCGGTTTCCGGTCACGTCAAAAAGGCTGGAGAAAATATTAACCCTAAGGTTCTGAAAGAATTCCGCGTCGAAGAAATCCCAGAAGGTTTGAAAGTTGGCGATCAAATTACCGTCGACAGCTTCAATCTTGGCGACAAAGTCGCTGCTACTGGTATTTCCAA
>JAZRPR010000025.1:0-26061 GCA_045649305.1 Candidatus Nanosyncoccus sp.
TCTTCCTAAGACCGCTTGGCCTCCGACTTCGACAAGCTCATCATTACCGACAGTTTTGGCGTCGACCGAACCTATCTCAGGCAATAACTAAAACAGTGCAACCCCGCCAGGGGTTGTATTTTTTTTCTCGGTGTGAAATGATAAAATAGATCTATGAAAAAGACCAACTTCGTCTGTCAACAATGTGGAGCTGCCTATTCAAAATGGGTTGGTCAATGCTCGAATTGCAAAGCGTGGAATTCACTAGTCGAACAAATCGTCGAAGATGAATCGACAAAAAAATCCGCCCTCGAAAAAGGTAAGCTTTCGGGCAAAAAACTTGCTTACGAAAACATCAAAACCATCACTCCGTCGGACGCCAAAGAACGTCTTACTACCGGCTTCAAAGATTTGGACTTGGTGCTGGGCGGCGGAATTTTGCTTGGCTCTGTGAATCTACTAGCCGGTCAGCCGGGCATTGGTAAATCGACTTTACTTATGCAAATTTGTAATACCGTCGCCAAAGGTAAAAATGTGCTTTATGTTTCGGGCGAGGAATCGGCCGGTCAGGTTAAGCTGCGCGCCGAACGTCTGGGCGCCACTTCCGATAATTTAAATTTTGCGTCGAGCACTTCCGGCAACGACATTGCTAAAACTATTGAATCGGGCGAATTCGACTTGGTAATTGTCGACTCGATTCAGACACTTGCGCTTGACGAAATCTCGTCGGCGCCAGGCACCGTTTCGCAAGTTACTAACTGTGGCAATTTGATTATTCGCGCCGCCAAAGCCACCGATACGGCCGTCGTAATTGTCGGTCACGTTACCAAAGAGGGAACTTTGGCCGGACCAAAAGTTCTAGAACACTTAGTGGATGTTGTTTTGAATTTTGAGGGTGATCGCTACGGCGGATTCAAAACCGTGCGCGCGGTCAAAAACCGTTTTGGCTCTACTAACGAAGTGGCGATTTTTGAGATGAACGAAAAAGGCTTGCAGGAAGTTCAGAATCCTTCCGCCGCACTTTTGGCTGAACGTCAAAATACAGACGGCTCGATTATTCTCGCGACCATGGAGGGGAACCGCCCAATCCTAGTTGAGATCCAGGCTCTTGCCACCACTACGAATTTTGGCTATCCGAAACGCACCGCATCCGGGTTTGATATTAATCGCTTGAATTTATTAATCGCTGTCATCGAACGTCGCACCAAGTTAAAGCTAAGCGACAAAGACATTTTTGTTAACGTCGTGGGCGGCATGAAGCTAAATGATTCAGCTGCCGATTTGGCGGTTTGTCTTGCTATCGCTTCGGCCGTGGCTAAGCGCAAGCTTGATGATGACTATGTAGTGTTTGGTGAGGTGGGCCTAGGTGGCGAAATCCGCTCCGCTTTTCGTGCCGACCAACGCATTGCCGAAGCTAAAAAGCTTGGCTTTAAGCACGCCATCGCGCCGGCTTCGCTCAAAGATAAATTTGTGGTTCCCGTTACCGACCTGCGCGAAACTTTAATTAAGTACGTCAAATGAAAATCTTAGGCATCGATCCGGGCATTGGTATTTGTGGCTTTGGTTTGATTGAAAATGACAAGGCTCTCGACTACGGCGTCGTGACGACTGTGATTGGCGCACCTTTACCAAGCCGCCTCAAAGAACTTTTCGAAGGGCTAACCGAAGTAATCGAGACTACTAAGCCAGACGTGATTTCCGTTGAAAAACTTTTCTTCAGCAAAAACATTACCACTGGCATTTCGGTCGCCGAAGCGCGTGGAATTGTTTTGCTCGTAGCTGAGCAGCATCAAATTCCGGTTTACGAGTATACGCCAAACGAAATCAAGAAAACTCTTACCGGCTATGGCTCGGCCAAAAAAGGCCAGATTCAGGAAATGGTCAAAATTCATCTTGGGCTCGAAAAACGTCCAAAGCCGGACGATGCCGCCGATGCTCTGGCTGCCGCCATCACATATTCCTTGATGCAAAAAATTTCACAATAATTTTCTTGACAAACATATTTTGCTTATGTTAATTTAAAAAAAGAGTTAGGTCATACAATAACTCGCTAAACAAATATAAAAACCAAAGGGTCATCGAAAAAACGTGAAACAAAGATTTGGTTTGAGAAAAAATTTAGTTCTAAACATTTTGTTTCCGTTTATCGAAATCACACTGGCCCTTTTTGGTTTTTATTTTTTTGCCACCGAAAAAACTAATCAGTAATATGGTATAATATAAGATATGAATTTATCCGAAGAACTAATCTATCGCGGCTTCAACGCCAAAACTACTATCGAAAATCCGTCCGATCTTGACTCTCGTGCATCCAAAAAGTTCTATTTTGGCGCCGATCCTTCTGCTGACTCACTCACGATTGGCAACTTGGCTGCGTTGATGATGTGCGCTTGCTTCATTCGCCACGGTTACGAACCGTATTTCTTGGTAGGTGGTGCCACCGGCCAAATTGGTGACCCAAAAGAAAACGGCGAACGCGAGCTCAAAACTTTAGAAGAAATCGAACACAACAAAGCCTGCATCAAAGAACAAATCGAACGCATTGCTGGCACGAATGGTGCCACGGTACTTGATAACTATGATTGGTTTAAGGACATCAACTACTTGTCGTTCCTGCGCGAAGTCGGCAAAGCCTTTTCGATGACACAATTGCTTGATCGCCAGTTCGTGCAGAATCGTATCGGCGAAGGCGGCTCCGGCATTTCGTATGCAGAATTTTCTTACACTTTGATTCAAGGCTATGATTTCTTGCATCTTTATCGTGAACACGGCGTGGCTTTGCAGCTTTGCGGTGCCGACCAATATGGCAACTGTACTTCTGGTATTCACTTGATTAAGCGTCTCGAAGACGCTACTGCCGACGTCTGGTCTACCCCACTCGTTATTGATCCAGTGACCGGCCGCAAATTCGGCAAGTCCGAAGGCAACGCCATCTGGCTCACCGCCAAAGACAATGGCTCAGGGAATTACACTTCAGTTTTCGACTTCTACCAATTCTGGCTTAACCAGCCAGATGAGTCTGTCGGTTCTTTGCTAAAGATTTATACCTTGCTCGAACCAGCCGAAATTGAAAATATTTTGAACGAACACCAAGCTCATCCAGAACTTCGCCTTGCTCAAAAATCCTTGGCAAAGGGTGCTACCGAGGTGGTCCACGGCAAAGAAAAAGCCGCTGCGATCATTAATCTTACTGAGCTACTATTTAATCGCGACACCAACTTCGCAGAATTCTCGGCCGACGAAATTCTCGAATTTGCCGAATACTTGCCAGTCGTAGAAAAAGGTACCAACTTAGTTGATGCGCTTGCTGCTACCGGTCTTGCTGATTCCAAAAAGAAAGCTCGCGAATTCATCGCTCAGGGCGCCATCTCGATTAACGGCGTCAAAGTCCAAGAGGAAATTGATTTAAATCAAACTGCCATTATCAAAAAAGGCAAAAACAAATTCGCAATTGTTAAATAAGCACTAAAAAATTTGTAAAAAAAGTTCTTGATTTTTATTGCGCTTATGTTATTATAAGGGTACAAAAGGTCATATTAATAAACATTAGCCGTGCCAACATTTTTGCAATGTTGACTAGGCCAAATGCAAAAATTGGGAGAACAAACAAATGTGTTTATTCAATACAAAAAGAATGAGATATTTGGCGCTTTTTGTTGCCATTTTGTCAGTTGGAGCAATTAGCTCTAATAGTGCAAGCGCTGTCAGCTACGACACCTACACCGATGGTGATGGTGTAGTCTGGGATAGAGAAACCACAGATGATGGCGATATCTATATTGGCATCAAATCTGTACCATCCGGTATTACTACCGTGAATGTTCCATCAATCAATGATGTGGCTTCGGGTAAAGATACCTACTTCCTTGATTCTATTTGTTCTCGTTATGCAACTCCAGACTGTTCTGGCGTAGTAGCAGACACCGCCAATGTGGCCAAACTTGATATGACCAATACTTCTAAGATCCAAGTTAAAAATGTCTCCCAAATGTTTGATACTGCCCATGAAGTAGAACTTGTCTTTGGTGAAAATATGGTAATTGCGGATCCGGTTGAAATTACTATCTCTGGTTCCGGATACTGGAATTCGGAAAGCGGCGCCGATCCATACAATGCCAATGCTGGCGCCTTTGAAGGTATGCACGTTAAACTAACCAATTTTGGCAATGTTAAATATATTGGTTGGAACGCATTTAAGGACACCGCGATCAATGGCGGCACCGACGATATCACAATTAGTAACAGCCAGACCGTTGGTGGATACGCCTTTGCCGGCTCCAATATCAATAGCCTCACGATCAATATCGCCGAAGTTCCGCAGGGTATCGCCAAAGGAGCTGCTAGTCTTACTAGCCTAACACTTGGCGACAACGTGACCGTGATTAATGCCCGCGCCTTCCAGGGCACCACTTCGCTTGCGCAAGCATTCGATTCGAAAAATATCACTAGAATTAACGCCGAAGCCTTTAAGGACTCCGCCATTACTGGCGTCAGCTTTAAGGCCGCCCTAAAAGATGTCGGCGTTGCTGCCTTTAAAAACACCAACCTTGGTGCGGTCAGCTTTGCCAATAGCGGTATTGAGAAGATTAGGCCAAGCGCATTCTATAACGCCGGAGTCACTTCGGTAGACCTTGGCAATGTTAAGTGGATGGGCGCCGAAGCCTTCAGGGGAAATTCGGTTACCGAAGTTTATTTCCCAAAATCGATGCGTCCAAAAGCTGATGGGGACGAAACATATGCTTATTCCCAGGCTTCATACAATCTTTTCGAAAACAACCCAATCAAAAAAGTTACCGTAGCTTTCGATATGTCCACTACCAATATGACACAGGGACAGCCATTCTTTAATATTCTTGGTGAAGAGGCCTGGAAATCTACTGAGGAACTTATTGTAATCGCCCCATACGGAGCCAACGAATCGGTGGCGGCCGACCATGACACCAGTACCGTGAGGCCGACCTGGACGGGCTCTCCTATACCAGACAGCATAGTCAATAACGCCAAAAACGTTTTGCCATGGAACGCCTTTACGTCGTCTGCTACAAACGGCACCTTTGAAGATGTCAAAAATACTAAGAAAATAGTTCTCGACGACCGATTCGAGATTTTTGGCGCCGGCGCATTCATGTGGACGAACATCAACGACATCCGTACCATCGATGCCGACGGCAACATCAGCGATGGCGTACGTTTCCCGTCGAGTCTCAAGGCAATCGGCACACACGTGTTTGAGTATTCTTTTAATTCTTCGGTTGATGGAACTGAAACCCCAGTCGTAACGATGGCTGAACTTCCTGCAGGCCTAGAATATATTGGTGCGGCTGCATTCATCTTTGATAACAACTTTGTCCTGACCACGTTAGATTTGCCAAACCTCGGATATATTGGCCAGGCAGCATTCTATATGGCTACGGTTACAAATATTACGCTTCATGACGGTGTAAACTTTAGCCAAGCGAACGCATCCTTTATGGGTAGCGACCAAATCAAGACCGTCACGATCGATTTCGATTTCTTTGGTCAGTCCTCTACTGCCTTTAGTGATACCTTTAGCAACTGGCTAACGAACTGCGACGTGCACGCAAATCATGCCGGGTTCGCATCATGGGAAGATCCTTTCTCTGGAGAAATCAGGTACAACAACATCGAATGCGGCCTCACTGGTGACGAATCCGAACAGCACTTTACTAAAATTAAATTCACCGACAAAGCCACGACTGCTCCTAGGGCTAATCCAGTCAATTTCATGGGCGTCTATGCAGACGAACTCGACCTTAGTGAAGCTCCTTGGACAAAACTTCATTCTAACGATATTCCGGGTCTATTCGTTACTGCAAAAATCGGTACATTAAAGCTCCCGAGCCAACTTCAGGGTATTAGTGCAGGCGCTTTCGCCGGAGCCGAAATCACCAACCCGGTTGAAATCCCGGCAACAGTCGAAGAAATCGGCGCCAATGCTTTCAACGTTAATGCTGACAGTCCTCTTCGCGACGATATCACTCCAGGCGTCAAAATTACCTCGCTTCCGTCGTCAATCAAGAAGATTGGTAGCGGCGCCTTCTACGGCGATGTGCTGTTCGAGGCAGACCTCAATCTCCCAAATCTTGAAGAGCTTGGCTTCTCTGCCTTCCAGGGTACCAACGTTCGTGACATTACCCTAGGCGACAGCCTTACCCTTCTTGGCCACAACGCCTTCTATAACACGCCAAGCCTTCGCAACGTCACTATTGATACTGATCTATACAATATAGAACGCCAAGATCCAAGCATCTTCTGCTATATGCAAAACGGCGAAGAATGTGACGGCGCTACGGCCGACGAGCAGACGGCACAATTTAACGCCAACTTCTACGACTCCTTCGTCGCTACCTTCGGTGACCAAAACCACAAGTATGGCACCATCACCTTTACCGCTAAAGCTGGCGAACCATGTGGCGGCTTTGAAAACTGTGCCCATAATCGCCCATACTTCTACGGTATCAAAGCAGACAAGATCGATATCTCTGCTACGAACTGGACCACTACTGCCGAAGCTATGTTCCAAGAATCCGAAGTGGATGAAATTATCCTTCCGCACGCACTTGAAACAATCGAAGATGATACCTTCTACCACACCAAACTTGGCGATGTTACTCTGCCAACCACCCTCAAGACTATCGATTACGAAGGCTTCATGAGATCTACCGCTAACATTGATGGCGCCTTCCCAGAAGGTCTTACCACTATCAACGAGGCCGCCTTCTACGAAGCTGATGTCACCGATGACTTGGTCATCCCAAGCACCGTCACCCACCTTGGCCAATCCGCCTTCAATGCCGGCTCCGAGGACGTCTCGTACGATACGGTCACTGTCAAACCAAACCTCACTTTGGCCAACACGGACGAACAATTGATGTTCCAGCTCTTCTACGGCTCAACCATCAACAAACTCACTGTTAACTCTGCTGAACTCCCAGCCACCAATATCAATATGGCAGACTACGATACTCCAATGCCGGAGTTCCACGGCCTTGCTATCACCGAAGCTACCATCACCGCTTTGCCAAAGATTTCTAAGGGCGCTTTCGAAGATTGTGCTAACCTCAATAAGGTAGACCTCAGCTCTGATGCCGCTCTTCGTGCCATTGACGACGAAGCGTTTATCCGCGACACCGTATTGGATGAAATCTACTTCTCGCCAGCTGTTAAGAACGAAACTGTAACCCTTGGCAAATACGCCTTCACCGGTACTGCCTTCACCACCATGGGTGATAGCACCAAGAACTTCGATCTCACTGCTGCTAACTTCGACGCTTCCGCAGGCTATGCCTTCTACGGTATGCCAAAGCTAGAAACTGTAGATGTACCACGCAACTTCAGCAACAAGACTGTTCCAGAAGCAACCTTTGCTAACGACACCGAACTCCGTCTTGTTACTATCGATTACAAAGTAGAATCCATTGATGATCATGCCTTCTCCAACGACAACAAACTAGAATCCATCTTCATCTGGGGTAATACTGAAGTAGAAGATAGTATCCTCGCTGGCCATGGTGGTGGTAATGACCAGGGCCGTGGTGCAGATGACTTCGGTCCAACCATTCCGGAACCAACCGACATCTATGCCTACTCTACCTCCCCAGCCGAAGATTACGCCGCTCTCCCAGTCCGCGGCACCTTTGAGGGTGACTTCTACCCATTAGACGAAGTCCTTTACCTCACCTCCAACAAGCCAACCGTTCTCGTGAACGACGACGCTACGGACTTTGATAAAGACGGCCTTATCGTCTACGCTATGCGCCGTGATGGTATCATCCTTGAGTCTGATTCTTGGGCTACCTATGACGACAACTCTTATCCAAGAGCTGAATCAGACATCAACTTCGAACACATGGCTGAAGTTATCCAAGACAATCCAGTCTTTGGCGCCATCCATGATACTCCAGTACCACTAAACGAACTAGACACTACCACTAACGTAAACTTCGAGAATATAGACTTCGCTATGGTGCCAGATCCAGACAACGCCAATATCCGCAAGATTACCCTTCTTTACAACGACAAATACACCGATAACCTTGCCGATACAGACATCCTCCCATACCAAGAAGGTGATCCAACACCAAAGCCACCAGTGCCGGACACTGGCTTCCAGAAGGCTATGAAGAGCTTTATGAATGCTGGGTTGCCAGTAGTCACAATCGCGATTATCTCGTTAGCTGGCGGAGTCCTCATCTTCAAAAAACGCAGGAGCTAATCTAAAAAAACGGGGAAAAGAAAATGTCAAAACAAACATTCAAACTAGACAAAAAACAAGGTCTCAGAATCTTAACCGCTACCTCTAGCTTTGCTCTTGCTGCCGCCTCGATCGCAATGCTTTTCCCGGTAGTATCGAACCGCACTTATGCTGATGGTGACTCTTCGGACAGTATCGTAATTACTTCCGGCACGAATCTCGATTTTAATCTCGAGTCGCCAGAATCTGGCAATACTTTGGCAATTGCCAAGGATACGGTGTCGGTTAGCACCGGTGCAGGTGTTGGCTACGAGCTTTATCTCTCGTCGCTTGCGCCAACCATGTATAAAGACAACGAACAAACCACTACCGACAATGCTAAAATCGTTCCGACCGCTGGCACCTACAACGTGCCAGCTGCACTGAATTCGGACACCGCCTCAAGCTGGGGTTATGCATTGCCAGGCATTAATAACTTCGACGCCGACTACAGCACGACCAGCCCGGCCGACACTTCTAAATTTGCTGCCGTGCCGTTAGACGCGAGCAGACAACTTATCAAAAAGAATAATGATTCAGCCACCGGTGAACAAACCGATGTTTATTATGGTGTTAAACTGAACCAGGGAATTAAGGCTGGTAGTTATGCTGCAAGCGCGATTTATACTACTGTTGCCAAAGTTAATTCTTATACAGTAAGATTTGACGCCCAGGGCGGCTCGGCTGTTGATTCGATTTCGAGAACCTATGGCCAGGCTGTTGGTACTTTACCAAACACCACCAGGGATGATTACGATTTCGAGGGCTGGTTTACCTCGCCAGAAGGCGGTAATCAGATTTCCAGCGAAACGACCATTACTGGCGATACTGTTTTCTATGCACATTGGACCGAAACCAGCACTGATCCAAGAACCCCGAAAGCCTTGCTTGGCTACAATAACAACTTGTTGCTTGTTTATGACGACCAAACTCACTACGAATACGAACAATATAGCGACTCTATTGGCTCAACCTATCTAAAAGCGGTCTTCGATGTGCCAACCAACTCTACCCAGAGTTCGGATATTGGCTGGGATTCCCGCACCGATATTTACTCGGTGGAATTCGACGACTCGTTCAAAGATTTCAAGCCGTCTAGCACCGCGTACTGGTTCCACGGTTTGAAGTATCTTGGTCGTGGCTCGGCTTATAACGACCCACATTCTGTGATTAATACCGACAACCTCGATATGAGCAAAGTGACCAACGCCTCATATATGTTTGATAGCGTTGGTGGCGGCTACTACAGTGGCTCAACTGCTTATGTTGACGTGAACGGCATTGGCGATTGGGATGTTAGCAAAATCACCAATATGTCACATATGTTCAATGGCAATATCAGATCGCTCGACGACCTCAGCGAATGGGACGTAAGCAAAGTAACTGATATGTCATACATGTTTGCGCAGGTTTCTGCTGCTAGTCTTGGCGACATCGGCGGCTGGGAAGTTGGCAACG
Organism: Candidatus Nanosyncoccus sp.; assembly: GCA_045649305.1. GTDB lineage: Bacteria > Patescibacteriota > Saccharimonadia > Saccharimonadales > Saccharimonadaceae > Nanosyncoccus. The sequence continues at coordinate 9,692 of JAZRPR010000025.1, forward strand.
TCACTAATATGTCATACATGTTTAAGTCATTTGGCGGCTATCGTGACACCTTCGATCTCGGCGATCTCGATGAATGGGATGTTAGTAAAGTAACTGACATGTCTTACATGTTTAGCTGGGCCGGTAGCGGCGCTAGCTCTTGGAACGTTGGTGATCTTAGCGGCTGGGACGTAGGCCAGGTAACCACTATGGCCCATATGTTCGAGGAGAGCTGTTTCGACAGCGACGACTGTAGCGTTGGCCCTATCGGCGAACGAGACGGCTGGGACATTGGCAATGTCACCGACATATCCTATATGTTTAATGGATTTAAAGGATACATTGGCGATCTCGGCAACTGGGAAACTGACAACGTTACGACTATGGAGGGCACCTTCGAAGACGTTCGTCGCTTGCCGATTAATATTGGCTCATGGACTGTGGACAACGTCACCAATATGTCTAGAATGTTCTACGGTGCCTACAATAACTACTATGATCTAGCCTGGGATATTGGCGATCTCAGTCAGTGGAATACCGGCAACGTCACTAATATGTCCAGAATGTTTATGCAGACTGGTGGCTACAGTGCGACGGATTGGCATGTTGGCGGCATCGAGGAGTGGGACGTTAGCCACGTTACCGATATGTCTTATATGTTTAGTCATGTTCTTGAAAGCGCCAGAAACGTCAACCTAACCGAAAAAATCGGCGGCATTAGCGGCTGGGACGTCAGTAGCGTTGAAAATTTCTCGCACATGTTTGAGCGCGCTAACTATGCTTCAATTGACACCGATTGGATCATTGATCTCGGCGGCTGGGAAGTGGGCAATGCTACCGATATGTCTTATATGTTTAACGAATCAGGCCATTCGATTAACACCGCGAGATGCGAGTGGAATGTCGGCGAATTAGACGGTTGGGACGTCGGCAACGTTACTAATATGGAATACATGTTCGCAAACTCTGGGCAAGCCGTCTGTATTTGGATCGTTGGTGATCTTGGTGGCTGGGAAGTCGGCAACGTCACTAATATGTCGCATATGTTCTATGGCTCCGGTAGAGGTACGATTCCGTTGGTCGGCGTAGAGCTGTCAGGCTTTAATATCGGCAATCTCGGCGATTGGGACGTTAGCAGTGTCACTGATATGACCTCGATGTTTGAAGACGCTGGTCAGTTCGCCAGAAACTGGAATATCGGCACGATTTCCGGCTGGCACGTCGATAACGTTACCGCGCACGACAATTTCTTCTCTGGGCAATGGTATGCTACGTTGCCGGATGAGCCGAACTGGCAACAATAAAGCGTAATCTTTCAAAAATCTACCGATTTCTTCGGTAGATTTTTGTTGTTACCCTATAAAAAACTTTACTTTTTGTTATGCTTATGTTAAGATAAGGCTAAGAGTGTTGGTGAAATTGGCTAAGGTGAAATAAAACCAATAAAAACCAAAGGTCATACAAAATGCCAAAACAAAAATTTTGTTTGAGGAAAAAATCCAAACATAGTATTTTGTTTGCCTGCGCTAGTACAGTGCTAGGGCTTTTTGTGGCTTTGATTTTATTGCCAATTTCAATCGACGGCGTTAGGGCTGAAGGGGAACAGAGCGGCGACGGCATCAGTATTGTGACTGATTCTCCAGTCGTGCTCAATATGAACCCAGCCACGAACGATATGAAGATTGCCAAAAACAGCGTGACCGTGAATGCTGGTCAAGGTAGGGGCTACCAGCTCTTCCTTTCGACCGACTCGGCCACTCATCAAACTATGTATCTAGGTGGCGACTCCAGCGACAACGATCATAAGTTTGTTTCAACTACCGGCACGTATGCTACACCATCCACCCTCGCTCTAGGCACTTGGGGTTACGCGGTTGCCGGACTCGACAACTTCGACGCTAGCTACAGCACCGAACACCCAAGTTCTAGCAGCAAATTCGCCGCCGTGCCACTAGATGCTGACAAGCAACTGATTCACGAATATGACGGCACCGTCTCTGACAATATCACTGAGGTTTATTTCGGCGTTAAGTCCGCCCTCGATATGGCGGCTGGCGACTACGCCACGGAAGTCACTTACACTGCCGTTCCGGCTGCTGCGCCACGTGCCGCCAAAGCTATCCTCGACAGCAATCACGCTTTGACTTTCGTCTATGATTCAAACGCCTACAGTGTCGGTGACAACCATACCAACTACAAAGGCGACTCAACAATTAGCGCGGTTTGGGATGTGCCGGTAACTGCGGAGAGACCTAACTACGATTATCGCAACGACTACAACCGTTTCGGTTGGGCCAGCAACAACGACGTTTATTACATCAATTTTGATAGTTCATTCCATGATTTCAAACCAACCAACACTAGCATGTGGTTCTATTACGACAGGCGCCTCCAGGAAATCGTCAACATTCAGAACATGAATAATAGCGCAAACACAGACATGCGCTGGATGTTCTACGGCGCCGGTGTTAATTTGCCGAACAACTCTACTATGAATCTTAACTTGGACAACTTGGATACAAGCAATGTCGTTCGTATGGATAATATGTTCTATCAGCTTGGTTATAGTGGCGCGGTTAGCAAGGTCAACGTGAATTTCGGCGATCTTAGTGGCTGGAATACTAGCAAAGTCACGAACATGTCCAAAATGTTCTACTACGCGGGATATAAATCGTCAAGCTTCGACACCGGTGACATCGGCAAATGGGACGTTAGCAACGTTACGACGATGGAAGAAATGTTCAATAACGCAGCCTACAAATCTACCTCTTGGTATATTGGCAATCTCGGCGAAGATAGTAATGACCCAGTTGGCCATCCGGGCTGGAAACCAGGCAAACTTACTAATGCAAACAATATGTTCCTTAGTGCTGGGCACGATATTACTAATGCGTGGAGTATTGGTGACATTGGCAGTTGGGACGTTCATTCGCTCAAATATGCTGCTGGTATGTTCAAATATGCCGGGTATAGCGTTACTGGCACTTGGGATATCGGCAACGTCGGCAATTGGACCGCCGGTAGCTTGCTCGACATAGCCAACATGTTTGCTTACGCCGGCTATAGCGCCAAGACTTGGAGGGTTGGCAACCTAGGCGATCTCGATGTTAGTACTGTCACCAATATGGAAGCTACATTTGATCACGCCGGGTATTCGGCTACCACCTGGAGCGTCGGTAGCCTTGGGTATGTAAATGAAGACCATACTGGTTGGGATACTGGCAATGTGACTACTATGTATCATATGTTCTTTTATGCGGCCTACACCGCCGGGACTTTTGATCTCGGCAATCTTAATAGTTGGAATACTGCCAGTAATAAAAAATATAGAGCAATGTTTAATTATGCCGGCTACACCGCTACTACTTGGAGCATTGGTAGCATCGGCTATGTGGATGCCAATCATCAAGGGTGGGTCATCAATACGGGCGGCTCCGATATGGGCTACATGTTTGATAATGCCGGCTATCATGCAGGGACTTTTGATCTTGGCGATTTAGGCCACTGGAATATGTCTTCCATCACGGATATGGGCTATATGTTCAATAATGCTGGCCACGATGCTACCACTTGGAACATTGGTGATATTAGTGGCTGGAACACTAGTAAGGCTTCAGATATGAGCTATATGTTCCGCGCCGCTGGCTACAATGCCACTACGTTCAACTTGGGTGATATCGGTAAATGGAATGTTAGCAAAGCGACGACGATGGCATTTATGTTCTCCGAAGCTGGCTACAGATCTACCACTTGGTATATTGGTAATCTCGGCGAAGATAGCAATGATCCAACCAACCATCCAGGCTGGAAGCCAGTGAAAGTGACGAAGATGCAGAATATGTTTGTTAGCGCCGGCTACACAACTACTAACTGGAGCATCGGTGATATTGGTAGTTGGGAAGTTCCTTTGCTCGAAAACGCCACCAGTATGTTTAGCTCGGCCGGATATAATTCGACCAACTGGAGTATTGGCAACATTGGCAATTGGACCACGGGTAGTCTCAATAGCATGCAGAACATGTTTGCCAGCTCTGGTTACAATTCTACAACTTGGACCATCGGCAATCTTGGCGATCTCGACGTAAGCACTGTTACTAATATGGATAGCACTTTTGACCACGCTGGCTTCAATGCCCAAACCTGGAGCGTTGGCAACCTCGGCTACGTAGATGCTAACCATACCGGTTGGGACACTGGCAACGTTTCGACTATGAAAAACCTCTTCAACTGCGCCGGCCTCAATCGCGCCACTACATGGACACCTGGCGACCTTTCGAGCTGGGATGTCAGCAATGTTACCGATATGTCCGGCATGTTTGCCAAGTCCGGCTATAATGCCACTACTTGGAGCGTTGGTAACCTTGGTTACGTAGACGCCAGCCATCCCGGCTGGGTCCTGACTAAGCTTGGAGCTATGAACAGCATGTTTGATGCGGCTGGTTACAATGCCGGAACTTTCGATATCGGCGACATTGGTAGTTGGAATGTTAGTACGGTGACCAATATGTCGGCCGCTTTCAGGGACGCTGGTTACAATGCCACTACCTGGAACATCGGTAACCTTGGCTATGTTGACGCCAACCATACCGGTTGGAATACGGTGGCTCTAGTTAACGCATCGGGAATGTTTAACCGTGCTGGCTATAGCACTGGTACTTGGGGCATCGGCGACATCGGTAGCTGGAATGTCGGCGCAGTCACCTCGATGGACTCCATGTTTGACTCGGCCGGCCACTCGGCCACCACCTGGACTATCGGCGACCTCAGCAGTTGGGACACGTCGAAAGTTGCAAGCTTCGCTGCGATGTTCAAGCAGGCCGGATACTCAGCGACAACCTTTAATGTCGGTAATCTTGGCCAATGGAACGTGGGCACAGCGACTGCCTTTGGCGAAATGTTCAATGGTGCCGGATACGGCTCCACCACTTGGTATATTGGTAACCTTGGCTATGTCGATGCTAACAATACGGGTTGGGACACTTCTAAAGCTACTGGCATGTGGAGAATGTTCTACGAAGCCGGTTATACCACTGACGAATGGAGCATTGGCGATATCGGCAGCTGGAACGTCAGCAAGGTCGGCAACATGCACGATATGTTCCAAAAGGCTGGCTTTATGGCCCACACCTGGAGTATCGGCGACATTAGCGGTTGGAATACCAAGTCTGGCGTTGGCCACAGTAACTTCTGCCCAGCCAACAACTATGGCACCAACACGATCGTTGAACCGACCTGGCATTAATTTGTACATAAAACACTTCATTATGATTCTGCTCATGCTATAATATGGTAAAGATGGGAAAACAAAATTTTTGCTTGAAGAAGTCTTTTGTAAGTGAGTTTGTTTTTGTACTTTCTGGTGCATTAGTTATACTTTTTGCATTTCTTATTATGCTTCCACAAGTTGAGACTAATTCTCATGCTGAAGGAGAAACTACGGACGAAGGCATTGTGATTGTTTTCTCCCCTGAAATTGATGTCTCATTAAAGTCTTCTGATGATGGTTATTATAAGATCGTAAAAGATACTGTAGAAATTAGTACTAGTTCACAAAATGGTTATACTCTTTATCTTTCAACTGATACTGCAGAACATCAAGATATCTATCTGAATGGTGATACATCAAGTTCTAGTAAGATTTCTGGTACTAGTGGTACTTATGAATCGCCAAAACCACTCGAAGACTATACATGGGGATGGGCTGTTCCTGGCATGAGCCACTTTAATGATTCCTATGATACTGAAAACCCAAGTGTTGATGCTAAGTTTGCTGCTACGCCACTTAGTAACCAGATTATTCGTGACTATATTGAACCAGCTACGGGCGATACGGCTGAAGTGTACTATGGGTTTAAGCTTGGTGGTGAACTGGAGACCGGAAATTACGAAACCAATATTACTTATACTGCAGTACCAGCTACACAGCCACTTGTGGCCAGGGCAATTCTTGGCGACAACGGTAATCTTAACTTTGTCTATGACCGCAAAAGCTACGCAGTTGACGACGTTTACACGGACAATCTAAACGAAACCGCAATAACAGGCGTCTACGAAGTGCCATTGAGTTGCGCAAATTCTACGCCATGGAGTTTTAAGCACGAATCCATCATAAGCGCTAACGTCGACCAATCATTCGTTAACGCCAGACCAACCGCTACATGCTTATGGTTTGGTCGTCTAGACAAAGTCGCCAGCATAACTAACCTGCAAAATCTAAATACTAGCAACGTCACAATTATGCGCGAAATGTTCAGAGATGCTGGCTATAACGCAAACACCTTTAGTATCGGTGATCTTAGTGGCTGGGATACCAGCAAGGTAACTAACATGCAAAGCCTGTTTAATAATGCCGGCTACAGTGCTACCACCTGGGACGTCGGCGATCTCAGTGGTTGGGACACCGGCAATGTTACTAATATGCAGCTTATGTTCCGGTACGCTGGCTACAACGCTACCACCTTCAGCTTAGATATTAGCGACTGGAATACCAATAAAGTAACCGCAATGGACAATATGTTCAGCTACGCTGGCTACAACGCTACCACCTTCAGTCTAGATCTTAGCGGCTGGAATACCGGCAACGTGACCGGCATGTTTGGGATGTTCCTTGGCGCTGGCTACAGTGCCACCACCTGGAGCATCGGCGATCTTGGTGATTGGAACACCGGTAAAGTCACCAATATGAGCAGTCTATTCCTCAATGCCGGTCACAACGCTACCACTTGGAGCATAGGCAACCTCGCCGACTGGAACACTGGCAATGTTGAAGATATGCAGAGCGTGTTCTCTGGCGCCGGATACAACGCTGCCACCTGGAATATCGGCGATATTAGCGGCTGGAATACTCTAAAAGTAAGACGCATGGGAAATATGTTCTTTGACGCCGGCCACAACGCTACCACTTGGTATATAGGCAATATCAGCTACTCAAATCCAGGCAGAACAGGTTGGCGAGTTAACAGAGTAGGAAATTACGCCAACTTCGTAAACAAAGAAGAAAACAACACTACCATCCAGACCGACGAAGATCTGCCTAACCGCAGCTGGTCGTTTCGTAATATATAGTGCACAAAAAGACGCCTCACAGGCGTCTTTTTAATGACTTTGGATTAGCGAACTTCTACGCGAACACGTGGCAATGATTTGCCGGAGAAGTGAGTTTTCTTGGTTTTAACAAAGACCACTACGCCGTCTTTGGCAGCGTGGATTGTGAAATTGCGGGACATGTAAGTACCTGGGCCTGCAATCTTTGTTGAGCCGGTTTGGCGAACGATGACTTCACCGTTCTTGACTTTCTGGCCACCAAAGCGTTTGACGCCGAGGCGCTGGCCAGCATTGTTATGGACGTTCTTGGCGGTACCGCCAGCTTTTACGTGTGACATTTATTTCTTCCTTAATATTATTATATCTCGCGCCACGACTTGCTTATCGCGATGATAAATAAGCCCCTCGCGCGTTTTATTCATAACATTATACCCCAGATTGGCGATTTCGTCAACAAGATTCATACGGTGATAGCTACCGTCCGGACGAAGCCATGCCGGCATCGCCACTACGACTGGCGTATTGGGCTTGATTTGGGGTGCCAAATTCTTCAAAAATCCGAGAACTATAGAGGAACATTCCTGTTCCTCAGTCTTTAATTTAATTTCTGCCGGCGGCAAAGACATCGGTCTGCCGAGATAGCCTTCGCACGCTACGGCGTCGATTGGCTGCTCCCAGGTAAACGAAGTTGCATCGCCCACGGAAACTTGGAACGATCCCGCGAGGGAATCCGGAGCCTGGCTCTGGAGCCATTTCAAGTTCTTTTCCGTATATTCCGCCATCCTCGGCTCGAGATCAGTCCCGTAAGCAGTATATCCCATCAGCAAAGCCTCTTGCAAAACCACGCCAGTTCCGCAAAACGGATCAAGTACACGAGCCCCAGCCGGCAAAGGACCACAAAGATTAATCAAAATCTGCGCCAATTTTGGCGGCAACATGCCAACTTTGGCGTCACGCGCTGGGCGGGCTTGGTCACGGCGAGCATAGGCGTCAATATCCTGCACGCCAATTACGCGCCACCACTTCTCATTTACCAAAATAAGCTCGACTTTATTAGTTTTAAGCCCGCCGAGGCCATTATGCAAAGAGGTTGCGGTTGAAAGCGTGGCGGATTTATTTTCTACTACGCGCACGCTGCGACCGTGGCGAGCAAGAATTTTCTTTAATTTCAAAGCTTCGCCCTGCGCCTTGCGAGCTGAACTATGGGCAGAATAATCGGACACACCAACAGTGATTTTACCCTCAGGTAGAGCAGTTAAATAATCGAGCGGGGAATCGCTCATTTCGACAGCGATTTTTAGACAACCACCCAGGCGATTGATGGACGGTTCTTTGTCGGCAGAAAAGGTTGCGAGCTCATTAGAAATTTGGCTGACACGAGAAAATAACGCCGAAAGTTCGGCGAGGGAAATTTCAGGTTGTCTACCGAGAACTGCCAAATATCTCATAGGGAAATTATATCATGAATATGCTATAATTTTCTCATGACCATCAAGATTTCTTTTCGTACCATTTTGACGCTTCTTACGGCGGTCTTGGTCGGCTACGTGGTTTATCAAAACTGGCCAGATATTGTTGAGGCGACTAGGCACCTTGGCGAAACCAATATCGTGGTCTTATTATTGCTTGTCCCGGAACAATTATTCATGTATTATGCGTGTGGTGAGATATTTTTCTCATATCTCAGGCGCCGCAAAGACATCAAGAAGATCTCCAAGAAAGAACGCCTGAGGATTTCTACCGAACTCAACTTCGTCAATCACGCCGTGCCGGCTGGTGGCGTGGGCGGCCTCACTTTTCTTACTTTCCGCCTTCGCGACATCGGTGTTTCGGCAGGCCAGGCCAGCTTCCTCTACCTTTTCCGTTATGCCGTCACCACCGTCATTAACTACGTCCAGGCCCTCATTGCCATCGTTTTCCTGCTGTTAATTCATAAAGTTCCAGACAATGCGCTCTGGGTGCTGCCGGTTTCGCTTCTCATGAATGTCGGCGTTGGCCTTGCTATTACTTTTGTGATTTTTGTAGCCAGCGGTAAAAAACGTCTCGAATTCTTCTCGCGCACCATCACCAAATTCGGTAATACCTGTATCAAAATTCTGACTTTTGGCAAAAAGAAACACGTGATTAAATACGATAAAATCAATCACTACTTCCTCGATATCCATGAAAGCTTAATGATTGCTCGTCGCGACAAGCGCCATTTGAAAGGCCCGATTCTTTGGGGATTCGTCTATAGCCTCTGTGAAGTAGGCACCTATTGGATTGTAGCAATTTCGCTTGGCCGCCCAGAAATCTTGCCGTGCATCATGGTGGGCGAAGCCATTGGTTCGGTATTTGACGGTATCGTGCCATACGGCCTGTACGAGCTTGGCATGGCCGGCGTGATGATTGCGCTTGGGGTAGATTTCTCAACCGCCACCATTGTTACGGTGATGACCCGCGTGATTACTTTGCTATTTACGATTGCGACTGGCTCCTGGCCGTATTATCAAGCCATCCGCGGAGAGAAGCAGGATGACGTCAGAAAGTAGTCCGAAACCACCGATTTTTCAACCAACCGAATTAATTGCGGTAGTTAACCAAACTTTGGAATACGCTTTTTCGAGCGTGCTTTTGGTCGGTGAGGTTTCTAGTTTCAAAACCAACCAAGGCAAATGGGTCTTTTTCGATCTAAAAGATGAAGAATCTTCCGTGCCGTGTTTTATGTCGCTCTTTCAGCTGCGCGTACCACTCGAAGACGGCATGAAGATTATGGTGCGCGGCATCCCGAAAATTACTAAATGGGGCAAGTTCTCGTTTACGGTGCAAACTATTCAGCCGGTCGGCGAAGGCAATATCAAAAAAGCTTTTGAGATGTTAAAAGCCAAACTCGAGAAAGAGGGTCTTTTTGATGACGCCAAAAAACGTCCAATTGTCAAAAACCCAGAGCGCCTTGGTATCATTTCGAGCACTGGTGCTGCTGGTTACGCAGATTTTATTAAAATTTTGAATGCGCGCTGGGGCGGCATTAACATCAAAGTTGCCCACACGCAGGTGCAGGGCATCGATGCGCCGGAGCAGATTATTAAAGCGATTAAATATTTCAACGAGCACACCGACGTCCAAACTATCGCGATTATTCGTGGTGGTGGTTCGGCCGATGATCTCGCTTGCTTCAATGATGAAGCCTTAGTGCGGGCGGTGGCGGCCAGCAAAATTCCAATTATCTCTGGCATTGGTCACGAAGTCGATACTTCACTGGTTGACCTAGCGGCTGACGTGCGCGCTTCTACACCGTCCAACGCAGCGGAATTGCTCACTAGTGACAAAAAAGAAATCGTCAAAAATTACGAGCAGAGGATTAAGCTGGCTGGCAGCGACACTATTCGCCGCATCGACACCGAAAAAACGCGTTTTAAGGACGCCATTTTTCACGTTGCAATTTTCTTGAAGCAAAAGATCGACGCTGCAGACAGCGATTTGAAACAGCGTCTTAAGATTATCGAAGCGCTTAATCCGGAAAAAGTTTTAAGGCAGGGTTATGCTATCATTTCTGGCAAAATTTCCCCTGGTAACGTTGTAAAAATTACAACATTTGATAAAGAAATTAATGCAGAAGTAAAGGAGATACATGAGCGAACCAAAATTGCTTAGCCAAAAAATGGCTAAACTCGACGATCAGATCAACTGGTTTTATTCAGATGATTTTAGCCTCGACGAATCAGCCAAAAAATACCAAGAGACAATCGCCTCCGCCGAAGACATCCGTAGCGACCTTGACCAATTAAAAAACGAAATCGAAGTTTTATCAGAAGATTTTAGTAAATAGTGGTATAATAAGCTTATGGATAATTTTTCGCAGCAAAACTATTCTCAGCAACCGTATGTTGGGCAGCCGGTTTCTGGCCAGCCAGCGATGTCTAATATGCCGCCTACGCCGCCGGCACAGATTAACCCTGTGCAGCCGCAGCCGGTTACCGCTCCGAAAAAACCTAAATTTTCACTTGATGATCACCAAAAATTGATGATTACGATTGGCGCCTTTTCGGCCGCTCTTGTCGCCGCTCTCATTTTTGGCGTAGCCATGTTCATGAAGTATAATGACGCCAGCTCCGACCTCGAAGAAAAAATCGATGTCGCCGTAGCCGAAGCTAAAGACGAGCAGGCCGAAGAGCTCGAGGCCGAATTCGCCGAACGCGAAAAGAATCCGTACCAGCCATTTGCCGGCCCAGAAGATTACGGTTCACTCGGCTTCCAATACCCAAGAACCTGGAGTAAATATGTCGCCAAAGACGCTGCAGAAGGTGGCGACTTTGAAGCTTATCTCAACCCAGACGGGGTTAAGCCAGAACCAGAAGACAATATCAATGCTCTCAGAGTCAGGATTATTGGCCGCAGTACCGAGTCGGTTAAGGCTGATTACCAAGACGCGGTTGAAGATGGTGATTTGCGTATGGAAGAAATTTCTATCAACAAAGTTAGCGCCACACATTACTATGGCATTATTCCAAAAACCGAATATCGTGGCCACATTATCGTGCTCAAGATTCGTGACAAGACCGCTATTCTTCAAAGCGATTCCGAACTATTTTCTGATGACCTCGACAAAATTCTCGACACGGTCACCTTTAACGATTAGTAAACTGTGCTAAAATTAACCTATGCTTAGATTAGGACACAAGTTCCGTCGTCTAGTTATTGTCTTAGTTGCCGTCGCCGGCATCGGTACTTGGCTCGTCCTTAATCCGGACAGCTATGACCAAATATTCCAAAAGATTGATGAAGTTAATGCTGATCTTGGTATCGATCAGACGATTGATACTGCGCTGGGCCAACTTGGTCTCACCGATCAAGCTGACGTGCCAAACACTTCGAATATTGTGCCGGGAGAAAACACCGCCTTGGCGGTGTTGGCCAAACTCGAAACCAAGGGCCGCTCACCAAAAACTAACTACGATCGCGAGCAGCGCTTTTATAGTGCGTGGCCAACTGTTGATGGCTGCAACTTACGCCAACGCATCATCAAGCGCGACTTTGGCGATAGCGCCGTTACGGATGGCTGTAATGTTTTGTCCGGCGAGTATGATGACCCATACACGGGCGAGCACAAAGTGTTTAACGAAAAATCCGAGATTAGCCATGGCATCCAAATCGACCACGTAGTGGCGTTGTCGGACGCCTGGCAAAAAGGCGCTGATCTTGATCATATGGATGACGCGACGCGCTATGAACTTGCTACCGACCCGCTTAATTTATTGGCTGTCGATGCGAGTGCCAACCAAGCTAAGAAAGATGGCGACGCCGCCACCTGGCTGCCAAAAAATAAAAAGTTCCGCTGTCAGTATGTGGCCCGCCAGGTTTCCGTAAAATACAAATATCACCTTTGGGTAACCGCTGCCGAACGCGAAATGATTGAGAATATCTTATCAAATTGCCCAAACGAGCCAGCGATTGGTATCTAGAAAAATCAAACGTGTTATAATGGGGGCATGGAAAAGGAGGTCGAAAACATACTCTTGGCTGCGCATGAGCTAAAAGCTCCACTTGCGGTATTGCGCCAACTTGCACTCTCCTTTGATTTTGACGATACAGCCAACGAACATATTCGTTCCGAAATGGTTAGCGTCTCGGAGCGTGCTATCAAGCAGGTCAATGACCTTACCAAAATCGCTCACCTCGAAGATGGCTTATTCGAAATGGAACCGGTTTCGGTGCGCGCCGTTTGCGACGACGTCACACGCGAGCTAAATTATCTTTTCCGTTACAATCAGCGCGATCTTTACGTTAAATACAAAAACCATGCCAGGCTGGTCACGGCTAACCGCGAGCTGCTTCACAGCGTGATTTACAATTTCTTGCTTAACGCTATGCACTATTCCGGCAAAGACACTCGTTCCGAATTGATTGTTAACGAGGCCAAAGGCAAGATTAGAATTAGCATTCGCGACTTCGGCCCGGCTTTACCGATGGATGTTTGGCGCGAGATGAAGCGCGGTTGGATCAACAAACCAACGTCTATTGCTATGCGCCCAGGTAGTTCTGGCCTGGGGCTTTATATTGCTTCGAAATTTTCTCGCTACATGAACGCTAATGTGGGCGCGATTCGCCATCGCGATGGGACCAGCTTCTTTGTGGACTTGCCGATTTCAACTCAGGCGAGGCTGTTCTAATGATTTTTATTATTGATGACGACGAAGTGATGGCTGAGTGCATCGCACGTTATTGTGGTGACGAAAAAACGCAGATTTTTTCTAACGCCATCGAGGCTATGAACGCCATCGACGACGAAAAACCGCGCCTAATTTTCTTGGATATTTTACTAGACGGCCCAGACGGCTTTACGTTTTTAAACGAACTCGCTTCGTATGGCGACACCTCCAAAATTCCAATTGTGATTGTGTCGTCGCTCGACTTAAAGAATCGCGATCTTTCTGAATACGGTGTAATCGACATCATCAACAAAGACACGATGGTGCCAGAGGATGTCAAAAAATATGTCGCCTAAAGACTTGCATGTCAAAGCCTACGTGCTGCACCGCACTAATTACGGCGAAGCGGATCGCATTTTGAATTTGATTACCGAGCAGGGAAAGGTGGCCGCCATCGCTAAAGGCGTACACAAAGAAAAATCCAAATTAGCCGGCAACATCGAAATGTTTTGTCTGGTGGATGTCAATATCCACCAGGGCAAAAGCGACCTTGGCGTCATCACGAGCGCCAAGATGCTCAAATATTACAGCAATCTAGTAACCGACTTTGGTCGCATGGAGCTGGCTTCTTTGATGCTGAAGAAAATCAATAAAGCTTCCGAGCACTCGGATAGCCCAGAATTTTTCTCGTGTCTAGACCAGGCACTCACGGCGTTGAACGATTTGCAGAATCCGGCACTAGTAGAAACGTGGTTTTTGTTCAACCTGCTGCGCGCTTGTGGCGAAGAAATCAATTTGTATCGCGACGCGGATGGCGCCAAATTGTCGGAAGATAAATGCTATGTATGGGATAGTCTAGATGACGCCCTGAAAGAACATCCGCAAGGCAATATCGGTGCCGACGAGATCAAAATTATGCGTCTGATGTTTACCTCGAAACTCAGTTTGGTTGGCAAAATCAAGGGAATCGCCGACAAAATTCCAGCCATTTTGTACGTCGCAAAGTCCGTCAACAAGCTCTGATTGTGATATAATAAAGAACAGTTAAGAGAGGAGTTATATGGCAGAAGATGCTAAGGGTAAAAACAAAAAAATGATCGGAATCGTTGTTGCTGCCGTAGTGGTGATTGCTGGGATTGTTGCGGCGATTTTGTTGTTTGGCCGCGGTCGTAATGTTGATGATGATTTTTTCAAATCGGATGATACTAAATACGTTCTCACCGCCGAAACCGCTGGCGAGGGCGAAGAAAGAACTCACTCGGTGCTCTATTATAATTCGGAAGACCAAATCACCAAGTGGGAAACCTACTACGAATACGCCGATGAAGATGCCGCCAAGAGAGCTTATGATCACATGAAAGAGCGCAAAGCTAGCGAAGAAGACAACAAAGAAAAAATTTCGCTTAGCGGCAAATATATCATCGTCGAACTCGATAAAAGCGTTTATGAAAACACTTCGGCCAGCACCTACAAAGCAGCCTTTGAAAACGCCATGAAAAACGTTGCTCCGGTCGAAGAAGAGCCAGCTGAGGAACCAGCCGAAACTGAAGAAAATCCAGAAGGTGGCGACGAAGCCTAAATGGATATTTTGCAGGGTCTAAATCCGGCACAAAAGGAAGCGGTCGAAACTCTCGAAGGACCGCTTCTGATTTTGGCTGGCGCAGGCTCCGGCAAAACCAAAACCCTTACTCACCGCATTGCCAACCTGATTGCACACGGCGTTAACCCGTCATCAATCCTAGCCGTTACGTTCACCAATAAGGCTGCGCGTGAGATGCGTGAGCGTTTATGGCGCCTAACGGACGGTCGCGGTGATTTGCCACCACGTAGTTTTATGCCGTACATGGGTACTTTTCACGGTATTTGCGTCAAGATTCTTCGCATCGAAGCCGAGGCATTAAAACTTGATCGCAACTTTGTGATTTATGACACGGATGACCAAATCTCACTTATTAAACGCGCAATTAAAAACCTCAATTTATTAGACGAAAAATCCTTGAAGCCAAAATCGATTCAGTCGATTATCAGCAAATCTAAAAACGAAGGTCTTACGCCAGACGAATACGAAGCTTCGGCTTTGTACCCAAATCAAAAACACATTGCCAAGATTTTTAAACGCTACGAACTCGACAAAAAGAATGCCAATGCGCTCGACTTTGATGATTTGCTTTTGAAGGCTTTGGAGCTTTTTGAAAACAATCCGGATATCCGCAAAAAATGGCAGCAAAAATTTGCGCATATTTTGATCGACGAGTATCAGGACACCAACATGGTGCAATATCATTTGATTAAGATGTTGGTGGGTCCGGAGCGCAACCTTTGCGTGGTAGGGGACGACTGGCAGTCGATTTATTCTTGGCGTGGTGCCGATTTTACTAACATTTTGCATTTTGAACGTGATTTCCCGGGGGCAAAGGTAATTAAGCTCGAGCAAAACTACCGTTCCACCGGCAACATTTTGGCGGCTTCGCAAAAGATTATCAACGAAAACAAAACTCGCACCGACAAGACCTTGTTTACGGAAGCCGAAAAAGGCGACCCGGTCGACATCGAATCATTGCGCGATGAAACCGAAGAAGCCAATTTTGTGGCGCGTAAAATTTACGAACTCCATCGCCAGTTCCCGAACTTTTCGGACTTCGCAGTTTTGTATCGCACCAACGCGCAGTCGTATACTTTTGAGCGCGCGTTCATTAACTTACATATTCCGTACAAAATTATTGGTGGCGTTCGCTTTTATGATCGTAAAGAAGTTAAAGATGTGCTAGCAATTCTAAAAGTTTTTGTGAACGAACGTGACCAGGTCAGTTTGGAGCGTATTGTAAAGAACGTTTTGTCCGGCATCGGCGACGCCTCGCTTGGTAAAATTATTGGCGCGATGTCCGTGATGGGAGATGCTGAACCTTTGAAAAACCCGGATTTGCCAGATGTTCTTAGTGGTAAAGCAAAGAATTCGTTTATGCGACTGACCAACTTCATCAAGACGACTTCGCCGGATTTGCCACCAGCCGAAATTACTAAGAAAATCATTGATTATTTTGATTTTGACTCGCTGCTGCGCGATGGCACGCCGCAAGGGGAGGAGCGCATCGAAAACTTGGACGTGCTCACCGGCAACGCGATGCAGTACGAAACTTTGGAGGATTTCCTCGCCGACGCTTCTTTGATGTCGTCTGCGGATGAAAGCGTTTCGAATAATTCCGTGACTTTGATGACGAT
>JAZRPR010000026.1:0-19068 GCA_045649305.1 Candidatus Nanosyncoccus sp.
CGCCGGCGAAGCCTATAAGATCATCCGTACCGAGCTAGAAAAATACTCTGATCTCAAAGACCGTCCAGAAATCGTCGCTCTTACCAAATGCGAAGGCGTCGACGAAGAAATCGTTAAGATGCAAATGGCTTCCATCTTGGCTGTTAATCCAAACGCCGAAGTCTACGCCATTTCTGCGCCAGCCCACCAGGGGACTGATGAACTTTTGAAGCGCTTATTATTCCTAGTTTCCGGACGTAAGGCCGAGCGTGAAGCCGAAATCCCAGAAGAGGAAGAAGAAGCAAAAGACATCCCGACTATTTCACTCAGCCGCGAAGAGGCTAGTGATACCTGGAACGTTGAACGCACCGAAGACGGTAAGTTTATCGTTACCGGCGAAAAAATCGAGAAGTTTGCTCGTCGCACCGACCTTAATAATTACGCCAGCGTCAACCGCCTCCGCGATATCATGAAAAAGCTAGGAATCAAGGCCGAATTAACATCACTTGGCGCCGAACCAGAATCGATCATTTCGATCGCCGGCAAAGAATTTACTCTGGTAGAAGACTATTAAACCGTTGTAAAAAATACAACAATCTTTTTCAAAAACCCACTTGACTTTTTTATGCTTATGCTTTATTATAAACATAAGCTGATACGCTTCACAGGGGTTCCACTGAGCAATTAGTGGAGTGTGGAGACTTACATTAAAACAAACACAGCGGATTAAAACAAAACATTGTGCCCCAAGGGTGGGCGCGCATCAGCGCAAAAAGAGAGACCGGTCGCGAGACGTCTCTTTTTTTATCATAAGATGTTATAATAATCTTATGAATAATTTAGACGACATTGTAAGTTTATGTAAACGTCGTGGCTTCATTTTTCCAGGCTCCGATATTTACGGCGGCATGGCCGGCACCTGGGACTTCGGCCCGCTCGGCGTCATGCTCAAAAACAACATTACTAATACTTGGTGGAATTATTGGGTAGACCAACGTGATAACATGTTTGGCATTGATGCCGCTATCTTGATGAATCCTCGCACCTGGGTCGCCTCCGGCCACACTTCGACTTTTGCTGATCCTTTGGTTGAATGCAAAGAATGCCACGCTCGCTTCCGCGCTGATAAGCTCGTCGATGGTTATTCTGAAAGCATTACTACCGAAGAGTTCAAATCGATTAATCCAGCCTGTCCAAACTGTGGCAAAACCAACTGGAGCGACATCCGCAAGTTCAACATGATGTTCTCAACCTACGTTGGTGCCGTCATGCCGGAAGACGCTAACGGCGACGAAGCCGCCAAAGAGCTCGCCCGCCGCAGCACTGCTTACCTTCGTCCAGAAACCGCTCAAGGTATCTTTACCAATTACAAAAATGTCGTCGATACTATTTATCCAAACCTTCCGTTTGGTCTTTGCCAATATGGTAAATCCTTCAGAAACGAAATTTCGCCACGCGACTTTATCTTGCGTGACCGCGAATGCTCACAACTCGAGATTGAGTACTTTGTCCGCCCGGACTCTTGGGAAGAGAACTTTGGCCAAATTCTTAACGAATACCGTGACTTCTTGACCAAAACGATGGGCCTCCCAGCCGACAAACTCCACGAAATCGACGTGCCAGAAGCCGACCGCGCCCACTATTCCAAGCGCACTATCGACATTATGTTTGATTATCCAAACGGAGAAGAAGAATTGATGGGTATTGCCTATCGCACCGATTTTGACCTCCAAAACATCGCCCGCGAATCCGGCAAGGGCATGGAGTACCGCGACAAGAACACCGGCGAAGCCTTTGTACCACACGTTATCGAGCCATCGATTGGCGTCGAGCGTCTCTTCCTTGCTGTGCTCGCCTCCGCCTATACCGAAGACGAAATCAATGGCGAAAAACGCGTGCTTTTGAAGCTTCCAGAAAACTTAGCCCCATACAAATTCTGCGTTTCACCTCTGCTTAAGAACAAACCAGAACTCGTCGAAAAGGCTAAAGCCGTCTACGATAAGCTCAAAGCCAAATACACCTTTGTTACCTGGGACGATTCCGGCAACATCGGCAAACGCTACCGCAAGCAAGACGAAATCGGCACACCAAAATGCATCGTGATTGACTTCGACACTCTGGAAGATGACACCGTCACCGTCCGCGACCGTGACACGGCTAAGCAAATCCGCGTTAAGATTGAAGAATTATAAAAGGAGCAGACGATGAGCAAAACCACCAGTGAGTCTATTATTGAAGTCAAAAATTTGACCAAAAAATACAAAGAACTTACCGCCGTTGACAACTTGTCTTTCGCTGTTAAGGAAGGCGAGATTCTGGGTCTGCTCGGCCCAAACGGATCTGGTAAGTCCACCACGATCAACTGTATTCTGTCTCTTCTTTCGCACGACTCGGGCGACATCAAAATTTTTGGCAAAACCATGACGCCAGATTCTTTCGATATTAAACGTCAAATTGGTGTGGTTTTCCAAGACGTCGCCGTCTTCGACGAACTCACGGTCTGGGAAAACGTTAACTACTTCTGCGGTCTCTACATTAGCGACAAAAAGGCTTGTGAACAATATACCGAAGAAGCCTTAAAGCTAGTTGGCCTAGAGGATTTCAAGAAATTTATTCCGAAAAAACTCTCCGGCGGCTTGCTACGTCGTCTCAACATTGCCTGCGGCATCGCTCATAAGCCAAAACTAATCTTCCTGGATGAACCAACCGTAGCCGTCGACCCACAAAGCCGCAACAACATTCTAGACGGCATCAAAAAGCTCCGCGACGATGGAGCCACCATTGTCTACACTACACACTATATGGAAGAAGTCGAAATCCTGTGTGACGAAATCATCATTTTGGATCATGGCAAAATTATCGCCTCCGGCACCAAAGATTCGCTTAAAGACCTCGCCAAAATCAAAGAAACAATTTCTGTAGAAGCGGCGAACATTTCGCCTAAAGCCCAGGACGAAATTTCTAAATTGAGAGATGTCACCAGCGTTAAATATGCCGACGGCGTATTAGTCGTGAGCTACAAAGACGCTCACAAAAATCTCGCCGAGCTCGTCAACTTACTCGAGAAAAACAAAATCAACTACAGCCGCATTTACTCCGAACGCCCAACCTTAAACGACGTATTCTTGGAACTAACCGGTAAGGAACTACGCGACTAATGAAGCGTCCTTTTTATAACTTCATTATTACGTTCAAAAATAAAGAGCTGATTTTTTGGACCTTCGGTTTCCCAATCATCATGGCGACTTTATTTTATTTGGCGTTTTCAAATCTCATTCACAACACCGGTTTTTCAGCAATGGATATCGCCTACGTTGATAGCGCCGAAAACCAACTTAACCCAGTTTATCGTCTAGCAATCAAGAGTATGAGCGTAGCCGACGACGCATCCACCGAAAATCCGGCCGAAGGAAAATTCTTCAAAACCGATTTCATGGATAGCCAAGAAGAAGCTGCCACAAAGCTCGAAAACGGCGAAGTCGAAGGCGTAATTTATTTTGAAAACAATACGGACTTTCCGAAGCTACTCGTCAAACAAAACGGCGGCACTCCGACGACAATACAAAACGTTCTCACCGAAATCGAACAGGCAATCCGTGCCGGACACCAATTTGAACCAGCCAACATCAAAAGCGACGGCGACGAAGGCGCCGACTTCGTTATGGTAGAATTTTATACTTTGCTAGCCATGGCCTGTCTATACGGCGGCATGATCGCCACTAAGACCACCGATAAAAACCTTGCCAATATGACTGCTAGCGGCAAACGCATCGCGGTGGCCGCAGTCTCAAAAACAAAAATCATTCTTGGTGGACTTCTCACGAGCTATATCGCACAGCTTATCGGTCTAGCTATTCTGTTTTGCTACTTAACTCTCGTGCTCGGCCTCAACTTTGGGCCAAATCTGCCACTTGTCATCGTGTTCACTGCGATTGGCGCACTAACCGGTCTGGCATTTGGCGTGTTCATCTCGGTCGTCTTTAAGACGCGCGAAGAGATTAAGGACGGTATTACCACCGGCATCACCATGCTAGGCTGCTTCCTCGGCGGCATGATGGGACCAAGCATGAAATATCTTGTCGACCACAGCATGCCAATAGTTAACAAAATCAACCCGGCCGCTATCATTTCCGATGGATACTACGCCCTGAATTCATTCGGCGCTTCGTCCGAACGTTTTTGGTTTGATGTTTGTAGTTTACTCGCCATCGCCGCTATTTTCAGCGCTATTTCAATTGTGGTTCTAAGGAGGCAAAAGTATGACAGCTTATAAAGTTTATCTCAAGATCCTTCGCAAGAATCTCTGGTTAATTGTGATGTACACTGTAATCTTGGGTATTTTTAGTGTCATAAACATGCAATCCAGCAATACCACCGTAGAATATGCTGCCGACAAACCGAGCATAACACTCTACAATTCCGACAATTCCGAGTTTAGCGAAGCCTTGGTAAACTACCTGCAAGAAAAAACCACCATCAAACAAATTAATGACGAAAACGATGATTTAAACGATGCTATTTATTATTCCGAGGTCCACCTTGCTGTTTATATTGATGAAGGATTCGGCGAAAAACTTAGTCTAGGCGAGAAACCAGAACTTCGCGTCCGCACCACCAACGGACTGGGTAGCCTGCTATCCGAAACTATTCTAGGTCGCTACGTTAAAATCGCTCAGAGCTTTGCCCCGGCAAGTCAGCAGGAAATCATCGAAAAAACCAATGAAGTAATTAGTCACGAGGCGAAGGTTGAAGTAATGTCCAAATTAGACAGTGGCTCCATGACGAACCTAACACTCTACTTCAACTTCCTCAACTACTCATTACTCGCCGGTCTCGTCTTCGCGATCACTTTTGCCACCGTGGGTTTCAAGAAAGCCATGGTCAAAAAGCGCATGGCCGCATCCGCCACCAATCCAACCACCATTAACCGTCAAATTTTGCTCTGCAACTTTGCAGTGTCGGCAGTAATCTGGCTATCATATATCGTGATTGGATACTTCATTGTAGGCGACTCTATTTTCTCGACACACGGCCTGCTTATGATACTAAACTCGGTTTTTTTCACAATTTTCGCCGTCACCTTTGCCTTCTTCCTCTCGGGCATTGTCAAGAAAACCGCAGTACTAAATCCAATCATCAACGTAGTCGCCATCGGCTCAAGTTTCTTCTGCGGCGTATTCCTGTCACCAGAATGGATGCCGGACTTCGTGCTTAAAATCGCGCGATGTTTACCAAGCTACTATTACATTGATACCAACAACAAAATCGCAGGGCTCGAAACAATCAACTTTGATACTCTCGCCCCACTACTCGTTAACGTTGGTATCGTGCTCGCTTCGGCTATTATCCTGATTATTATCAACAATATCGTCACGAAAAAACGCCAAGCCTAAACAAAAAACTGCCGCAATCAAAGCGGCAGTTTTTTATATCTAATTATTTGCTAGCGCGATCAGATTCGTTCCAGCGTTTAATGGATTCGGCAATCACAGCCTTTGCATCATCTAGACCAAAGAAGCCTTTAACTTCGGTTGAGCCTGGTTTCTTCAAATCTTTGTAGTGGTTGAAGTGGAATTCAATTTGCTTCAAAGTTTGTTTTGGCAAATCTTCGAGCGAGTTGTAACAATCGCCGTTGTTACGATCGTCTTCTGGAACACAAATGATTTTGTCATCAACTTCGCCGCCGTCAACAAATTTCATTACGCCGAGAATTTTAGCTTTCATCCAAATGCCGGTCGTGAGTGGTTGGTCGGTAATCATGAGGACGTCGAGCTCGTCGCCGTCTTCGTCAATCGTTTGTGGAATGAAGCCGTAGTTGCATGGTTTAGCAAAAGCAACCGGTTCAACACGATCAAGCATAAAGCAAGCGTGCTCACGATCCCATTCAATCTTGTGGTTTGAGCCAGTTGGGATTTCGATCACCACGTTAAGCTCACCATTTTCGTAATCCCCCGGAGTCAAAACTTTGTTAAAGTCTGCCATATTTTCTCCATGTTAATTTTCACAATTATACCATATTTTCAAATTCGAAAAAAACTTTACCAAAATGCTTGCAAAAACATAAAAATTATATAATAATATATTTTATGAAGAAAAAAGATAAAACGACGTCTCGCGTCTTACATTATTATTGGCGCGAAGTAAAAAAGTACAAATGGCTGTCACTCGGCGTATTCCTTTTGACACCAATCGTCATTTTTATCCGTAGCGTACTCGGCGTTTTTATCTTTGCAGACATCATCGACAAGGTATCAGCCGGCGTCACCGAGCAACAAGTATTCGGCGAACTATTACCAGAAGCTCTGCTTTATCTCGGCCTCGCCATCTTCAACAGCCTCGTAATCGGCGAAATCCGTTTGTACTGCTGTTGGAAAATGGAACTTCTCGCGATGCGCGATCTCGATGAGCTTGCCTTCACGACTGTCTGCGAACAATCTATGCAATTCCACAACGATCGCTTTTCTGGCTCTCTCGTCTCACAGACCAACAAGTTCACCGGCTCATTCGAGCGTTTCATGGATGCCGTCATTTGGGACTTAGTACCAATCGTCACCTACCTTATTTGTATTACGGCAATTCTTTGGTCCAGGGCACCAATCTTCGTTATCGTGCTACTTTCGGTAGTTGCTTTCTACACCTTAATGACCGCCATTTCGTTCAAAAAGATCGCCGACTATGGCGAAAAAGAAGCTGCCGCAGTAGCCAAAAAGACCGGTCAACTTTCCGATTCTATTTCCAATATCACTTCGGTCAAATCCTACGCCAAGGAAAAATACGAGAAGAGGCGCTTTAATCATTATCAAAACAAGTGGCTAGACACCGCACTCAAAGTAATGCGCGCCACTATCAAGCGCGACATCGCCTTTGGCGTCATTATTATGACCCTTACCGCTGCACTTTTATTCTTCCTGATCACTGGCACCATTTGGTTTGGCCTCACCGTTTCTACTCTCATCCTGATCGTCAGCTACTCACAAGGCACGCTCAGTGACCTTTGGAGCATTACTCACATCTTTAAGAACATCAACCGCAGTATCGGCGACGCTCGTGAAATGACCCGCATTCTTGATATGAAAGACGAGGTCGTAGACGCGCCAAACGCCAAAAAACTTGTTATCAAAGACAGTATAATCTCGTTTAACAACATTTCATTTAAACACCACGAAGCAAAAGAGAAGATTTTCGAGAACTTCTCGCTTGATATCAAGCCAGGTGAAAGAATCGGCCTGGTCGGTATTTCTGGTTCAGGCAAGACCACCCTTACCAAACTCCTGCTTCGCTTTGCCGACGTTGATTCTGGTGAAATCTTGATTGATGGCCAAAATGTTAAAGATGTTACTCAAGCGTCACTTCGCGCCAACATTGCTTACGTGCCGCAAGAAACCGCCTTGTTCCACCGCACGATCGCGGAAAACATCGCCTATTCAAATCCGGACACCAAAAGGGAAAAAATCATCAAGGCGGCCGAGCTTGCCAACGTTGATTCGTTTATTAAAAACTTGCCAGACGGCTACGAAACCTTGGTGGGTGAGCGCGGTATAAAACTTTCCGGTGGACAACGTCAACGCATCGCTATCGCTCGCGCCATATTGAAGAACGCGCCAATCCTAGTACTAGACGAAGCTACCTCAGCGCTCGATTCCGAATCCGAAGCTCTGATCCAAGATGCTCTTAATAATCTCATGAAGAATCGCACCGCCATCGTAATCGCACACCGCCTCTCGACGGTCGCCAGCCTAGACCGCATTGTGGTGCTCGAAGACGGCGAAATCGTTGAGCAAGGCTCGCATCACGAGCTACTCAAGAAGCATGGCAGTTACTTCAAGCTATGGTCTCGCCAATCCGGCGCCTTCATCGACAAACCAGGAGAAGATTAGTCTTTAGAAGAGACTACGAATTAGTATTTTCTAAAGACTAAAAGAAACAGTATATAAAACCATTGCACTATAATGCCTTAGTTAGGCATTATAGAAGATGTCTTTAGAAAATACTAATTCGTAGTTTTACTAATGAATATCTTTTCGTTCTTGATCGAATCCGGCAGATAGTTTTTATCGAGATGGAAGCCGGATTCCCATTTTTGGCCCTTGCCGAAACCAAGGTCCGCCATTAGTTTGGTTGGCGCGTTGCGTAACCAAATCGGCACCGGCTCGCCCATAGTCTTGCGCGCTAAATCTTGTGCCTTGAACCAGGCATCGGTCGTATCACGACTCTTTTTGGATTTAGCGAGCGCCACCGTGGTATGCGCCAAAATCAAACCAGACTCCGGCATGCCCACACGCTCCACGGCCTGGAAACAGGCAGTTGCAAGACTCAAGGCGCCGTTACCAGCCAAACCAATATCTTCCGAAGCAAAAATCACCATGCGACGAGCAATGAATTTTGGATCCTCGCCCGCTTCCACCATCCTAGCAAGATAATAAAGCGCCGCGTCCACATCCGAGCCGCGCATCGACTTAATGAAAGCCGAAATCGTATTGTAATGATTGTCACCCTTTTTGTCATAGCCCGGGAGTTTGCGACCAGCTGCTTCTTTGACGATATCGCGATCAATCTTGTCAGACAGGGAAAGGGAAAGCTCCAAATCACCCAGCGCCGAACGGGCATCGCCGCCCGAAAGTTCCGCCAGATAATCCAACGCGTCTTCCGTAATTTTGCGCCCTGCGGTTTTGGTCATCTTTTTCACAACTTTCAGGCCCTCGCTTTTCGCTGCGCGCTCGAGCACGGTCAGAATTGCGTTTTTCGAAAGCGGCGACACCACCACAACGCGCGAGCGCGAAAGCAGCGGCGAAATTACCTCAAACGACGGGTTCTCAGTAGTTGCACCAATCAAAGTGATTAGGCCAGACTCAACGTGCGGCAAAAACGCATCCTGTTGCGCCTTATTAAAGCGGTGAATTTCATCCACGAATAGCACAGTGCGAATCTTTAAATTCCAGTTGGTCTTGGCGCGCTGAATCACTTCTTCGATATCTTTCTTGCCAGAAGTAACAGCCGAGATTTCGACAAAATCCGCTTCAAATTCGTGCGCCAAGATACGCGCTAAAGTAGTCTTGCCAGTACCCGGAGGACCCCAAAAAATCAAGTTCACTGGCTCCTTCAAACGAACGATTTCTGTCAAAATTTTACCATCACCAATGATGTTTTCTTGACCCACCACCTCATCCAATTTGCGCGGGCGCATGCGCTCCGCCAGGGGCACTCTGTTCATACCCAGATTATATATAAAAAAGCATAAAAAGTCACACAAAAAAAATATTTATGTTATATTTAAGTTAATAATACTAATAAAGGAGTTACAAAATGGACTGGACAGGTCTAACAAATACACTTAGCTCTCTCGAAACCGCTGCTAAAGGTGGTTTTGATGCAGAAACCAGCTGGAAAATCTGCACGATCGTAATCGCTGCACTTGCTACAGCTGCACTATTTATCTTCTTCACCTACTTCAAAAAAGGTGCTGAGAAACGCAAACCAGCAGAAGATATCAAGAATTTCTTCCTCTTCAAGGGAAGCTTCGCTGAAGATCTTGCTAGGATTGCTTTCTACTACATGTCGATCGAGAAATTCTTGGTCGCTCTCAAGACCCTCACCACCGGTGGTGATCCATGGGGCTTCTTTGGCCTTCTCTTCGAAATGGTCTTCATCCGTTTCGTCTACGAGACTGTCCTTGTTGGTCTTCGCTTCTGCAAGAGCAACACTAAAAAAGACTAAGTGTGTTTCAGAAAATCCCCCATTTGGGGGATTTTTTGTTATAATATAATATATGGCAAAAATCAAGTTCACCATTATCACCCTTTTTAAAGAAGCTTTGGAGCCTTATCTTAATACTTCCATGATGTGGAAAGCCCAAGATAAAGGTCTCACTGAGTTTGATTTTGTTAACTTACGCGATTTTGGCCTCGGCCCACACAAGTCTGTAGACGACACACCTTACGGCGGCGGCGACGGTATGCTACTGCGCTGCGAACCGGTCTTCAACGCCATCGAGTCCGTTAAGGCCAAAGACTCTGAAGCCAAAGTCATCCTCCCAACTCCGGTCGGCGAAATCTGGAATCAAAAAATGGCTCGCGAATTCGCCGAGGCTAAAGAAGACGAGACTAAACATTTTATTATCCTTTGCCCGCATTACGAAGGATACGACGAACGCATTTTATCTATCGTCGACTACAAAATTTCACTTGGTAAATTTGTCTTAACCGGTGGAGAAATCCCAGCCCTCACCATTATCGACTCCGTCGTGCGCCTCATCCCAGGCGTACTCGGTGGTGAAACTTCTGCCGAAATCGAATCATTTTCAGATGGCGACAATCTCGAATACCCACAATACACTAAACCGTATGATTTCCGCGGCATGACCGTGCCAGACATCTTGCTCTCTGGCAACCACGGCGAAGTGGATAAGTGGCGCGCCGAGCATTCCAAGCACGCTAACTAATTTTGCTATAATGGTCTTATGAATTTAGAGGAGTCAATCGAGAGCCTCAAGGGTATCGGGCCCAAAACCGCCGAGACCCTGCAAAAAGCCGGTATCAGAACCGTGCGCGACTTTTTCTATAATTTGCCAAAAGATTACGAAAACTTTTCTGCCCCTACTACAATTGCCGCCATGCAGCCGGGCAAAGTCGTCATCAAGGCCCGCGTCACCGCTATTAATTCGCGCTACGCTAAATTTCGCAAGCTCACCGTCACCGAAGGCATCATTCGCGACAACACCGGATTCGTCAAAGCGGTTTGGTTTAATCAGGCCTACCGCGTCAAACAGTTTAAGCCGGATAAAGAATACTATTTTACCGGCAGCTTCGAATTCCGCGGCGGCCGCTACTGTCTGATGTCTCCCTCCGCCGCCGAAGTCGACGACGTCGAACGCTCCGCCGGACTGGCGCCAATTTACGTCTCCCACGGCAAAATCAAATCGGCCGACTTTAAAAGATTGGTTAATAATTCCCGTGATCGTTTTGCCAAAATTCCAGATTTTTTGCCAACCGTTGCGCCTGGTAAACGTAGGGAAGCGCTCTACAATGTGCACTTCCCAGAGTCCGAAAAATCCGTCAAGGAAGCCCGCGATTACTTGGCCTACGAGGAGTTATTCGAACTAATTCTGGCCGCCAAATTAAACCGCTCCGAAAACGACAAGCTCGAGTCAACGCCAATTCCTTATGACAACGAAAAAATCAATCAATTCGTAAAGGATTTGCCGTTCGTTCTGACCGGTGCCCAAAGAAAAGCTGCTTGGGAAATTATCCAGGATATGGGCAAAACTACGCCAATGAACCGTTTACTTCAAGGTGACGTTGGCTCCGGCAAGACCATCGTAGCCGCCATCTCGGCCTACGACGCAATTCTTGGCGGCGCACAAGTCGCTTTACTTGCGCCAACCGCCATTCTGGCCACTCAACATTTCGAAAGCTTGTCGAAGAGACTCGAAAAATACGGCGTCAAAACCGCTCTGCTTACCGGCGCCACCAAAAAGAAAGATACTCTCAAAAGCGCAATCAAATCTGGCGAAATCAATCTCGTCATCGGCACCCATGCACTTCTCACCGACGATACCGAATTTAAAAACCTAGGGCTCGTTATTATCGATGAGCAACACCGTTTCGGCGTCGAACAGAGGCAAAAACTACTACTTAAATCCCCACACGGCCTAGCGCCACACTTCTTGGCGATGACCGCCACACCGATCCCGAGATCGCTTCAGCTCACAGTTTTTGGCGATCTTGATGTCTCGATTCTGAACGAGCTACCGGTTGGCCGCCAACCAATTGTGACTAAAATTCTCCCCGAAACCAGCACCAGGGAATCACTCTATCCAAAAATCCGCGAAACCATTGCTGCCGGCCAACAAGTTTATTGGATCTGTAAAGCCATCGACGACAATCCATCTTCCGAAGCCACTTCCGTTAAATCTCGTACTGAAAAACTTAAAAAAGTTTTCCCGGACTACTCGATTGAATTTTTGCATGGCCGCATGAAGCCGGCCGAAAAAGACGCCGTTATGGAACGTTTCGCAAACGACGAAACCAAAATCCTAGTCTCCACTACCGTAGTCGAGGTTGGCGTCGACGTACCGAATTCAACCTTGATGATTATCGAAAACGCCGAAAACTACGGCCTCGCCCAGCTCCACCAATTGCGCGGGCGCGTCGGCCGTGGCAGCGTAGCCTCGTCGTGTTATTTGCTAACCTCGGGCGACAATCAACCAACCAGACGTCTGCAAGAACTCGAAAAATCCACGGACGGCTTTTATCTTGCTGAAGTCGACTTGAAACTACGCGGACCAGGCGAAATCTATGGCGCCCTGCAACACGGTGCTCTGGACCTTCGCATTGCAACTTTTTCGGATACCAAGCTCATCAAGAAGGCTCGCGACGACACCGAAGTATTCTTGAAAAATCCAAAAAATATGTTAAAATATAAAGAGCTTATGTCTGGCATTAAGCGCTATCAACAATTAACGACTTTGAATTAATATGCAAGTAATCTCCGGTATTTATAAAGGCAAAAACCTAAAATCGCCACAGTCCGACAAGACCCATCCGATGGGCTCGCGTGAAAAGTTGGCGTTATTCAACATGCTTTTACCATATCTAGAAAACGCCACCCTGCTCGACGCTTTTGCCGGCACCGGTGCGCTCGGTATTGAAGCCTTATCGCGCGGAGCTGCCGTGGTTACTTTTGTAGAAAAAGACCATAAAGTCGCCAAAACCCTGCGCGAAAACGTCGCCGATATTAATGGTGCGACAATTGTTGAGAAAAATATTGAAAGCTTTGTCGCTGAGCCAGAATCTTTCGACCTGATTATTGCCGACCCACCATACGACAACTTTAAGCCAGAACAAATTGAGACTTTGATTAAATACTTAAAACCTTCTGGTATTCTCGCTCTTTCTCATCCAGGCCTCGCGCCAGAATATCCAGAACTAAAACTTCTCAAGTCACGCGACTACGCCGCCGCCACAATCTCTATCTACCAAAAATAAACTATGATATAATTGGCAGTGAGCCCGTTCACGAAGCGCGGGCGAGTGTAACGAGCCCGAGTGGTGAAATTGGTATACACGTATGCCTTAGGAGCATATGCCGTTTGGTGTGCAGGTTCAAGTCCTGTCTCGGGCACCAAGGAGCTGAGCAATAAAAAAGAGCTCGCTCTTTTTTGTTCGAAGCGACGCAGGTGCCATAGCCGGCGCAGCTGGCATTGCGTCAAATGTGTTAAAATGAAACCATGAGCGCAAACCACAAACCATATAAAGTCAGAAAACATATCGCACAATATACTGGAGTTGTTTTTCTAATCATCGGGATCATCTTTCTTCTATTTGGAATACTCGATCTAATTTTTAAGTTTATTAGTAGCCATTTTTATATCATCTGTTTCGGCCTCGTCTACATCGTCGTAGGTATCAGTGCGGATTGGCTAGCAAAATACATCGTCAGACGAAAGAATCCTGCACCAATCGAGCGTTATGTCGCGGCGGATGACGTACTCAAAAACTGCATCGAGGAACTGAGACCATTAGTCAAGCCACTAGACATTTACACAGACGAAAATCTAATTTTCCTTACCACTAGAGTTGCGCCGGAAGAAGACGAAAAGAACATCGAATATTACGAAATACAATGGCACTTCTATATTTCAGACGATTATAAATACATCGAGAGAGTTCGAGAACAAGCTGTGACGGTCGACAATGAATTACTCACCGGCAAAATATCAGCTACTTTCCATTATTCAGATCTCGTTGTCCCCGATAGCGACACCGACACACCAATCGGTGCCGCACTGGAAACAGTTAGGAGATATTTAGAAAGTCGCGGTTACAAACGCATTTAGAACAAAAAGACGAGCCAAGCGGCTCGTCTTTTTTATGCACTAACGTCTGCTAGATTTTTTACTAAAGATTACGAAAGTAATCATCGCAAGTCCAGTAGCGGAAAGAATATAGATGCCAGCATCGAATTCGCTACCGTTTTGGTCGGCAGACCTGACGGCGCCAGTGTCTGGAACGGTCGGGGTTTTATCACCCTTGTCGTCCGGTTCCGGGGTCGGAGTTGGGGTTGGTTCTGGTTCTGGCTCCGGACCTGGTTCCGGTTCAACCTTAGTGTTGCGCATCACGATTCTGACACCCTCCGTATCATTATCGCTAATTTCGAAGTTTTCGGAATAAGCTACCTCATCGGCTTCGTCGTAGCCGTTACTAAGCGTCGGGTCGTAACCATCCGGTACCGAAACTTCTACTAAGCGGTAAATACCAGCGCGAATACGCGAGAACATCAACGTACCGTTTTCGGTAACCGTTCTGTAGACAGAACCGCCATCGCTTGGATTATAATCTTCGTATTTATCGAGTTCCGTACCACGCTTGAGCTGTAGTTTATAGACGCCACCATTAATCAACGAGTAGTCATCGGCATCAATCGTAATTAGTTGCACTGCACCGGCCGGAACATCGGCCTCGCCAAAGATGCCCACCAGAGTAGCGGTAGCCGAATCGGTAACTTGGTCGCTGTCACCATAATGCATCACGACCGACGACGTAACTTGCGTATCTTCGTAAGCTACTGGGTAGACCATGCGGAAATTGTAGTACACAGAAGGGGATTGGGCGAGGGCGCTATTCTCGCCATAACAATCAAGGTAATAATTAATAAGGTTAGTGCGATCGGCCGCAGCATAGAAGCCTTGGGCGATAGCGTTGTCAGCGGATTGCTCGGCCCACTCCTCAGCACTATCAAATGGAGTATCTACACCCAGCACGCCATAATTAATGATGAACCTAATTCCGTCAGCATCTTTATAGAAGCCGTATTGCAGAGGAGCCTGAACTACACGGGACTTAAACGTATCGTAACTCTCGCCAGACGCCTGCACGATTTCAGTAAAATCGCTAGTATAAGTCTTGGTTGAGCCCATCCTGATAGAAGCTTCCGAATTGCCGGCTAAACTCTGCGGGATCCTACGCGCATTACGGACGTTGAGCGAGTAGTGATCAATAGCGCCAGGATAGTTTTGCTCGACGACGGTCTTTGTTGGTGTAAGGTCAGGGCTAAGTTGACCACGGCCGGACGACAAAGCGTTTGTTAAAGCCGCACCGGACCTAGTTTCCCAAAGCACAGTATTATTTGTGACTTCTCCAGTATAAGTGCGATCCTGCAAAGCATTAAGTATCACTTTGCCAATACCAACATAGAACTTTTCGCCAGCAATCGTAATATAACCAATCCTATCATAGCCAAGAGCAGCAGAACGCGCCGCATTGTTCATCGACAAAGTCAAGCCTTCAAGAGAAGACAAGCCGCTAGCTGTTTGATTAAAAGTTAGTAAGATACCGTCGCTAGTACGATCAAACGTACCAATCATGGTGCCAGAACTATACAGTGGAGCTTCGCCAAAACGATCAATCAAAAGATCGTAATCCGAAGCAACGTCTGGAATATCCGCGCTGTGGGTTTGCACCGGAATCAAAACCGTATCACCAGCACTGATTGCGCGGCCGCTAATATTCACATCTACCACTATCTCTAGGTCGGTCGGCATATTGTGAGTCATTTTAGAAGTATAATCCGCCACATCAGACGAAGCATGGGCTTCGTCAAACGAGGTAATCTCTGTGCCGTTCTTCGACAAGCGGAAAGATTTAACATCAATCGTTGCCGAAAGCGCATCTGCAAACGTATTATTTTTGATAATCACATTGATAGCCGGAAGCGACAAAAGTAGCATTCCCACCACCAAACAAAGTTTATTGAGACCACTCCTAACCCGAAACTTTTCGCCCTGCGAAAAATGGTTCAGGATAGCCTTACGACGATAGTGCATTTTTATTTCCTTGTTTGTTTTATATGACCTTTATACTCTTCATTATACACACTCGTCTCTGTTTGTCAAGGGGCTTAAGGTTAAAAAATCCCGGCCAAAAGCCGAACGATCCATGCTATAATAAAATAACATGAGCAGAATCACAAAATACTTAAATCAACTCATTACCGGCAATGCTTTTGACTCGTCCGAAATCCTCGAAGCTTACTCCACCGACCAGTCCGCGCTCAAAATCAATCCAAAATTAGTTGCCTTGCCAGAATCTACTGCTGACATCCAAAAATTAATGAAGTTCTTTGATCAGCTCACAAAAAAAGACGTGCGCGTGCCAGTCGCCGTGCGCGGCTCCGGCCTCGACGAAATGGGCGCCGACCTTTCTACTGGTGCAGTTATTTCTACCGAAAAGCTCAATCGCCTCGAAGAAATTGACAAGCGCGACCGCTTGGTGCGCGTGCAAGCCGGCATCACGTTGAAAGAACTAAACACCGCCCTTTTAGTCAGCGGCATGACTATTCCAATCAAAGCCAGCCAGAACGAAACCATCGGCAGCCTCATCGCTAACTGCCCAGTCGACGATTTCGCCGCTAAATACGGCGGTATCAAAAAATACATCGAGCGCATCGAAATTGTTTTACCAAACGGTGAATGTGTCCAAACCGGACGCCGCAGCGTGCGCGGATTCAAAAAATCCGATAAATCACTCGAAGCTTCCATCTACCAAAAACTTGGCGAATTGGCCGAGAAAAATCCTGAGCTTATCCAAAAAATCGCCAACAAAAAACACGACCAGGCCGGCTATCCAGGCATCGCCTATGCCTTTAAGAAAGGGTCTCTCGATCTTCTGCCGCTGCTATTTGGCTCCGAAGGCACCCTTGGCATTATCTCTGAGGTTATTTTGCATGCCGAACTTTTGCCACCAAAACCAGTCCGCCTCGTCACTACCTTCAACAGTCTCAAATCCACTCTAAATTACCTTGTTCATGTAGCCAAACTCGATCCACTCGAACTCAACGTTTACGATTTGCGCATTCTAAAAACCGCCGAGGAACGCGGCAAAAACCTATCTAAAATCACCCGCAAATTACAGTCCGGCTACGTGGTTTTCGCTAGCTTCAACGACGGCGGCATCAAAGTTGGCAAAAAGGTTCGTCACTGCATCAAAAATATTCCGTCCACATCGAGCTACTTGCTCGAAAACGACGACAACGCCGCAATTCTGGACGAATTCGAAAGCTCTATCGACAACTTCCTTAGCTCTTCCAACAACGGGGAACGCGTGCCGCTGCTTTCTAATTTCACTTTGCCAGCCGAAAACCTCATTGCGTTCTTAAAAGATCTCGATTTGCTCGAGCAAAAAATCCGCCTCGATCTGCCACTCTTTGGTTCGTTTATTAATTCAAATTACAGCATCCGCCCATCGCTCCGCATTAGCGAGCCAAACCTCGAGCAGCGCGTAGCAATTCTACTTAAGACTGGCGATATTTTGATCAGCACCCATGGTGGTGCCCTCGCTGGCGGTTACCCAGAAGGACGCGTCAAATCCATCATCACTAATGAAACTATGGATAAAGACGAAAAAGCCCTCTATAAAGAAATCAAAGAAATCTTCGACCCAAATAATATTCTTGGTCCAGACGCCAAACTTGGCACCGACAAGGCCTTCACTTTGAAACATCTTAGAACTACTAAAACACCGAAGATTATGTTATAATCTTCCCCATGAAGACTACTGTTAAGAAATTATCCGATACCAAAATCGAAATCAAAATTACTCTTGATGCCAAAGATTTGGCCCCAGCTCGCGAAAAAGCCATCGAACAACTCGCCAAAGAGGTGAAAGTCGAAGGCTTCCGCAAAGGCAAAGTGCCAGTTGATGTGGCTGCTAAATTTATCCCAGAAAACGACCTCAGCGAGGCTACGCTTGATTTTGCCGTCCGCATGACCGCTCTCCAAGCCTTCACCGACAACAAGCAATCGCCAATTGCTATCCCACAAATTAATTTGATTAAATACGTCCCAGGCGAAACCGTCGAATATACCGCCACCGCCGATGTTTTACCAGAGGTCAAACTTTGCGACTACAAGAATCTCAAAGTCAAAATGGAAACCGCTACGGTTGCCGACAAAGACGTTGAGGATGTTCTTAATAACATTTCCAAATCTTACGCCGAAAAGAAAGCCGTTAAGCGCGCCGCTAAAGAGGGTGACGAAGTTATTATCGACTTTGTCGGCAAAAAAGACGGCGAAGCCTTTAAGGGCGGCACCGCCAAAGATTACCGCTTACCACTCGGCTCACATACCTTCATTCCTGGCTTTGAAGAGGGAATCGTTGGTCACGAACCAGGCGACAAATTCGACCTCAAACTCACCTTCCCGAAAGATTACGGCATGAAAGATCTCGCCGGCGCTAAAACCGTCTTCGAGGTGCTTTTGAAGCAAGTTAACGAAGTCGAAAACGCCAAATTGGATGATGAACTTGCTAAAAAATGCGGTCCATTCAAGACGATTGCCGAACTCAAAAAAGATATCAAGAAAAATCTTGAGATTCAAAACAACTACCGCCTCGAGGAAAAATACAAAGACGATTTGATTCACGCCGTTGTTGAAAAATCCAAGATTCCTACCCCAGAAATTCTCGTTAAAGACCAGCTTCACTTAATCGAAGACGACATCACCAGAAATGCCGCTTCTCACGGCGTAACTTTCGAAGATTATCTCATCGAAACCGGCCAAACCCGCGAAGATTGGGAGAAATCAGCTACTAAGACCGCCGAAGCTCGCGTTAAGGCTTCGCTCGCCCTCCAAATCATCGCCCGCGACAACAAAATCACCGTCAAAGACGAGTTGGTTGAGGCTAAACTTGCTGAACTCCGCGATGTTTACAAGAAATCCCCAGAAGCTCTCAAGAATTTGAAGGATCCAAACGTCATTTTGGACATCAAAAACCGCCTCATTATCGAAGAAACTATCAACTTCTTGGTTAAAGCCAACAAGAAATAAATAGACCCTGAAAAAACCGCCAAATATAAGCGGTTTTTTCTTGCTTTTCTCGCGGAAATGCGCTATAATAATCTAAAGAGTTTCATCTTAGTTTTTATTGCTGTAAAAAAGCTAAGGACAAAATATTAATTAAACAGGATATTTTTACTGTGCCAACTATTAATCAGTTGATTCGTAAGCCTCGCAAAAAGGCTCACAAGAAATCCAAATCTCCAGCCCTTGGTTCAATCGTGAATACCTTGAAAACCAAGCGCGTAGAGACACCAGCC
>JAZRPR010000027.1:0-2761 GCA_045649305.1 Candidatus Nanosyncoccus sp.
TCAATCAAAAAATCAAATACCTTTTCCGTCGACACCCGTGCCAAAGTCTGCGACACTGAAGCAATCGTCTCCGAGTCACCCTCTCCCGCAATCTTGATATCATCATAATGCACTTCCTGTGGTGGATCATATCGCAACATAAACACCTTATATGCTGATCCCGAAATCAAGAAAAAGTCCACCCGCTCACCCTTATCTAAATATTCCTGCCGAATTCTATCAATCAACGATCGTGGCGTTTGACTCGTTACCATAAACTGAAAATGTTCTTCACCCCCACCTCGCTGCAACGGAATAATAAAATCACGATGCATTTGCTCCACGCCAAGCAAACCTTCCGTCAAAGGTATCTCACGTTCAAAATCTCGCGTATCCAAATATGGCAACCCCAAAATCCGCGCCCGTTCCCTAGTCGCCCGCTCTTCATTTTCCCTTCGCTTTAACTGTACATCATCTTCATTCATAACATTATTATAACACAAACCATAAACGTTATGATATAATTTAAATATGGCAATCGCTGAAATGTTTTTATGGTGGTATGCTTCCGGTTGGCGCATTTTTATTGGCAAACTAAAAATTTCCCTCACCAATATTACCGATTTCTTCTCCATGGGCTCTCTCGTCCGCACCCTTTTTAAGCCTTATCGCCAAATTTCCGCCGAAGCCGCTAGCGAGCATGCTTCCCTCGATATCAAATTCCACATGTTCTTAGACCGTCTCATCTCGCGTATTGTCGGTTTCGTTTCTCGCCTTTTTCTCCTTCTCGCCGGCATTATCATCATCATTTTTGGCGGTCTTATTAGTCTCATTCTCATCATTCTGTGGCCACTCATCCCACTCGCGCCAGTTGCTGGCATTATTCTTACTTTAGTAGGAGTCACGCCATGAACAACATTTTCGATAGCAAAAATCCCCGCGTCCATCTCGCCCATCAACACAAAGCTTTTCATCGCACTTCAGTCATCGCTGTTTGCTATGTTCTAAGTGCCGCCCTTGCCGCAGGTGGTATCGCTCTACTTTTTATTGCAAATTCCATTGGTTGGATTTTTATCGGTTTTTCTTTTTGGCCTCTCATGCTCACCTTTTGGATCAAAAACGCTCTCGCCGAAGCCCCAGTCAAGAACACCGACAATTTCACTGATTTAATTTCAATCGACTTACTCCTTAAACTAAACGAGCAAACCACCCCCACCGATATCGTCAAAATTCTCCCCACGACTAACAGCGGCGCCTTCCTTATGGCTCGCTTCCAGCTTACCATCCCCCTTTTCGAACAACTCTTAGGCTATCTTCCTCCCACTACTGAACCAATTTATCAAACCGCCATCGATATTCGCAACAAGACCAATTCCGAATCCATCACCGGCGCCACCCTCGTCGTCGCCATGATTGAAAATCTTCCCAATTACGAACAACTCTTAAATGGTCTTAAACTCAATATCAAAGATTTATACCAAGGCATCACCTGGTACAACTACCTCCATGGCCTCATGAAAGACAGCGAAAAACCAGTTCACTCCGGTGGTATTGCTCGCGATCTTGCCTTTGGTTACACCCCTACTTTGCAACATTTCGCCACTAATCTTTCCAGTCACTACTACGGCAACACCAACCATGTCCAACAAGCCGAAAACCAAGAAATCATTAGTCAAATCATCCGCACCTTTTCCAGTGGCGGTCGTCAAAATGTCGCCCTCATCGGTAGTTACGGTTCCGGTCGTTCCACCATTGTCGATCATTTCGCCCAAACTCTCCTCAATGCCGATGCTAAAATCCCCTCCAATCTCAAATTCCGCCAAATCTACTCCCTCGATGCTCCTAGTCTGATTTCCGCCGCCAGGGATCGTGGCGAGCTCGAATACCTACTCATCAATATTTTCAATGAAATTTACTCCGCTAAAAATATCATTCTTTGCTTAAAGGACGCTCATCTCTTCTTCGAAGAAGGTCCTGGTTCTGTCGATATCGCCAACCTTCTTACACCTATTATTCAATCCGGCAGCATCCGCATGATTCTCGTCATGGACGACCAACGTTTCCTCGAAATCTCTGCGAAGAACCCAGCCCTTGCCAGTTCCCTTAATAAAATCATGGTTCACCCCAGCAACCACGAGGAAACCATCCAAATCCTCATGGATCAAGTCCCTTATTTCGAACACGCCAAAGGTGTCATCTACACTTACAAATCCCTCGAAACCGCCTATCGACTTAGCAAACAATATATCCAAGACGTCGCCATGCCTGGCTGCGCCAAACTACTCCTTGAATCTGCCGCCGGTTACGCCGAAGATGGCCTCGTCACCGAAGCTTCCGTCCAAACCGCCGTCGAAAAATCTTACGGCGTCAAAGTCAAAGTTGCCGACGACACCGCCGACCGCGAGAAGCTCCTCGGTCTCGAACACCTCATTCACGAACGCATGGTCGACCAAGAAGAAGCCGTTTCCGCCGTTTCCAACGCTCTCCGCCGCGCTGCCGCCGGCGTCAAAAACCAAACCCGCCCTATCGGCACCTTCCTCTTCCTTGGCCCCACTGGTGTCGGTAAAACCGAGCTCGCCAAATCCCTCTCCGAAGTTTACTTTAACGGCGAGAAAAATATCGTTCGCCTCGACATGAATGAATTCGTTTCCTCCTCCGACGTCGCTCGCCTTATTCGCGACGGCGCCTCCGATTCTCTCAGCCTTACCGCGCAAGTCATGAAACAGCCTTTCTCCCTTATTCTCCTCGATGAAATCGATAAAGCCCACACTTCCGTTCTCAC
>JAZRPR010000028.1:0-3000 GCA_045649305.1 Candidatus Nanosyncoccus sp.
GGGGGAGGGGCTCTTTGCCTTTCTTCCATGCGGGGGACCCGAGGCCCCCGCGCATGCGGACGTCGGCGCTTCTGGCATTGGGGATTTCGACACCGACTGAGCGGGTGCCTGGGATGGGGGCTTCGATACGAAT
This sequence comes from Candidatus Nanosyncoccus sp., assembly GCA_045649305.1. Lineage (GTDB taxonomy): Bacteria > Patescibacteriota > Saccharimonadia > Saccharimonadales > Saccharimonadaceae > Nanosyncoccus. The sequence goes on from JAZRPR010000028.1 coordinate 134, forward strand.
CTTGTCGACGGCGAGGTTCAGAGCGAGCTCTTTGTCACGGGAGAGAATCTTGGATAGGTTGACGCCGGCTGGCGGCTTCATGGTGTACTGAGTGACGCGGGGGCCGACGTTGGCGCCTTCCATTTCGACTTCGATGCCGAACTCGGCGAGGGTGGATTTGATGATGTAGGCGTTTTGTTGGATGTTACCGGCGTCGGCGGGAGATTGCTTCTTCTCTAGGAGATCAGTAGAAGGCATCTTCCAGTCGGGGTCGGAAACAGCCACGAGGGCGGTGGGCTCCTTCGGGGTGTCGGCGGGCTCGGGCTTCGGTGGGGTCTTAATGGCGGATTTGTGAAGGAGGCGGGAGCGAGCGGGAGCGGCCTGCGCGGGAGCGTCGGCACCGAGGCCGGAGTTGACTTTGATTTCGAGTTGGCCGAGCTTCTTCTTCTTGCCGGAGTCTTCGTCGTCGGCGTTGGCAGGTTTCTGGCGTTTGCCGATGTTTTTGGTGCCTTTGAAGAAGGTGACCGGGGAGAGCTGAAGAATGAAGAGGGCGGTGATGAAAATGAGAACGATATAGATGATGATGACGAAGGTTTGGTCGAGGGCTTTGGTCATGAGGCCGTTCAGCCAGTCGCCGACGATGCCGCCGTTATTCCAGATGGCGCCGACACCGGAGAGCCAGAGGAGCATGAGGACGGAGGCGATGTAGATGGCGATGGAGATGCGGTTGTTCTCGCTCCGGAAAATCTTGATGGCGATGTAGACGAGGATGGCCGGGATGAAGTAGGTGGCGAGACCGATGCCCTTCATGATGGTGTCGTGGACGGCGTTCAAAGCGGAGCCGCCGTGGCCGAACCAAGTGATGACGAAAAAGAGAGCCAGAGCGATTAGTAGAACTGCGAAAATCTGGCGCCAAAAACCGCCGGGGAGCTCGTGCTCGACTGGCGCTTCCCTCTTGCTACTGGCACGTCTTGTGCTGGAGGTGCTGCGTTTTTTGGTGGTTTTTCTTTTTTTCGTTGCCATATATATATTATAGCACACTTTTTAGATAAGCACAAGGGGTATGCTAAGTACTTTGGACTGACGTGATAAAAAATGACTTGCTTGCGACAGGGTTATTCTTCCGAGATGCACTCGTAAGGTGTAGTATGCTCAAAAACATATTCTCCGTCATAATAGAGGACTGGAGCTTCTTCTTCACTTTCCGTGTTATTGAGAATAATAGCCGTTCCTTTAACGGTGGAGTAGATGCCAGAACTAGTAGAGGACGATGCTGAAGTTTTGGTGTATTTTTTTGCCTTGCTAAATGTGTATTTATCGCCATTTTCGGCGGTGCAGGTCAGGTCAAAGGCAGAGATATTTCCTTCGTCGTCAAAGCTGAATGGAGTGCTGGTAGATATTTCAAAATCCGAGCTATCATCAGCCGTGATGTCGTCTTCGGTTTCATAATTATTGACAATTAGGAAAACTATCACGACTAGTTCGACTAGAGCGATGAATACCGAAACTATAGCGATGATTAAGGGTAGCTTTGAAGGCTGTGCTGAGGTTTGATTGCTTGGTTGCTGTGGGCGCTGAGGCAATGTCTGCTTGACATTCTGCATAAAATTTTCTTCAAAATCATTGTTGTTCATATTGTTATTGTAATGCATTAATGGTTAAATGTAAAGGAATATAAACGCGATAGTTGCGTGTTTTAGGTACCAACAAAGCGATAGATTTTATACTGGCTATCATTGATGTATTTTTTCTTGCTTCTAACAACACCATAATAGTTACATAGGCTGGCCTCCGCCGTGACAGTTTTGCCTTTTTTATTCTTGACATAGAGGGCGACGTGTTTACCTACGCCGTTAATAACTTTAAGCGCGATATCGCCTGGTTTGGCATCTTTCTTGTTTTTGAGCTCCTTCCATTTTTTGTTGCCTCCGTCGTTCTTGTACTCGCCTTTGGCTCTAACGTATTTGTAAATCCTCTTGGAGGACTTGGGTAATTTGGGATCGACGCCAGAGTATCTAACCACGGTGCCAACATAAATACCGCATGCCATTGCCTTTTTACGGCAAGGATTAGTTTCGCCCTTTGTAATTTTGAGAGCGTTTGCAGCCTTTGAGAAGGCTTTATTGGGGCGACTTTTGTACGGAGAGTTTGTGGACGACCAAGCAAGAGCAACACCAACGTCGCTAATTTTATTGCGTAACTCGAGATTGAGTTCCGCATCGCTTTTGGTTTGTTTTTGAGTGGATGAGTTCTTGGTGCTCGTATTCTTGGATGAGCTGTTTGTTGGTTTGCTCTGGCTGGAGGAGTTTTTATTGTTAGATGAGGTGTCGCTAGTCGTAACCTTTTCGCATTCCCGGCTGGCGTTCATTTTGCCTCCTGGTAGCAAGAAATTGAGCCCCGCATAGAGAATGGCATAAAGCGTGATTCCGATGATGATTTCAGTGATGCGACGTTTGGCTTTTTGGGTTTGAGCTTCATTATCTTTAGCGGTAAGGTATTGAATACCCACTATCATAACGCCTATAACACCGAGAATACCAATGCCGATAGTCATAATATCCAGGACCATGTTCAGGACAGTATAAACACCGCAACCTTTGCCATCGTCTTTGAGGTTGCCAAAAAAGGTAGTTTCGACGACGTCATTGACGTCATCTGCAAAGGTGTTTTGGGCTAAAAAAAACGCCACAAATAGAATAGTGACACAATAGGCTATGATGAAATATTTTTTGTTTTTTTGCGTTTTTCTAAACATAATACATATTATAACATTAATACGTAAATAATAGTTATAGCTTTTATGGCTAGGCTGGCAGGATGACGCTTTTGCTAGTGCAAAAGCTTTCCACCGGGCGTCGCCTCAAAGAATCCAGAATAAATTCTGGATT
>JAZRPR010000029.1:0-62887 GCA_045649305.1 Candidatus Nanosyncoccus sp.
AGCCATGTTGCTCATTACCGACAATGAGACCATGTTCGTATACCTGCCATTGGATAGTTGCGTTGCTGCTGATGTTACTTTTTGGAAAGCCCAGGATACCGGACTCAAAGCCAGTCTCCTGCCAGACTTTGCGTATTTCCCCCATAGACACATAATAACCATGTTTTTGGTTGCCGACGATAAGACCGTTTTGATATTCTTGCCAGCTAATGCCGGTGGTTGCATTACTGCCAATTTTTCCTTTTTTATCCCCAAGCAAACTTTTGTTTTTTTCGTAAACTTTATTTATCTCTTCCGCTGTTGGGTCAGTGTTTGTGATTCCTCCAAACCAATCCTCAAAATATAGATAGAAGTTGCGGTTGCCGTAGGCGCCGCAGTAGGCGGTGCCGTAGCCGGCAGAGATAGCGCCGGCGTTTGGCTGATATGGTGTGTAGCGATAGAGGGCCGAGGTGGCTAAGTTGCGGATGTTCACGATGGAGCCGCCACAGCTGGCATTTGGGTTATATTGAACATAGTTTTCGCCCAGTGGGTAGTTGGTCCAGCCACCGTCCAAGACTTCGCGGAAGAGCCAAGCGGCTTTTCTGATCTGGTTTTTAAAGCCAAAGTATTTAGCGTCACACGGCGCCGTGTCTGGACAGCCAAAGCCGGTCATGGTGCGGTAATCATAGTTGTTCGGGATTGGATCCGTAATCAGGCTGGATTCTTTTTGAATCAAAACAATCAAAACCTGTGGGTTGATTTTGTATTCCTGGGCGGTTTCATAAATAATTTGTGCAGCGGTCTTCCCTTCGCCAATCACCATGCCATCGCCAAAGAGCTCTTCTGATAGACAGACAAAATGACCGTCTTTCCAGTGCCATTTGACGTTTGGGTTGCTGGCGGAAAGCGCTTGGTAATAACTGTAGTCGCGATTGCTGCAAGGGTTTTTCATAGTGAGGAAGGCTTGGATTTCGGCGACCGACATTGAGTTATAGTTACTCATCGTGTAGTCACTAATGATAAAGCCTGGGTCAAAATTGGCGAGACTGGCGGCGTCGACATCGTCCGAGCGAAGACGACCGAGCAGGAAGGCCAATGAACTCACGGCAACAAAAAGTCCTAAGACGACAAATTTGAGGCGGCGATCGTGGCGCCTCATAGACTCACTTCCCCTTTAATGGTGCCTTTTTTATCGCCAGCAAATAGATCAATTACGATTTCGTAAGTGCCGCCTGCATTATAAATAGATGAGCGCGTGATATTGAAGCCGTCACAAGTAGAAGTAGAAACATCCGCAATTAGAGAGGCTCCAGCCTGATAAACAGCATTGCCGTTTTGATAAAGGCTCAAGTTGCAGGAGCCGCCGTCGACATATTGATCAATATTTACGCGAATAATAACGTTGCTGTCTGTGGCGCCAGCATAGGTGATAACTCCGGTAAGCCCACTGGCTTCGTTCGGATTATCGCCGTCATATTGGACGACCGGCTCTTTTTCAAGTGGTTTTTCTGGCGTTTCGCCGCGACCATCGTCCGGATTTTCAACTGGGGTAGGGGTGACCGTCTGCGAAGAATTGTCTGGTTTGTTTTCTTCTTTTGGCTTCAAGAAATATTCATAGCAGAAAAACCCGGCTACACCGAGAGCGGCAATAATTAAAATACCAAAGATAATTTTTCCGTTTTTTCGTTTTTTTCTTCGCATTGAGGTGGTCCTCCTAATAAAAGCATAACAGGTTTGTGGCTAGAGGTCAAGGAAAATAGCAATCTTAGTTATCAAGATCAAGCTCTAAAATATTCGCGGCTTTAACCAAAACTTCTTTTTCCTCTATTGAGGCCGTTTCGAGCTTAGCCTTAAATAGGTCTACGGTTTCTTGGTGACGAAAATCCAGAATTTCAAGCGAACGAGCGGCGCCTGGAACTTTTTTGATGACGCCTTTTTCGACAAGATTATCGATGTGCTCAGCTACGGCCGAAACCGAAGAAAGTTCAAGCCCAGACTGAATCTCGCGATAGGTAGGGGAAAAACCGTTTTCCTCTGTAAAGTCCTGCAAAAAATTCAAAAGCGCGAGTTGTTTTTTCGTAAGCTTAACCTTCATATGCTATAATTATAACAATGGAAAAAAATAAATCAATTGATGGGCTAGAGATCCGCCGCAATAAAAAAGCGACCAAAAAGACCAGTATTGACGGTATCGCTACCCCTAAGAAAACTGCGAAGAAGCCGGCAGCTAAGACAAATGCGCGCCGCAAGATTATTGAAGTTAAACCAGTCGTAGACGAACCGGTAATAGAGGAAATCGAAGAGGTCACCAGCGAGGAGCTCTTTGAAGAGCCTGCAACCGAAGAGATTGTTGAGTCTGCTGAGATTTTTGAAGAGTCGGTCGAAGATGTTGAGGCTGCTATCAAAGAGGATAAAAAAGCCCTCAAGGCCGAACGTAAAGCCACCAAAAAAGCCGACAAGAAGGCCGAAAAAGCTGCTAAAAAAGCCAAAAAAGTCTCCGTGGATGATTTCCTGGCCCCAGTTGAAACCTTTAACTTTGATTCCGAAAGCGAAGAATTGACCGAATCCAATGAGCCAATGAAAAAAGCCGCCAAGGAAGAAGATGAGCTTGATGATAAAAAAGCTCGCAAGGCCGAGAAGAAGCTTGCCAAGAAAGCCAAAAAAGAAGGCAAAAAGAAGCGTTCCAAGGTTAAAATTATTCTTTTGACGATCCTGGTTCTGATTCTTGGTGCTGGCTGCGCGCTTTGTATTTGGGGTAACGACATCATTATGAAAATTACCGGTGGCCGTAGCAATATCTTTGAGGCGATTGGTTCCCTGATGGGTGGCGAGAACTATGAACCACTCGCAACTGATGCTAACGGTCGTACTAATATTTTAGCCTTTGGTACCTCTGGCTACAACATGGATGGCGACGAAGGCAACGGCGTACATGATGGTGCTCAGCTAACTGACTCCATTATGGCTATTTCAATTGATCAGAACACTGGCGATATCGTAATGATTAGCTTGCCGCGTGACTTAAAGGTCTCAGACCGCTGTACTGGCACTGGCAAAATTAACGAAGTCTATTGGTGCCATAATCTCAATAATGATAACGAAGAAGCTGGTGCCCAGGCGCTAATGAAGACAGTAAATGATGTGCTCGGTATCGACTTCCAATATTACGCCCATATTAACTGGGGTTCCCTTATTCAAATCGTCGACGCCATTGACGGTATTACTGTAACGCTCGACGAAACTATCGAATACGATTACCGCGATGCAGAGGGCGGCAATCACGTGGAAGTAATCACCGCTGGCGTACCAACCACAATTAATGGCCACCAAGCGCTCGGTATTGCTCGTGCTCGCTACCAAACCCGTATGGGCGACTTCTCCCGCGGCAATAGCCAACAAAAGATTTTGATTGGTATTAAAGACCAAATCTATGCTAAGAACCTCAGCTTTGATACTATGCTTGGCTTGTTTGGTACTCTAGGCGACAACCTTCGCACCAATTTCTCGATGAGCAATATCAAGACCGCTATTCATCTCACCTTTGAATTCGACCTCAATAGTACCCGCCAAGTACCGCTGGTAGATTATGATAGTGGCCTTTATTACTTCTCTACTGCTAATATTAACGGTATTTCCTATGTGATTCCATCTGCCGGTGAAGGCAATTATTATGCGATTCGTAACCGTGTTAAAGAGCAGCTATCTGACAGCCCAATCGTGCGCGATGCGGCAAGAGTAGTTATTCTTAACGGCACCGATAAAGCCGGTTTAGCCGGTACAGCTAAAGCTGAACTTGAGGCTCTTGGCTACACGATCGTCGGTATCGATAATGCCCCAGAAGGCGACTATAAAGGCAACACAATCTATATGCTAGACGAGCGCGTCATCAATACTGTACAAGCCCTTAAGAAACACTACGATGTGGCACTTGAGAAAACTACCGCACCGGAAGGCATAGACACCGAGGGCGTAGACATCGTTCTGATTCTTGGAAACGAAGAAGAAAAACCTGCAGAAGAACAACAATAAAAAAGAGCCCCCTCGGGGGCTTCTTTTTTTATTCTGCGGTTTTAATCTTTTCGATGATGAGCTGGCGTTCTTTACCTTCGCCTTCAGAGTGAGTGGCGATATCCGAATAGTCTTCGGCGAGCTTATGAACGACGCGACGATCTGCGGCGTTGAGGTCGATGCGCATTGGTTCCCCGGTCTCGCGCACGCGCTTGATCCAGCCTTCGGCCTTATCGGCGATACGGTCCGCACGTTGACGCTTATAATCGGCAACGTCGACGTTGACGCGAGTAACCTCGCCATCGCGTGCAATCAAGGCAGCCTGCACAATGTGTTGCAAAGCGCGGAGATTATCGGCGTTCTTGCCAATAAGTAGCGAGTTTAGCGAAGTGGACGGAACAGATAATTGAATGACTTCGTCGTCGATTGTTGAGTAAACGGCTACATTGATACCGAAGAAGCTCAGCAAATCCTCGAGATATTTCGCGGCGAAGCGAATCGATTCGTCTTTATTCATGTTGGTTATCTCCTTTTCTTTTTAATATCTTTAGCGGAGATACGTGTGATTTTTGTTCCTGTTTTTTTGTTTACAATTTCAGCTTCCTGAATTTTGTTAAGTTCTTTAAGAATAGTTTTGTCGGTCATATCGTCGAGCTCATCACGAGTCTTGGCGAGAATGATCTTTTGCTGAACCAAAGTCATAAGGTTGCTGAGGAAGTAATAGAAGGCCAATGCGCCGTGGAGATTAAACATGATGAGGAACATCATGAGTGGCATCATGGCGCCCATTTGACGGGCCGAGTAGGCATTAATATCGGCTTGGTCGACATCTTTGCCGGCTTTAGCATCTTTGATGATGGCGCGGAAGCCTTTGTTCTTTTCGGATTTACCGGACGGAGTTTGTTGACGAGTAATTAGATACTGGACCACTGCAGCGGCGATGGCACAGAGTAAGATAAATAGTGCGCTTTTACTAAAATTGCTTAGAACGTCGCTAGCTTTAACGTCGAGGTTGACCTTGCCAAAGAGTTGTGGGTGGAAGTCGTAGACGACTTCTTTTTGTTCTTCTTTTGGCAGTTCGGCGTTGGCGGCGAGGTCGGCAAAATAGTTGATTTGTTTGTCTTTAATCTCTTTGATAAGGGAGCCATCATAGGCGACGATGTCATAAGCGCGGTTAGTGACGTTGTCTGCCTGCATTGGCTGAGCAATCACACGGATGGCACCAAAGATAGCAATAAAGATTGGGAGCTGAATCAAAAGCGTAACAATGGAGCCGGCTGGCTTAACATTGTAGCGCTTGTAAAGATCCATGGTTTGGAGGGATTCGAGCTGTTTGTTCCCTTTGCAGTTCTTACGGATTTGAGCAAGCTCTGGCTGGAGCTTTTTCATGAGACGAGTTTGGCGAAGCTGCTTTTTGACGAGCGGCCACATTGCGAGCTTAACTAGGATAGTAAAGATAATAATCGCAAGACCGAAGTCACCCACGAGGTTGTAGGTCATAAAGAGAATGTTGACGATTGGGCGAACAACGAGAAAATCAATTAGTTGGAAGAAGCCGCCAGTAAGAACCATGCCGGTAATAGCGGCGATTAAAATAAGTAATGCGATAACCTTCTTTTTTGTACTCATTGGGGTAATTATATCAAGAAATGCGGGACTCCGCAACTAGGTCGCCGAGGATTTTTTCAAGCTCTTTATACGGCATATCAGCAATCTCTTTGGTAAAAACCGTAAAAATATAATCACGTTTTTCTGGGAGATCTTCGAAGTTCTGACGAATCGCTTCATAAACACGGCGGCGAATACGATTGCGCCCTACGGCAGTCTTGAGGACTTTTTTCGACACCACGACGGCCACCCGAGTAAAACCGCGCTCATTATCGAGCGTAGTTAAGGACATCTTTTGGCTACGAACGGTTTTGCCTGTTTGAAAAACAAAACGCACACCACCACGTGAATGAAATCGGTATTTTTTATTTAACATCTCTTATATTATAACACTAAATAAAAAATATCCCTTCAACAGGGATATTTTTTAAGCGGTTAAACGAGCGCGGCCTTTGAGGCGGCGGCGAGCCAAGACTTTTTTACCGTTCTTGGTAGCGTTGCGCTTCATAAAACCGTGTTCCACGGCGCGCTGGCGCTTGTGTGGCTGGTATGTGCGTTTTGGCATATTATTCCTTAAATTTTAAATATTTTCAAAATCTTGTTTTAGTATAGCGCATTTTTCCACATTTTTCAAGGAGTTTTCCACACTACCTATAGGGACGTGGCAAAAGTTGTGGAAAAACCACCCCTATAAATTGAATTATTATTAGAACATAAAAATTTACAGATAAAAACCTGTGGAAAAGTCCAAACTTTGTGTATAATGGAGTCTTGAAGGAGGCCAAATGTACGATGTATGGAAGAATGTGTTAGCTGAAATCGAACAACAGATTTCCCCGGCTAATTTTTCGACCTGGTTTTCTGATATTTCCCTAATCTCGACCGATGGTGGAAATATTCGTATTGGCGTCAAAAATTCTTTCTTCGTCAAACAATTACAGAGCCGTTATTTTGAGACGATCAAAAAAGCCTTAATTAATAATGGTGTAGAAGTTAAGACGGTTTCGTTTGAGGTGCAAGCCACTAATAAGCCAAAAATTAAGCCACGTGAGGTGACTCGCAGTGTTACCGTTGCGCCAATCGGTGAACAAATTAAACAGCGTCGTAAAGATTTGGCATCTAATTCTGGCCACGAAAACGGTTTGAATAGTCGTTATACCTTGGCGAATTTTGTAATTGGCTCCAATAACGATTTGGCAGTGTCGGCAGCTAAGAGTATTATCGACGCGCCAGGTACATCTTATAATCCGTTCTTCCTTTATGGTGGACCAGGCCTTGGTAAGACTCACTTAATCCAGGCGATTGGTAATGAAATCTTGAAGCGTAACCCTAAGGCAAAGGTTTTATATACCCCAATTTCACACTTCTATTCAGATTTTGTGGATTCTGTACAAAATGGCAAAGGTAAAGAGTTCCATAAAAAATTTCAGAAGCTCGATGTTTTGATTGTGGACGATATTCAGTTAATTGTGGGTAAGGAAAAGAGTCAGGAAGAATTCTTTAATATCTTTAATGACCTTTATCAGCTCAATAAACAGATTATTGTGGCCTCAGACCGCCTACCAAACCAGATTAAAACCATGGATATGCGTCTTGCTTCAAGGTTAACCTGGGGTGGTGCGTTTGATTTACAACTACCAAAGTTTGAAGATAAGTGCGCTATCTTGAAGTCAAAAGCAGAGTTTGATGGAATCGAAATTGAGGACGAGGCAATCGAATATATTGCGGAGAATATTAATACTAATATTCGCGACCTTGAGAGTGAGCTCTCCAGGATTCGTCTTACTGCTGATGTACGTGGCGTAACACCACTAGAATTAATTAAAAATGGTTTAATTAGTGTACAAAAAACCACTAAACTCCACACCGTTTCGGCTCGTAATATCGTTGATAAAGTGGCAAAACACTATCAATTATCCGTAAAAGAAATGTGTGGCAAGAGCCGTGTATCCAATATTAAGACTGCTCGCCAGATAGCAATGTTCCTACTTTCAAAAGAATTAGGTCTTTCAACTAATAAAATCGCTGAGGAAGTAGGTGTAAAAGACCACACCACGGTAATGCATGGTATTAAGAAAATTACCCAAGATTTAGCTCTAGATTTTGCCTTGCGCGATCAGATTGAGGAGATTAAGGAGAAGATTTATGGCTAAAATGTGGAAAAACTCGTGCAAAAACCTGTCTAAAAGTACGTTGAAAAAGTGTGAAGAAAAAAGTGCAAAAGTCATAAATAGTGGTTTTACACAGAAGTTTTACAAAGTTTTTAACGTAGTTTTAAACAGAAATTTCTCTCTATTAAATAGGATGTTTTACACAGTTTCCACATAGCTTACTATTACTATTAAAATAATTTAATAAAAGGAAGGGATTAAAATGAAAATCGTAGTCACACAAGAAAAACTTTCAAAAGCCTTAAATATTGTGAGTAGGGTAACCAACAATAAAACCACTCTACCTATTTTAAACAATGTCCTAATTAGAGTTGATAATAAAAAAGTAACCTTCACTACCACCAATTTAGATATGGCAGTGATTGATTACCTTCCTGTATCCGATGCCTCAAACGGTGTGGTGACTGTGCCAGCGAGGCTGATTGCGGAGTTCGTCTCCAACCTTCCAAAGGGTGAAAACATCCAAATTGAAACTAAAGATACTAAGATTACGATCTCTGCCGGTAAATACTCCTCCGTTATTAATGGTACTCTGGCGGATGACTTCCCTGAACTTCCGGAAATTAGCGAAAAAGAAGCTGTGATTTTTAAGATGGGGGTAGATGAATTCAAGAGTGGTCTTAATCAAGTGATTGTGGCTAGCTCAAATGATTTAACTCGTCCAGCGCTTACCGGTGTGTATTTCAATACAATTGATGGTGAACTGGCGGTAGCAGCAACCGATGGTTACCGTTTGGCTGAAAAAATTTTGGTAGATAAGGTGGAGAGTGAAGTGGCAGCAATCGTGCCAACTAGTTCCCTACAGGAGGTGATGAGATCGTTAAGTGATGATGTGGATGAGATTGAAATTTCCTTTAGTGAAGATTTGGTGCGCTTTAGAATGGGTGAGGTGGAGATTATTTCAAAACTGATCGATGCTTCATTCCCTGAATATCGTAAACTTTTCCCAACCGATAATAGTATTGAGGTGGAGCTTCCGAAAGATGAATTAATGCGTGTAACAAAACTTGCAGCACTTTTCTCTAGGGAAGTAGGTGGTTCGATTGTTTGTGAGGCTAAGAAAACTGGTACTTTCTCGGTAAAATCAGTGGCTAACGAGTTTGGTGAAAATGATTCTGAGATTGAAACCAAGGTTAATGAAGCTGGTAAAGTAAATCTTAATTCTAGATTCTTGATTGATGCCTTGAACGCTCTTGATGAAGATAAGGTGATTTTTACTTTTTCTCCAAAGATTTCTCCAGTATTAATGAAGAATGTTAAAAATAAGAAATATACGCATATTATTATGCCTCTTAATTCATGATTATAAAGTCGGTCAAACTAGTTAATTTTCGTAATCACTCTGAATATCTATTAGAGTGTACGGATTCGACTTCTTTGATTTTGGGCGAGAATGGCTGCGGTAAGACTTCGGTGCTTGAAGCGATTTATATTTTAACGCGTGGCAAGAGTTTTCGTGCGGTAGACGCGGAAATTTTGAAGCGAGGAGAAGAATTTTATCGTATTGAGCTCGAATATATGAATGGTGAAAAAAGCGTGGCGACCTTTGATGGTAATAGTAAGACTTTTGTGATTGTAGATAAGAAATCCAAGCGTTTACCAAAGAAGAATAAATATCCAGTGGTGTTGTTCTTGCCGTCTGATTTAAATTTGATTTCTTCTTCCCCATCAAGAAGGCGGGAATATTTTGACCGTATTTTTAGTCAGTTTAATGAAAAGTATAATGATTCGCTCTTGAAGTATGAAAAAGCTTTAAAACAGTGCAACGAACTTCTAAAAAGTGAGTTTTTGAAGCCAGATAGTATGTTTTCTTGGAACATTCTACTGGCTAAATATGGTGCAGAAATTGCGAAATTTAGGCAACAATTTGTGGCTGAGATTAACGAACGACTAACTAAGGTTTATCGCTCGATTGCAAACAATGAGGATGAGGTAAAAATTGAGCTTTCGAGCGAAGCGGATGAAAATAGTGATAAATATTTGAAGCTACTTGAGATGAATTTTGAGAGAGATCGACTACTTGGCCACACGAGTTTTGGGATACATAGAGACGATTATGTCTTTATGTTTAACCAAAAATTAGCGGACGGTTCAGCTTCGCGCGGGGAGGTGCGCTCAATTATTTTGGCATTAAAATTTATTGAAGCAGAGATGGTGTTTGAAAAATTAGCAAAGCGTCCAATCGTTTTGCTTGATGATGTATTCTCGGAGCTCGACGAAACGCGGCGCAAGTGTTTGGTTGATAACTTCCGCGACAACCAAGTGATTATTACGAGTGTTGAGGGGTTTGACCGCTAGATTTTGATCAGCCTTAGCCGGGGCGTAATTAGTGGCTTTTTGGGTGGTAGTTTCTGGAGCGGAGAGGGTGAAAGGAGTGTTTTGGGAAGCGATATAGTTAGCGTGTTTTTCAGTGAAGGCGATGACTGGATCAAGAGTGCCTTCGCAGCCTTTGAGGCTTTGATAAGCGGTAGGGTCGGTGGAGAATTTTTTCAACATTGAGACGGCGCGGTTAATTGAAACGTAGCGTTGGGCATATTTGTAAGTATCCCAGTATGGGTTGTTGGCCGAATTAACGAAGGCGGCGCCAGAGGCGATGGCTTTTTCTTCTGGCGTGGCGGTATTAAGAAGGAGGACGGCGGTGGCGGTATCCGTTAACGGAGTAAGGAAGCTAAGGGTGTTCTTTTTGGAAGAAATGATGCCGGCGTCAAGGGTGCCGAACGGTGAAATGCGCTCGTTGTTGTAAAGGATGAAGTCGGCGAGAGCGGAGTTGTCTTTAATTTGGCGGTTGCCGTTACTATCAAGATAGGTGTTAGCCTCGACGAAATCAAGATATTCTTGGTTGTGATATGGATCGTTTTGGGTGGAAGTGTCAAAGGTGCCGATTAGTGAACAATGGGCAGAGCCAACAGCGCCAACCGAAGCGTAAGTTTCACAATTACCGAAACTGGTCAGGATTTTAGTCTCTTCCCCGTCGGCATGAGCGGATGGAATTATAGCTGCTAAGGTGTTGGTGGCGAGACTGGTGAGTGAGGTGGATTTGGTTAACACTGGGAGTAATTGGTAGGCGAATGAACCGAGGAAGGTGCTTTTAGAGGTGAGGTCAAATGGACTAAGTGAGCTTGCCTCGACCGCTTTATTGAGTGCAGCGATTTGCTGGACTTGTTTTTGGTAGCCAAGTACTGTGGCGCTATCACCAGCGGTGGCACCACTACCTTTTGAGGCGAGTTTGCGACCGACGTTGACGGCGCCTTCGACAAGCATTTCCCCGCCTGAGACGCCATAAATTGAGTCTACGGCGCTATTTTTGATGAGGGAGCTAGAAATAGTTGGGATGATTGGCGATAAAACGCCAAACTCAACTGTTTGGATACCGTTTTTGATAAATCTGGAAATAATACCACTGACGTTTTGCGAGAACGAAGAAACCGTGGAACCAATAGCGTCAAAGGCGAGGTTGCCTTCCGGGTTGGTTTCGGCAACATTGAGATTGAGTTGGTTTTCAATGGTTTGCAGGACGCGATCCGAAGAATAGTTTTTGGAGGCATCGGCAGAAACGGCGGTGCCAGAAAGAACCGCGTTGAGGGCTGGCGAATCGAGTGGGGTGCCGGTGATTTGTTTAACTTCACCAGTAGTAGTATCAACTACATCTACAGTGGATGAAGTAGTAAGGAAATTCATAATATCGTTAACTGGAGCAGTGTCGCCATCGCCAGCTTTCATTTTGTCGATGCCTTCCATAAAGTAGAGGAAGAAGCGGCTAGAGCGCTGCTCTTTGGCGGCGGTGTCAGCTACTTTGAGAACGTCAGCGGTGTTTAAAGCGGATTCTTCGCTAGTGGCGGCAGGGTTTTTAATGCGGGTGGCTTCCACTAAATCTTCGGCAGTGGAGTTGTATGGGTTGACGCTGTCACCGGTGTTTTCGTAGGAAGCGGTTTTGTAGGTTTTGCCATCGGAATCAACGACGGTTTTTTCGACGTACTCAGCGCTGTTGATGTTGATATTGGCGTCACTATCCATGTAATAGGTGATGGCGGCGTCGAAATTGGTGCTTTCGTGATAATTGTTGCGGCCAGTGCCGAGCTCAGCAAAAGTGCGCTCAGCGGCGTCATCATAATAGAAAGCGGCACAGGAATAGGTGGCGGCATCAAAAGCTTTATAAAGGTCGACATCGGTTTGGAAAGCATTAAAGAGGTCTTGTCCAGCGAGAACTTTGTCGCCTTTTTTAAGAAGCGTGCCTTGAGAATCTTCGACGAAATTGTTGTTTTCGTCTAGGCGGCCGATTAAGATGTTAGACTCTTTAAGATTCTCAATCGTGTCGGACGGAGCGGCGCCTTGGTTCAAAGATTCGATGAAAGCCCACTCTTTGTCGATGGTGCCGTTGGCGCACTGGATGTCGGTTTCGTCGATTAAGGAGGTCTCAACCATGGTTGGAACAAGCGTGCCAGCATTAATAAGGGCGGCAATCAAAACAAATCCTATGATAGCGATGCCAGCTAGAGTAGCTCCGCCTTTTTTAAGTAAGGATTTTTTCTTTTTGGAACCTGGTTTGCCAGCGCCGGGATTGTATAAAGAAGGACTGCGCTCGAGGGCCCGTATATCGTCGACCATAATGCGTATATTATAACAAAAATTAGCGTAAAAGTAAAGGGGTGGATGTGGTATAATTGGTGGCAATGGAAGCTGTTTTGGTTGAGAAAATGATTCCTGGTGGACAGGCGCTTGGAACGCTCGCGGATGGGCGGAAGATTTTTTTCTGGAATGCTTTGCCGGGTGAAAAAGTGGTTGAGTATGAGGTAACAAAGAAAAAATCGCATTATCTTGAGGCGATTGCATTAAAAATTGAGCAGCCTTCTCCTCATCGTGTGAAACCACTTGATGACTGTTATCTTTCGACTTCACCGTGGCAGATGATGAATTTTGACTATGAACAAAAGCTAAAAGGTGAATTGGTGCAAGAGGTGTTTAGGCAGAACCAAATCGAGGTTGCTGCGCCTGAAGTGGTGAGCGACGGGGTGCAATTTGGCTATCGTAACAAGATGGAATATGCGCTTTATTATGATTTCGCAGATTCAAAGATTCATTTGGCGTTTCATCAACGCGGCTCGCATCGCAAGATGCCAATTGATAAATCTTCGATTGAAAAACCAGAGATTTTTGAGCATGCCTGCTCGGTGGTGGATGATTTGAATGCGCGCGGCGAAGAGGCGCGCAAATATCAGTCTTTGCTTCTGCGCTGTAATCAGGCTGGTGAGGTAAGAGGTGGTTTGTTTGAAAACCATCAGCCACATCCGGTGTTTAATAATTTGAGAGATACGATTTTGGGACACGAGTATTCTTATTCCCCGAATGGCTTTTTCCAGATTAACTTGCCAGTTTATGAACTAGCTCTTTCAGAGATTAAAAAATATGTGGAGCCGGGTAGGGTGCTCGATCTTTATTCTGGTGTGGGGACGATTGGGCTTTCGGTGGCAGAAGATGCGATTTTGGTGGAAAGCAACAAAGCGGCTTACCTAGAAGCGGTTGAAAATGCCAAAGGAACAGGGGCGAAAGCAGTGTTAGCAAAGTCTGAGGAAGTTCTAGATTATATTGAGCCAGACATGACGGTGATTGTGGACCCACCACGGGCTGGGTGTGACAAAAAACTGATTGAAAAGTTGCTCGAGGTGCATCCGAAAAAGATTATTTATCTCTCTTGTAATCCGGCGACTCAGGCGCGCGATGTAAAGATGCTACTTGATGGTTACAATATTGAGGCAATGAAGACATTTAACTTCTTCCCACGCACGCCACACATTGAAAATTTGGTGGTTTTAAAATAGCGGTCTGCATGGTATAATTCTCCCAGATGGAAGTGTGTCCGAGTGGTTTAAGGAGCACGCTTGGAAAGCGTGTGTGCGGGCAACCGTACCGGAGGTTCGAATCCTCTCGCTTCCGCCAAAATTTTTTATTTAAGGGAAAATATGGGAGCAAATAACACGGTAATAGAGTTAAAGGGCATCACAAAAAGGTATGGCTACGGCGATACCGAATCTTTTGCCCTCAAAAATGTCGACCTCACTGTAAAACGCGGTGAATTTATTATGATTATGGGACCTTCGGGCTGCGGTAAGACCACTCTTCTTAACACGATTGGGTTGCTCGATCGTGCAACTGAGGGTTCGTATGTTTTAAATGGTGAGAATGTGGCAAGTATTTCGTCGCGTCGCCAAGCTAAACTACGTGCTAAGAAAATTGGTTTTATCTTCCAGGATTTCAATCTAATTCCAGACCTGCCGATTATTGAAAATGTGGCTTTGCCACTGGTTTATACTGGCCATTCTAAGACCGCTCAACTCAAACAAGCTTCCTCGACGCTCAGCCGCTTCCATTTACAGGAACGCGAGTATTATTTCCCTTATCAACTGTCTGGTGGCCAGCAGCAGCGCGTGGCGATTGCGCGCGCAATTGTATCCGACCCAGAGATTATCTTGGCTGATGAGCCAACTGGTAACCTTGATTCGCGTAGTTCCCATATTGTGATGGAAGAGCTTAAAGCGATTCATGAGGAAGGCAACACCATCATCATGGTGACTCATAACCCTTCCCTAACGACCTATGCTACTCGTGTGATTAATATGCTCGATGGCCAGATTGATACTGATGTGAAGACGGTTTCGGATAACAATTTGCCAAAGCCGGTTGAAGAAAGAAAAGCTGCGCGCAGGTCGCGCAAGAAAGGTGGGAGGAAAAAATAATGTCGATGGCACTATTTAAGACGCATTTGCGCCTAGCAAGAACTTCAATTAAAGAAAATCGCACGCGCTCATTCTTGACCTGCCTTGGTATTGCGATCGGTGTGGCTTGTATTATCTTGATTCTTTCCTTGATGGGTAGTATTTCCCGTCTTGTCTCAAACCAAGTTAAAGGCATTGGCTCAGATTTGATTGTGGTGCGCCCAAATAGCCCGAAAGATACAGTGGGCTCGATCGTGGCTGAGTTGACTTCGTCGAATGCTTATCAGAAGAGCAATCTTGCCCTTTCTGATGTAGATACGATTAAGACGATCGAAAAAGTGACGGCGGCTGCTCCGATTGCAGTGGCTACCAGCACGGTGAAAACCGAGAAAAACACGCTTGATTCGGTAACTTTGCTCGGTACGACCCCTAGCTTTGTCGACATTCAACCGCTGGCTCTCAAGGATGGCTCATTTATTAATGATACGTTTGAAAGCAATACTGCGGTGGTTGGCCACACGATGTCGCTACTACTCTTTAACACCAATAATCCGGTCGGTAAGACTTTGACTATTCACGGTGAGAGATTTGTGGTGGTAGGTGTTTTGCGCGAAGTTGAGGAATCGATCAACTTCAACAACGTCGACTTTGATAATGCGGTGATCTTGAATGCTAGCGCACTCGCGAAGGCGGTGGGCGGTTTGCAAGTACAACAGATTAATGTGAAGGCTTCGAACACCGACAGCTTGGCAGAGGTATCAGACCAAATTAAGACGGCTTTGACCGAGGCTAAGAATGGTGAAACCAACTTTGGTGTTTACTATGGTGATGAGATTACTCATCCAGCCAGCTCGCTGTTCACCGTGGTTTCTGGCATGCTAACGATTGTGGCGGCCGTGGCTCTAGTGGTAGGTGGTATCGGCGTGATGAACATCATGCTGGTGTCGGTCGGCGAACGCACGCACGAGATTGGTATTCGTAAATCCGTGGGTGCTTCGGGCCAGAATATCTTGGTGCAATTTATGTTTGAGGCTTTGATTCTTTCGATGTTGGGCGGCCTGTTTGGCTTAGTGCTTGGTTACATCTTGGCATTCTTTGTATCGATTGCGACGCCGTTCGCACCATACATCAGCGGCGGAATCCTGTTAACTACCTTCGTGACTTCGTTGGCGGTCGGCGTGATCTTTGGTATTTATCCAGCTCTTAAGGCTGCATCCAAGAACCCAATTGAATCACTAAAGCACTATCGTTAAGGAGTGAGTATGTCTAAAATCAAGAAGGCTATAGAGAAAGTACCGTTTTATGATAGTTTAGTTTTGCCATATCACATGGGCAAATCTTTGGTGGCGGCTACGACACATGGTTTTCCTGGTAGAAAGCTGCGCGTGATCGGCGTGACCGGTACCAACGGCAAGACTACGACCTGCTTTATGATTTGGAAAATGCTGAATGAGGCTGGCCACAAGACTGGCTTAATGACGACGGTGGCTTGGGGCGGCGTGTCTGGTCGTGAAAAAGACCTGCACGAACAGGTCGAACATATGACGACAGTGAGCCCAAAGATGCTTAACCAACGCATTCGCGAGATCAAAAAGGCTGGTGCGGAGTTCCTAGTATTAGAAGTAACTTCACACGCCTTGGCGCAGTATCGTACTCTGGGCGTGCCGATCGAGATCGCCGTGATGACTAATGTAACGCACGAGCACCTTGATTATCACAAGACTTTCGAACGCTATCGTGATGCCAAACGCAAACTCTTCAAAAAAGGTAAGTTTGGTGTGATTAATGCAGACGACCCGTCTTGCGATTATTTCAAGAAAGATATTCAGAAATATGCAACTTATGGTATAAAACATGGCGAAAACGTAGCAAGGAACGTGAAAATGGGCATTTCTCGCACGAAATATTCGTGTGGTGATATAAATATGGAGTTAAAAATGCCGGGAATCTTTAATATCTACAATTCCCTCGCGGCGATTTGTGTGGGTAAGAGACTTGGACTAACGGATGAGCAGATTAAAAATGGCATTGCGGCGCTGAATGGGGTGGAAGGTCGCACGACGAGTTTTGATCTGGGCCAAAACTTCGGTGTGATGATTGATTATGCGCATACGCCGGACGCTTTTGAAAAGCTGCTGCCTGACATTAAGAAAGCCACCAAGGGTCGCTTGATTGTAATGTTTGGCTCGGCCGGTGGTCGTCGTGACCCATCGAAGCGTGAGCCACAAGGCGAGATTGCTGGTAAGTATGCTGACATCGTAGTATTAACCGAGGAAGACGACCGTGACACTCCTGGCATGGAAATTTTGGAACAGATTGCGGTGGGAGCACGTAAGTCTGGCAAGAAGGACGACAAGGATCTGTTCTTTGAATTGAACCGCCCAAAAGCGATTGCCTTGGCTTTGTCGATGGCTAAGAAAGATGATACGGTGCTGTTCCTTGGTAAGGGACATGAAAAGACTATTGAACGTGCTGGTGGCGAAGAACCGTACTATGAACCGGACGAAATCGAAAAAGCTTTGAAAAAGATTGTCAAAAAATAACCCCTGATAAGGGGGTTATTTTTTAGCTAAGCCAAAGGCTAACACAGCGAATGTAACCGCCGCCGCGTTTGAGCTCGGTGACGTCTGGAGTGAAGCAGGTGATGCCACGAGCCTCGAGGGCTTGTTGGAGTTTTGGGGCTTTATTAGACATAATGGCGTGCTTGCCAGTGCTGACCATGTTGCAGGCAAACCCCTTGGTGCATTCGTCGTAATCGACGAGGATTTTATCGAGCGGGAGGGCTTCGATCTTGGCATTAGATTCTGCGTCGAGGGCCTCTTTGCAATAAGCGATCGTATGTTCGTCGATGACGGCGACGGCAAGATCTAGATCGTACCAGAAACTATCGAAATGATTGGTGTACGGATTGACGTGTGGCGTGCCATCTGGGTTGAGTTGAGGGTTGGCGTGTAGTTGAACCAATTCGAGACCAAGGGTGTCGGCGACAAATTTTTGCGCCTCTTTATCGGAGCGGTAGCCACTGCCGGCGAGCAAATAATTCCCTGCGATTAAGGCATCGCCTTGGCCAGAAAACATCAGGTTATCTGGAACTTCGATACATTTGACGCCAAGCGATTCAAGTGTGGCTTTGGCGTAAGGCTCTTCGGCTTTGCGGGCCTGTGGCAACCTAGACATCACGGCGACGCCGTCTTTTACAAGTGCCCAGTTAGCAGTATAAACACCGTCTTGGCAACCCTTTGGTGGTTCGACTTGGGTGATTTTGATGCCGGCTTTTTTGAAACAGTCGACGATCTCTTGATGCTCGGCTTTAGCCTTGGCGACATCGATGTTGTTGTCGCTGTAGTAGGGGTTGATTTTGAATTCGTCGGTAAAATAGTCTGCGTCAGAAACTAAGAGGTGTTGATTAATCATTAAAAATCCTTATTTATCGTAATCGTAGTTGGCGATGCCTTCAATAATTGTATCAGTTTTGATGTCTAAGAGCTCGGCAATTGCAACGGCGGCAGCCATGTAAGAAACGGCGGTTTCGCCTGGAACGAAAGTGGCATAAGTGCGGATTTCGCTGTTGGTAGAGATGGTGACTTCGGTACCTTTTTTGTAAAGCTTGGAACTGAGGATTTTAACATCGGAAGAAGCGTGACCGTAAGTGATGGTGCGCTTTTTGCCTTTGAAGTCTTTAAAAATTTCGTAGTTGAGGTCGTCGTAGTTTAAGACGACGTTTTCTGGATCCATGTCGAAGAGGGTCTTTTCGTCTTCGAGGAATTCTTCCGGAGCCATATCTTTAAGAGAAGAAGTGACGAAGTTGGTCATGGCGGCGACGTGAATCGGTAGGCCGTAGAAGACGTTGTTTTTGAGGGTTTCGGCCGGGGTAGTAACGATGACGTAGTTGGCGCCAGCTTTCCAGGCGTCGTTCAAGAATTTATGCAAAACGGAAACCTTGAAAGGTTGGTCGGAGGCAAAAACGGCAACCTGTTCGCCGGCGGCATTAAGAATCTCGTGCATGAAATGCGCAACGATAGTTTTGCCAGTGGAACCAGTGATGGCGATGAGCTTCATGTCATCGATTGGCTTGCCGTAATAGGTATTGAGAAGTTTGGCGCGAACGCGTTGAGTTTTAGCTTTTAGCCCACCTTTTTTGTTTTTGGCTTGAGGGGTTTTGCTAGATTCCATATCTTTATTATACAACAAAAAATAGCCTGATGGCTATCTTTTATCTTGGTACACCCGTTGGTGAAGCCCGGGTGTCCAGAATTGCGGCTTCTGGAACCTTTTGACTAAATATGGTACACCCGACAGGATTCGAACCTACGACCTTTTGCTCCGCAAGCAAACGCTCTATCCAGCTGAGCTACGGGTGCATATGTGGATATCTTCCTGGATCGCTCCAGACAAAAACATCCACCTAGAAATTAAATGAGCATCATCAAAAAGATGACAGAGTCATTATAGCATATTTTGCGAAAAAATAAATAGTTGTGATAGACTTTTATTAAGGATAAACGTAATGAGCGAAACAATAAACACGAATTTAGCAGAAGTTAATAACGAACAGGCAGCCGCTTACGAGGTACTTTCGACCGAACGAGCCGCAAGGTTGGGTAGCGAGGCTATTCTAAGTGCAAAAGAGGCAAAATTTAGGGAGTTCCTGAGGGGTAAGAAGCGCCCAGATGAAATGTATATGGGTGAGCATCCCGATGCAACACATAATGACGCCGTGATGAACACCTCGATACCGATGTTTAATGATCATTGGGCGGAGATGCTTGTCTCGATAAGCGATGGTGAAATGGCGCGCCCGGAAGACCCGCGCTCGAAAATACTCTCTAATTTTACGATTAGCGAAATTATCAGCGATGAAAATTGCCCGACGATTTTGGATTTTCAGAATAGAGTTAGGGAGCTTGGTTTTGACAAGAGATATGCAAGGGAGTCGATTGAGTATGCCGAAAGGGCCATCTATGGCGAGGAACAGCTTAAATCTTTGCAGGCTTATAATTCGATTGGGGAGGTTGAGAAATTAGTTGTTTCTTCCTATGAGCGCATGCTGTCCAAGGAACAACTGGAGAAAGGCGACTATGCTTCTCAAGTAGAGATTGGCGCTGAAGATGGGCGGTCTCGAGATGCGGCGTATGTAGACAATAAAAATGCAGTATTCGCAGTGTTTGATGGTGTTGGCGATTCGGGCAGGCCAGCTTCCCATCGCTGCGCGGACGTGCTCGGCGCGGCCATTGAAAAAGGTGATTTTAGAAGTAATGACGGCAAAAAAGCCGTCGTGAAGGCTTTGAACAATAGCCTTGTTGGGCTCGAAAGCGCTACGACTGCGGTGGTCGCAAAAGTTGTTCGAGAGCAAGATGGCGGTAAAAGCCTGCATTACGTATCGGTGGGTGACTCAAGACTATATGTGGTTCATAGAAATGGGCAGGCAGAGCAG
This sequence comes from Candidatus Nanosyncoccus sp., assembly GCA_045649305.1. Lineage (GTDB taxonomy): Bacteria > Patescibacteriota > Saccharimonadia > Saccharimonadales > Saccharimonadaceae > Nanosyncoccus. Next base: position 19,911 of record JAZRPR010000029.1, read on the forward strand.
ATCACGCACGACGATGTAATGTCTGATGAACAGATTAGCATAATGACGACGCGAAACCAAACCGGCAATAAAATGACGACGGCGATGGCGATGGCTTATGATGCGGCGCAAAGCCGGGAAGAGAAGGCTGCGGTGCTCGCCGGCACTCCGATAAGGGCGGACCTTATAGTGTCAGCGGCTAGTTATGTTAGACGTCTCAGAGAGCACGGGATTGGAAAGAGCCTAGACGGTGGTAGAAACGGGCCCGATGTTGACGAGAGGAACATAGGCACTATAAGGCTAGCTCCTGGCGATCAGGTCGTATTGTGTTCGGATGGTATTACTGGCGACGTTGGTGGAGACGTGAGAAGCGAAAGGGATGTAGTGGCAGCCGTATGTGGCAGAAGCGCCGATGAAGCGACCAGAAACCTCTTTATGATGGCAACAAAATACGATGACCGTACGGCCATCGTGGTGAATACTTAGAAAAAAGAAGACCACGCCGTGATCGTTAAACTCTGAGAGTAAAACTACAGCGTGGACTTCAAGGTGCGAGTCTGTAATGGTGGAGTGTACCCAACCGGGAGTGTTACAGACCATATTTGGAGTTCTAAGATTCGGAGGGATTGGCCCCCGTGGTATTAATCTTAGTTTTACGTCTCTTCCTGCGACGATAAGGAGTTCTAAAGGTTTGGGGGGATTGGCCCCCATTGTATTAACCTTAGTTTTACGTCTCTGCCTGCGACGACTGGGGCCCCGAAGCCCAACCTTAGTACTTGCGCCTCGTGTGGACGACTAACTAGGTAGATGGCCAGATGTGCCATTTTTTGTCGAGTCTTCTAAGGGGGATGGCCGGGTTACCGACCAGGATAAACGTTATTCGCATTGGCCCCTCCTTGTGGGAGCTTAAAGCCTAAGCTTGGGTCGGAATAGCGTAGGGCGTTCGGGCTGCCCTCTCGACACGTTCTGTTGGGCGTGCAGTGTTAAAGAGCCTAGATTTGCACACCTCGGTGTTGAACGTACTTATAATTATAGCACAAACGGTTTGTTTTGTCAATAAGAAAAAAGTGCCAAGAGAGGGATTGATGTGATAAAATAGGTGTGGAAGCGTGGCCGAGTGGTTGAAGGCGCACGACTCGAAATCGTGTGGGCAGAAATGTCTCGGAGGTTCGAATCCTCTCGCTTCCGCCATTTGTTTTTAAAGGAGGTACCCTGTGGCTAATACTAAAAAATGCAAATATCTATTCGTAACCGGTGGGGTTTTGTCTGGAGTCGGTAAAGGAATCACCGCTGCGAGTATGGGGGCGATTCTGAAAGCCAAGGGGTATCGCGTGACGATGCAGAAATGTGACCCGTATCTCAATGTGGATGCGGGCCTTTTGAATCCGGTGGAACATGGTGAATGCTATGTGACGCATGATGGGGTGGAGACCGACCTCGATCTCGGTCATTATGAGAGGTTCTTGGATTTTGAAACATCGAAATATTCGATTACGCTCTCAGGTGGAATTTATAAGGAATTGATTGAAAAAGAGCGCGCGGGCGGTTTCCATGGAAAGACTGTGCAGTTGGTACCACACTTCACGAATCTTGTGATGGAAAAAATCGAGAAGGCTAGCGCTGGCTCGGATGTACATATCGTGGAAATCGGTGGCACGGTGGGTGACTATGAAGGCTTGCCATTTATTGAATCGATTAGGTTGTTTGCTAACAAGGTGGGGCGTCGCAACTGCTTGTACCTGTCAGTGGTGTATGTGCCATTTATCAACACGAGTAAAGAGTTAAAGACTAAGCCGGCGCAAAATGCGCTCAAGGATTTGCGCGGGTTTGGTATTATTCCGGATATCGTTTGCGTGAGGACGGATAAGCCGTGCCCACGTTCGATTTGTGAAAAGATTGCCGCGTTCTCGGGAATTTCTGGTGACGCAGTGGTGAATTTGCCAGATATTGACTCGGTGTATGACGTGCCATTTAATGTCCTCAAATCTGGGGTGCTAGAGATTTTGAACGACTTTATGGGTGACGATAAAGAGCCAGATATGTCGCGCTGGGAAGAATTCTCGAAGAGGCGTGGGGCTAAATACGATAAGACCGTGAAGGTTGGCCTAGTGGCTAAGTATGTTGGCAACGATGACACTTATATCTGTGTAACGGAGGCCTTGAAGGCGGCGGCAGCCTGGAATAAGGTGAATCTGGATCTTAAATGGATCAATGCTGAGGAGGTGACGGATGAGCAGCTGGCTGAGGTGGATGGCTTAGTGGTGCCGGGTGGTTTCGGCATTCGCGGCATGGAAGGCAAGATTAAAGCAGCAACTTATGCGCTGGAAAATGACAAACCGTATCTGGGGCTTTGTCTTGGCTTGCAGATGGCCTGTGTGGCAGCCGCCAGGCGTGGTGGCTTGAAACACGCTGGTAGCGAAGAGTTCTTAAAGAGTGAAGACTACAAGAAGCCAAAAGACTTTAAGAATGTGATTTACATCATGCCTGGCCAAGAAGGCAAAGAGTCGACCGGCGGCACGATGAGGCTGGGTGATTACAAGGCGAAGCTTGCGAACGGTACTTTGGTGAAGAAGATTTATGGTACGAGTAATGTGGTGGAACGCCATCGCCATCGTTATGAGGTGAATCAGAAGTTCTTGCCAGAGATCAAGAAAGGTGGCGTCATCGTTTCGGGGACTTCGCCAGACGGTAAGTTGGTGGAGTTTGTGGAAGCGCCAGATTGTAAGTTCTTTGTGGCGACTCAGGCGCACCCAGAATTTAAATCCCGTCCACTTGATGTGCATCCGCTTTTCTACAATTTCGTAAAAAGCCTCAAAGATTAGTTTCTGTTGTATAATGGGGGTATGAACGATGCAATTTTTGATTTCTTTGGAACAAACGTAATTTGGGATAAGGTTGGCGACGTCTTGCTAATCTTGGTCCTAGCGGCAGTAGCTGGCTTTGCGCTGGCGGGCCTAGCACAATTGATTAAAAGAAAAAGTTTAAAAAAAGTAGATTCTGAAATTCTCGCAATGATCCCGAGCCTAGTGCTGATGGTTGCGATCTATTTTGTGTTTGAAAAAGTTTGGATTTTGAATTATCGCCCGGTGATGGTGAACGGAGTGGCGGAGCCATCATTCCCTTCCACTCATACGTTGGTGGCGGTGACAGTGCTTGGCATGATTATGCTGGCCCTGCCAAAATACATCAAAGAGAAAAAGACGCGCACGCTGATTGATGTAGCGTTACTAATCGTGATGGCCGTGATGGCCTTCTCGCGTGTGGCATCTGGTATGCACTGGGCGACTGACGTGCTTGGTGGTATCGTGTTCGGCATTGATCTAGTCTTGGTCTACGGCGGAGCTTTAAGAGTGATAAAGGAGAGAAGGCATGAGTAGTGTATTTGCCAAAATTGTGGCAGGCGAGATTCCTTGCTACAAGATTTACGAAGACGACAGAGTGATGGCGTTTCTTGATATCCATCCAGAAACCAAGGGCCACACTTTGGTGATTCCAAAGGTGGAGATTGACCGAATTTATGATCTTGAGGATGCTGACTATAATGCTTTGATGGCAGCAGCCAAGAAGATTGCTCGTCACATGGAAGATGTGCTCGGGGCTCGCATTGTTTGGAAGGTGGTGGGGACGGATGTGCCGCATGCGCATATTCATCTGATGCCAATTGATGAAACTTGGGAATATGGCAGGACAATGGAGCTGCCAGCTGAAGAGATGGAAGAAATTCGTGCGAAATTGGCACTTAAAGAGGGAGGAGCTCTATGAAATTTGCAAGTAGTTATGAACCGGGGGATTTTGAGGCCGAGATTTATGCCGCTTGGGAGCAGAGCGGACTTTTTGCTCCGCAGGTTGCAAGTGTGCCGGTTGATGATGATGCCGACGGCGTGGACGATCGCGTAGAAGACGGCTCGCCGAAGACCTATTCGATCGTAATGCCACCGCCGAACGCGAACGGTAATTTGCACATTGGCCACGGCTTGACGATTGGGATCGAGGATGCCCTGACGCGTTACTATCGCTTGAGGGGCCGCTCGACTTGGTACGTACCAGGTGCTGACCATGCCGGATTTGAGACCTGGGTGGTGTATGAACGCAATCTTGAAAAAGACGGTCATACACGCTTTGAATTCTCGCGCGACGAGCTTTACGCTAGGGTGTGGGATTTCGTGGCTGAGCAACGCGGCAATATGGAGCTGCAAATCCGCGCGCTAGGCGCTTCCTGTTCTTGGAAGGATTTGACCTTTACGCTTGACGAAAACGTCGTGAATCGTACCTATAAGACTTTCGAAAAGATGTGGAACGACGGCATCATTTATCGTGGCGAGAAGTTGGTGAACTATTGCCCGAAGCATCAAACCGCCTTTGCCGATATCGAGGTGGAGCACGTCGATGAGGACGGTATGCTCTGGGATATTGCCTACACGTATGATGGTGGCGAATTGGTGGTCTCAACCACTCGTCCAGAGACTTTGTTTGGCGATACTGCGGTGGCAGTGAACCCAGAAGACAAACGCTATGCTGACCTGGTTGGCAAGATGGTGCATCTGCCTTTGACCGATCGCGAGATCCCGGTGGTGGCTGATGAACATGCCGATCCAGAATATGGCACTGGCGTGGTAAAGATTACCCCTGCGCATGATTTTGATGATTTTGAGGTGGGTGAACGTCACGATTTGCCACGTATTCAGGTAATTTCTGAAGAGGGCGTGATGGTGAATGTGCCGGAAAAATACGCTGGTCTCCCAACCGATAAATGCCGCAAAGAAGTCTTGAAGGATTTGAAAGATGCCGGTTTGTTACGCGGTGAGAAGAAGATTAATCACTCGGTGGCACATTGTTACAAGTGCGGCACAGTGATTGAGCCAATGCTCAAAGAGCAGTGGTTTATCGATGTAAAGACTTTGGCGGCGGAAGCCATTAAGCATCTTGAGAAGGGCGAAATTAAGTTCTATCCGGAGAGCAAAGGCAAAGTTTTGATTAATTACCTTGAAAATTTGAAAGACTGGAACATTTCGCGCCAGATTCCTTGGGGTATTGCTATTCCGATGTTTAGGAAGGCAGACGATTCTGCGACCGATGAGCCAGACTGGATCTTTGACTCACGCACTAACCTTAAAACTATTGAGGTGAACGGCGTCAAATACGAGCGCGATGAGGACACCTTTGATACGTGGTTCTCTTCTTCGCATTGGCCAATCGTTTGTACGGACTGGAGCGAGGAAAATGAAAACCCCTACTATCCTCTGAATGTGATGGAGACGGCAGCTGATATTCTCTTTGCTTGGGTGGCCCGCATGATTATGATGGGCGTTTACGTGACCGGCGAAGTGCCGTTTAAGGAAGTTTATTTGCATGGTTTGGTGCTGGATGAGCACGGTAAGAAGATGTCTAAATCCAAGGGCAACGTGATCAATCCGATGGATATGATCGCAAAGTATGGTTCGGATGCCTTTAGGCTCGGTATCTTGCGCGGACGTTCGGCCGGCATGAACCAGGCCTTCTCGGAAAACTCGGTGATTTCGGGTCGCAACCTTTGCAATAAGCTTTGGAACATTTCACGCTACGTGCAGTCGATTGTGGACGAAGTTGGTGATGATGGTAGCAGCTACAAGACTGAAAATATGGGCGAGGACTGGATTTGCCGCGAGCTTAACAACTGCAAAGAGCAGGTGGAGCGCTCGATCAAAGATTATCGCTTTGCCGAAGCTGTGGAAGTGCTCTACTCGACTATCTGGGATAAGTACGCAGACTGGTTTATTGAGAGCCAGAAGATTTATCGCAACGTGGGCCTTTTAAAGAAGACACTCGAAAACGTTTTAATTATGCTTCATCCGTTCGCGCCGTTTGTGACGGAAGCGATTTGGCAGAACTTGTCGTGGACTGAGGGTATGATCGTCAGCCAAAAATGGCCTTCTAGGCTCAAATTTGACCCAATTTCGGCTGTTTCGTTCGAAAAGCTTATGGATATCGTGGTTGAAGTGAGAGGCACCTTACAGGCGATTCCAGGCGGCAAAAAATGGCCTCTTCTCTATGGCGACGATGGTTTGATCGGGGATAATGCCCTGCTCGTGAAGCGTCTTTCGGGTGTGCCATCGATTGAGGCCTGCAACGGCACGCCGAGAGGTATTCGTTTGGCGCTGGCTAATCACGAGATGTATCTAGATGTGCCGGAAAAGGTGGTAGCGGATTACAGGGAGGCTTTGACTGAGAGAATCTTGGCGGTGGGCCGTGAGCTGGACGCCCTGAATGCTCGTATGATGAACCCGCGTTATGTAGACAAGGCTCCGGCCGAGTTGGTGCGTGAGACGCGTAACGGCATTGAAGAAAAGAGCGCATTGATTAAGCGCTTGAAGGCCGAACTCGAAGTGATTAAATAACAGAGGCGAAACAGAGAGCGCCCGTGTTAGGGCGCTTTTTGGTGGCAAATAACAGAGTGGTTATGGTTGCAAAATAGGGGTGGTTCTGTTAGGATGAAAGTGTCAACAAGGCGCTTTTACGCCAAGCGCAGGTAGAAACAATAGGAGGACTGAGTGACACCAGTCCCTAGTTTTTTAAGAATTAGGAGGGATTGCCGAATGATACTGAACATCATAGGTTTTTTCGTAATCGCGTTCGGTCTTCTCTTCGTATTAGTTTCCTACATCGGGCTGAGTCATTTGCCCGAGGGGCCAAACGAAATCATGCTAAAGACGATGTCGTATAGCGACGAAGAGAAAACGGCATTGCTCGAGATGGGTCGGAAGATGCGGCAGCTGGCGGAAATTATCCGTGGCGGCTCACGCGCATTTATCAAGATTCAATTCCGAACAATTGCACTGGTCACAATCGCAATGGGCGTCATTTTTACATTATTCCTCGAGACATGGAGCGGACCGACATTCATTATGGGTGCCGGCATGTCTTCACTCGCAGTTATTGTGGGAATGACAACATCGACCTTGGCAAACGTTCGTGTAGCTGAAAGAGCACGTTCGGGAAAGGTCGGAAGAACTGTATGGGTGGCTTTAAGAGGCGGCTCGGTAATCGGTATCTGTGTCCAAGTATTTGGTACGTTGGGTATTTTGATTCTCTGGGCGCTGAATCCACTCGATTTGGCTGAGAATGGGCACGGTATCGTTGGAGTGATGAATTGTAATGCATCAATCATGAGATATACGTCTTATTCCCTGGGATGCTCACTGGTAGCGATGTTCTCGCGTATTGCCGGCGGTATCTTTACAAAAGCTGCTGATATGGCAGCAGATATTGTAGGTAAGGTCATGTTTGACCTTGACGAAGATGATGCCAAGAACCCAGCAACGGTGGCCGATTTCGTCGGCGATAACGTTTCCGACGTGGGCGGCAACTGCCCTGACCTGCTGGAATCTTACGTAGCAACTATCGTATCGTCTCTGGCGGCTGCGGTATTCTACGTTGGTGGTCTGACATCTCGTGGCGTCGTAGTGGACGAAGCTTTGTTCGCGGCGATGACCAAGTTCCCAATCATGTTGGCCGTATGCGGCTTACTCTCGAGCATTATTGGCTTGACCATTATGCTCCTGCGTAAGAACATGAGCGAAGATCCTGGTAAGGAACTCGATGCTGTAACTTATGCAACGTCTGGTTTAATCCTGGTATTCTCTTTTGTGGGCTCGTATATGGTCTTTGGCAAGATCGATCTGCCGGACGATTTCCGCTTTGGATGGATGTCGATATTCATCGTTTGCGCAATCGGTATTCTCTCTGGTGTAGTAATTAGTAGGATTACTGAATACTTTACCTCTGAGAAATATAAGCCAACGCAGGATCTCTCAAAGATTTCTTGGCTTGGCTCAGCGTTTTTGCTGACAATGGTAGACGCTCTCGGTTCCATTTCTTCCGTAACCGCTGTTGTACTGGTAATTTCGGTCCAGACAGCAAACTGGGTTTGCGGTAGTTATGGTATTGCGATAGCTGCCCTTGGTATGCTGTCGTTTGTTGGTGCTACCGTATCGATTGATGCGTTTGGCCCGATCGCTGACAATGCCGGTGGTATTGTTGAGTCTTGTGGTCTGCCAGAATCGACCAGATTCTGCACAGACAAGTGCGACGCAGCCGGTAACACGACTGCGGCGATTGCGAAGGGTTTCGCGATTGGTGGTGCGGCTTACGCGGCAATCTCTATGAATGCGACCTTTGCAAGTGCTTACGGTGCAAACCTGAGCCTGCTTGACACCTCTGTAGTAGGTGGCGGTATCCTCGGTGCGGTGGCCATTAAGTTCTTTATTGGCTTGCTTGATAAGGATACACTGGGTGGCGCTCAGTTCATGGCGGCACAAGCAATCAGACAGTTGGCTGACGATGATATTGCTCACGGCAGAAAACAGCCTGATTACAACACTGGCATCATTACTACGACGAAGTACGCACAAAAGAAGACGATTCTTCCGGCGATGCTTTGTATCTTTGCTGTAGTAGGTCTCGGTATCCTTTGTGGTGGCGAGGAAGTCGGTGGTATTCTCTATGGTATGACCTTAGTCGCTATAGTAGAAGCTATTTTCATGGGCAACTCCGGTGGAGCGGCCGACAATAACAAGAAGTATATTGAGTCTGGCGAATTCGCTAAGAGCTGTGCCGAAAACGTTATGAGAGGCGGAGCGGATGCTGTTCGCAGATTCCTGGGTGACGAACTCTTTATCGAAGGAGATTTGGCTCTGAACTATGACATGGTCATGGCGAGAGCGATTAAGATCTACGGAAAGAGATCTGATATCCACAAGTCTGGGGTAGTCTGTGATACCATTGGTGACCCGAGAAAAGATGTAGACGGTGTATCGCTTGATATCTTTATTAAGATGGCATCGACTACTGCCGTCATTTTCGCACCGATGTTCCGCGAAATGCAGGACAACGTGGCCGCGAAGGTGGTTGTGGTGGCCCTCTTTGCAATCGCAATTGGGGTGGTTTATCTTGTATCCAGAGCTGAGGCTAAGAGCCCAGAATTGGCCAAGAAGGAACTTAGCGATATTCTTGACTACAGCGATGGCGTTAATGCCAAAGTTGAAATTACCAAGGAAGAGCTGGCCGCAACTGAGCTTTTCAACATGAATATGCTGGAACTCAGAACTAAAGCCCTCGCAACGGTCACTACCTAGATCAATCACCGTAAGGCGTATGCGGTGATGTACATTTGAAAGATAGCTCTCTTCGGAGGGCTATTTTTTATTGAGCTTGGCGCGACGCTTGTATTTTTCAAAACAGGCTGGACAGAGAGCGCGGTATTCAATTTTGGTTTTACCATCATCAATCAAGATGTCTGGGCCCTCTGTGACCAGCTCGCCATCTAAGAAACGGCAGTTTCTGGTGGCTTTTCTGCCACAGGCGCAGATGGTTTTAATTTCTTCGATCTCTTGGGCGATTTGGAGCAGTCTAGTAGCGCCCTCAAATCCGCCATCTTCTTGGCGGAAGTTAAGACGAAGACCGTAAGCGATAACTGGGATGTCTAAGTCGATAGTAACAGAGGCTAGCTCGTCGGCCTGTTTTGGGGTTAAAAATTGAGCTTCGTCGACCAAAATACAAGCGACGCCTTTGAATTTTTCGGAAATAATATCGTAGAGGTTCGTTTTCCTATCGAAACAGAGGTCGGTGTCGCGTTCTGGGCCAATGCGAGTGAGCAGTTTTTTGCCGTTTTTGGTGTCGGTGGCCGGCTTAATAACACAAACCTTCATTCCCCGTTCTTCGTAGTTGAAGGCCACTTGGAGTAGCTGCATGGTTTTGCCGCAGCCCATTGCACCGTATCTGAAATATAGTTTTGCCATAGTTACCTCTCTTTTTTATTATTCTAGCACATATTGTTTGATTTCGTCTTTTACCCTGTTGTGTGATATAATAACGGGGAGCATAAGGAATTCTTATGTAACTTGTTCTTTGGAGGTGGTTTTATGCCACAAGAAGAGAATCTGGACTGCAGAGCATGTATAATGGATTTCTCGGATAACGGGTCATTTATTCTGAAGCTGCAGTTGAAAGCGAAAGTGGATTTTGGCGATGCTATAATAGCCGTCACAAAGATGCTGACGGACGAGAGAATTTTCGACTATTTCATTGCCCAACCCAGCGAAAGCGGCGATATGCTGATAAGCTTTGGGCAGATAGATCTGAAAGAGAGAGTTAAAAAAATTCTAGCTGAAGCGCTAAAGTCTGGAGAGTCGTCGTAATGACGACTCTTTTTCGTTCTCCCCTGTTGTTTACTCAAAAATGTGCTATAATTACGGTAAGCGCAAGGAGGTTCCTTGTGTATTTTGTTGTTTAGGAGGTGTGCTTATGTCGAATCAGGAACGTTTAAGTACACTAGACCCGACTACGAGAGAGCGGATCGCTAGACATGTTAAAAGTCTCGACCTGTATATCCTTGACTTTGAGGATTATGGCAACAATATCGTGAGGTTCTATATTCGGACCGATCGAGAACAGGATGATATTAACATGTTTGTTGGCGCAATGCTTGATCTGGCTGGGTTAAAAGACTATCAGATACGCTTTGTCGGATACGATAAGATGCAGATCTCATTTACGGGTAAAGGCGATAGCGAGTTTGCTCTGAGTATTATGGAAAAGAATATCTGATACTTAAGGCCGCTTCACGAGCGGCCTTTTTAATGCTCTTCCCTGTTAAAGTGGGAAAAATTTTAAGAATGCAGAATTTTCACGTTGTATTTCACACGTGATTTTTCTTTACGAAATATCGATTATGCTTTTTGATAGTTGACATGCTTACGGTTTTTATGTCATAGCATAACCGTTTTTCTCCCAATTACGCTGAAATTAGCATAATTGTTATCCTGATTTTAGCGCGAGCGGGATGCTAAGTCAAGTGGTTGCTAATATATAGGGAATTAGTAGTTAAATGCTTACGCTTTGTGTGGAAAAAGTGGGGGAATTGGTGTGGATTTTTGGAGGGTCAAAAAAGGTATTTTACCCCAAGGGTTTTCGCTTCGCGAAAACCCTATTTGCTCCAGAAAAATTTTTCGACACAGTGATACTTAAAGTAGCTGGGGGAGGGAATTATGGTAAAATGACGGTATGGCGTTTATTCGAAAATTTGAGACTGGCTCCGGTGCGACCGGCGTACAGGTTTGTTATAAGGAGCATGGCCGCGTGGTGAAAACAGTGCACGTGGGTTCGGCTACGTCTGAGCAAGGTTTGAATAAGCTACTCAAAAAAGCGCAGGGAATTATCGATGCCGATAAAACCCCGCTATTTAATCTGGAAAAATTTGATAAGCTCAACAAAAAATCATCCTAGGTGGATGATTTTTTAATAGGGAATTACTTGACTTTGCGAAGCAGGCGGTTGGCCTTGCGGAAGCCTTTGTAGAGGCGGTATTTGCGAGTATTTAGAATGAGATCGTAGTCGCCGCAGTAATCGACTTCGGTGCCCTCGAAGGTCTTCTTGAAAGCGGTAAAACCGGCCCAAGGGTGGTTTTTGGGCGCATTTTCTGGGGCGATACCCCAACAATCGAAGGTTTTGAGACCTTTTTCCTTAGCGTCGAGAATTAACTGAATGGTGAGAATGCCGGTGGCGTGGAATTTGCGATATTCTTCGTCTTGGGCGCCTTGGAGATTATAGCGGGTGTTTTTGAAGTCGAAGACTAGGCCGGCGGCAACGATTTTGTCATCTTTTTTAACCAGATAAAGGGTGGCAAAATCTTGTTTGAGCTGGGTCTTTAGGTAAGATTCGGAAAAAGTATTAATGCGCTTCTTTTTGGCGAGTTTTTTCTGCAAATCTAAGAGGTATTTGATGTCTTCTGGGTTTTTGGAGGTTTCGATTTTGAAGCCGTTTTTGTCCATAGCGCGCCAGTAACGTAGCAATCTGGATGGGAGGCGTTTTTTGAGGTCGTCGTCTGAGCCGGAAAGATCAATCACCCAGGTTTCGGCCGGGTTTAAATCCTTGGATTTTTTGATGGAGAGGCCGGCAAAACTGGCCTTGTCGGCCAAGAATTTGGCGTTTTTCTTGTCTTGTGGCTCAATCCTGATAAAGAAGGCCTGGTTTTTTTCGGCGAGGCTCTCGAGGTCGCGAACGGCGTGCTTGAGGCCTTTTTCGGAGTCGTAAACTGGGCCGTAAGGGAGGTAAAGGTATTTGCCGAATGGAGTGTTTTTCAAGATAGCAAGGTAACTAAAGTCGTCTTCATTGGCGGTAAAGGTGGTTTCGCCAAGATCGTCTTGCAGTTTTTGCCATTTTTTGGATTGTAACAGAGGTGTTTGCATCAGCTTTCCTTTTTTGCGAATTTCTTGTTATTTTTGCGACGACGGAGGTTTTTCGGGAGTTCGTAGGCTAATTTGTAGCCAAAATACCAGAATTTAGAGGTGATGAGGTCAAATTCGCCGATGTATTCTTCGACTTGGCCGCCAAAGCCGCGCTTGAACTCGTAGAGGCCAAAGCTTGGGTCTTTCGGGTTTTTGAATTCGGAAATACCGTAGAAATTGTATTTTTGATAGCCGTTAGCGGCGGCGTATTTGATCATTTCCCAGTTCAAAGAATAGGCGGAGTTGAATTCGCGATAGTCGCCGTAATTGCCGCCGAAAACAGAGGTGATTTCGCGGTTGGTGCGGACGAATTGGAGGGCGCCAAGAGTAAGAATATCGTTTTTGGCCTGTTTTTTGTAAGAAGCACATTTTTTGAGACGGTTTTCGAGTTCGGAAATGTCTTGCTTAACAGAGGCGATTTGTTTCTCAATTTTCTCTTTATGAGAGGTAGATTCGAGATTTTTGTTGAGTTTGGCAAGTTTTTCGTCTAAAACAGCCTTTTCGGCAGAAACGCTGGCCTCGTACTCTTTGAGATTGACCTCTGAAAAATAGATAATGTGGCGGTCGCCGAGGGCTTTCCAGAAGTTTTGGTAATATTCGAGTGGACGATCGGTAAAACCGCGGCGATCAGCGGTGTGGACCATGATTTTTTTGAATTCTGGCAGTTCTTCGTAGCTAATCTGGCGGACCGTGACGTGATTTTTTTCGTTTTGGCGGATACGGGTGCGATGGGCGCCCTTGAGGCCATTATAGAGGTCGTCAATGCTGCGGCCGTTAATGTTGAGCACGAAAGTGTATTGTGGCTCGATGTTGCCTTCGGTCTTGAATCCACGGTGTTTGAAACCGAGTTTTTTGAGGTTCTCGACGATTTTAGTGTTATTTTCGCCATTTTCTAGGGGTGCGCCATTGATATCGCGCTCGATATTGACGATTTCGGGATTAATTTTGCAGAAAATTGCACGGTGTTCTTTGGCGTAAGCTTTGAGGTGCTCGGTGAAGAATTTTAACAGGGAAGTATCAGAGTAGTCTAGCAGTGGGCCGTGTGGCGCATAAAACATTGAGCGGTGCATCGGCAAAGGTTTTTCAAGAATAAGGGCGGCAGCGATGATTTTGCCGTCTTTTACCCCGACAAAATGGGCTTTCCAGCCGTTTTCGGCTTTGAGATTAGCCCAGGCGGAAGATTGCTGAAAGTTGGAAATCGGCGATTTTTCGGCGAATTTATCAAATTCCTCAGGAGTCAGAGTAACAAAAGTTTTCGACATAATTAATTTTATTATACCACTAATTAAGAAATGGTTATTCTTGGATAAATATTGAGTGCATAAGGGTCGGTAGGCTGTTTGCCATCCTGAATTTCGAAGTAGCAGGCAGCGGCGACCATGGCGCCATTGTCGCCAGAGAAGCGGACCTCTGGGAAGTAGGCTCCTTCAAGAGCATTTCTAAGTTCAGCGTTAGCAGAGACGCCACCGGCGAGTACGATAGACTTGGCCGGATATTCGATAGCGGCTTTCTTAAGGGTTTCTTTTAGAATGTCGACAGCGGTCTTTTGGAAGCTGGCGGCAAAATCGGCAACTTGTTGCTCTGATAGGTGGTTTTTGAGATCGTGGGATGGATGGCTAATCGGGAGACCAAGTTCTTTCTGGACGGCGCGAAGCACGGCGGTTTTAAGGCCGGAGAAGGAAAAGTTGTAGCCATCGACTTTTGGATGCGGGAAGCGATATTTGTTTGGATCGCCATTTATGGCAGCCTTAGCGATGGATGGTCCGCCAGGGTAGGGAAGGCCGAGAATTTTGGCGATTTTGTCGAAACATTCACCGACGGCGTCGTCGAAAGTGGTGCCGATAATTTTGAAGTCGTTGTGTTTTTGCATGGTAAGGATTTGGGTGTGTCCGCCAGAGACGACGAGGGCAAGAATAGGGAATTCTGGGAATTTTTCACGCTCTAGCCAGTTGGCATAGATGTGAGACTTAAGATGATGAACGGCATAAAGCGGCTTATTGTGGAGAATGGCCAAAGTGCGGGCGGTGAGGGTGCCAATGAGCAGGGAACCGAGCAAGCCTGGAGCGTGGGTAACGGCGATGGCGTCGATATCGTCCCAGGTGCAATTAGCATCTTTTAAGGCGCGGTTGACGACCGGCATCATGGCTTCGAGATGGGAGCGGGCGGCGATTTCTGGAATGACGCCACCGTATTCGGCAAAGATGTCGATTTGGGAAACTACGACGTTGCTCAAAATACGAACGCCGTCTTCGACAACGGCGGCAGCGGTTTCGTCACAGCTGGTTTCGATTCCCAAAATTTTCACTGTTTAAATTATAGCACAAAAACCTCGGCAGATTTTGGTGCGGTAGTGTATAATAGGGGTATTAAAGTGGAGTAATACGTTAATGAAATATGCCGTTTCAGGGAAGGAACACCCTGTTAAAATTGCCGTCTATAGCCTTGCTGTCGTAGCGACCCTAATATATATTGTTTATCGCTTTGCCTTTACCTTGCCGTTTAAGCTGGGTGCCATGGATATCATTTTTGGTTTGATCGTGGTAGCGGCTGAGACGATTGAGGCGATTGAGTTTATCGTTTATTTCTTTAATACCTTGTGCCGTAGCAAAAAATCTCCAGAGGTGCCAAAGGTGAAAGATGCCGATTTTCCAGATGTGGATGTGTTTATTGCGACTATTAACGAGGATGCCAAACTGCTCGAGAAGACCTTGTCGGCTTGTGCCAAGATGAACTATCCAGATAAGAAGAAGGTGCATATTTATCTTTGCGACGACGGCAATCGAAAGGGTCTGGCGGATTTGGCGAAGAAATACAAGGCCAAACACTTAACGAGAGCGAACAATAAAGGTGCTAAGGCGGGGAATTACAACCATGCGCTGAAAGAGACGAAGTCGCCATTTGTGGCCATCTTTGACGCCGATATGCAGCCAGAACCGAACTTCCTTTTGAGGACGGTGCCGTTCTTTGTGAAGTACGACAATATCGGTTTTGTACAGACGCCACAAAGCTTTAATAATCCAGATATTTTCCAGGCTAGACTAAGCAAAAAGATGCCGTTTGAGCAGGATTATTTCTATCACTATATTCAGCTAGCGCGCAACAATGTGAACTCGGTGATTCTGTGTGGTACGAACTGCGTAATCTCGAGAAAAGCCCTCAAGGATGCGGGCAATTTTGCCGAAGAATCGATTGCCGAGGACGTGGCGACTGGTATGCTGATTGAGTCGCTAGGCTATCAGTGCATTGCCACCAATGAAGTGTTGGCGCATGGTGAAGCGATTGACGATGTATCTGCCTTCTTGAAACAGCGTTCGAGGTGGGGCCGTGGCTGCATTCAAACCATTAAAAAATATGGGGTGTTTAGGAATCATGGTTTAAGCCTCAGCCAGAAATTTGACTACTTTGTGTCGATTAATTATTGGCAATTTAGCGTGAAGAGAATGCTATATTTGCTCCTGCCTCTGCTCTTTGCCTACTTCGGCGTGATCGCAATTCAGGGTGATTTGGCGGTGTTTGTGCCAATCTTCTTTGGGCAATACTTCCTCAAGCGCTTTGTGATTGATTTGATGGAAAATGGCCACAAATCTTCGACCTGGAGCAAGATTTACGAGCTGATTCAGGCGCCACTTTTGCTTTGGCCAATTATTAAGGAAACTCTTGGCTTTGGTAGTACTAAATTTGAGGTAACGCCAAAAGGCAAAGAGGGTAAAAAAGGCGTGGTGGATCGCAAATTGCTCTTCTATCATTTGCTGCTATTGGTGCTAAGCATCGCTGGTATTGCGCTTTCGTTCTACAAGGCGAGCGTGCTTAGTATCGAGCTTTACATCATTCCAATCGTTTGGTTGTTTGCGAATACTTTCTATATGCTGGTAGTGGTGCTGTTTGACTTGCGCCGCAGTCGACGTTATAAGAAGTTCGTACCAAATCAATTTACGAGGTATGGCGTGAAGTCGTATCTGGGAATTTTTAGGAGGAACGAGAAATGAAAATCGTGAAATGGGTGGTAGGCCTCGCGATTGCTGGTGTGGCAATTTGGGGTATTGCAAAAGATTTAATCAGGATTAATACGATGGATCACAAAAGCGTTTCTTATAATGGTTGGCTAAGCGTGGAAGATGGTAAATTAGTGAACCAAAAACACGAAGAAGTGCAACTAACTGGTGTTTCTTCGCACGGGATTCAGTGGTTCGGTGGACTTTACAATAGGGAAAGTCTTGAAAAATTGAAGCGTGAAATGGGCATCAATATCTTCAGAATCGCTATGTATACTAATCCGGACGACGAAGGCTATGTGAGTAACCCAGAACTAAAAGACAAAGTCGTGGAACTGGTTGATGCGGCGGTAGAGCTTGATATGTATGTAGTGGTGGACTGGCACATCCTAAACGATAATAATCCGTTGACTTACGAAGAGGAAGCTAGAGGCTTCTTTGCTGAAATTGCGGCTAAATATAAAGATACGCCAAACGTAATTTATGAAATTTGCAACGAGCCAAATGGCGATACACAGTGGGAGCGTGATGTGAAGCCGTATGCCAACGATGTGATTGGCGTAATTAGAGAGAATTCGCCAAAATCCGTCGTGATTGTGGGTATTCCAGATTGGAGCAGGGATTTGAATGCCGTGGCGGCATCGCCACTTGATCTTGGCAATGTGCTGTACGCTTTGCATTTCTACGCTGGTTCGGATAATAAGACTTTGCGTGATAAGATTGACGACTTTAGGAGCAAAGATTTGGCCGTGTTCGTCTCGGAATGTGGTGCTACGGACTACAAGGGCGATGGCGAAATCTATGCGGAGGCTTTTGGCCGCTGGATGGATTATTTGAACGAAAAGAAAATCAGCTGGATTTATTGGTCATTCTCAAATAAAGACGAGGCTTCGGCAATGCTAACTCCTGAGTATGAAATTGGTGGTGAGAATGATTTTATGGACTATCTATCTGAGAGTGGCAAACTAGTGAAAAAGTATTTGAAGGGGGAAGAAGCTGACGAGGCTGCTAATACTGCCGAAGCGCCAGTACGCCAAGCCCTCAAGGACTAGCTTCTTTACGCTAGGGGGATTTTGTGGTAGAATAGTGTGGTATTGGACCGTCGCCAAGCGGTAAGGCACTGGGTTTTGGTCCCAGCATTCGCAGGTTCGAATCCTGCCGGTCCAGCCAAGAAAGAAAAAACGAGAGCTTGCTCTCGGTTTTTTTTAATGCAAGGTCGCCATCCTGCCACCCCTGTTAATGATTTACAAAATCGCTGAAGTGTGCTATAATTAAAGATAGGAACTATCGAAGGGAGGTGGATGTCATGTCAATTGATATCAGAGTGTTCCTAATTTTTGTTTTGATTCTCGGCGCAGGAGCGTGGGTGTATCTGTGTATTAGTATACGGAAAAAGCTGCTGGCAGAATTAAAGCCGGCGGATGGCTCAACGCCGCCTTACGTACGGTTCTATTTCTTCGGAAAGATTTTACCGTATGGCGTGGCTTTATCTACGTTGGTAGCGGCGGCCATATATGAACCGTATCAGCACATTCTGCCGTATCAGTTTACGGTAGCATGCCTGATGATCACTTCTTTTTCGGCACTGATTTGGATAAATCATGCTGACGATAAAGAGATCGAGAGAAAAAAGACAAAAAAATCTACAATATTCCTCTTTAACGTAAATATTTTGCTGATCGCTTTGTCGATCGGCGGAGGCCTAGTGGTACTCACTCGTGCATTCGAGTTGCCGGTAGGTGTGCCAGTGGGCATGTTGATCTTCATGACGTGTTTCGTCGCGGAGGCATTCGTGTATTGGCGCGTTAACGATGTATTGCCGGAGGAATAAGAATTTGGCAGGTTGAAGAACCTGCCTTTTTCATAAGCGGTATTTGTGGTATAATTTAATTATGGTAAAAAAGAGAGGTAAAAAGAAAAAGACAACTAAAAAGGAAGTGGCGGCTGAGCACGAACTTCCAGGTGGTTTTTGGAGACAAATTTTTGCAGTATTCATGATTGCGATTGCTCTCTTTTTGGTGGTAACGTGGTTCGGCCACGGGGGAAGTGTTTTGAACGAAGTCCATAAGTGGACTTATTATGCGATTGGTGCAGCCACTTATATTATCCCGATGCTTTTGGTTTATTTGGCGGTGAAAATTTTCCGCAGCGAAAATAATAAATTGGCCGTGCCGATTTGGTTCGCGTCGATTTTGATGATTATTTGGATTGCCGGTATTGCCGGAATTGGTAATGGCGGCGGCGTGGTCGGTGAATGGTTGAACAAACTCACTACCAAAGTGCTGGACAATAGTGTCGTGATTTTCATTTATATCGTGTTGATTTTTGCGACGGTACTATTTATTTTGCAAATTTCACCTCTGACGTTCTTTAAAGGAACTAAGAATTTGCTCAAGTCTGGCAAAAAAGTTGAACACCTAGATGATGCTCCGGCCGACGAAAAAGCCAAGGGCAAGAAGTTGGGCGATATTGAAATCAAGGTGAACTCTGGCGTGGCAATGGCCGATCCAACTAAGGCACCGGCTAAGCCAGTAGCTAAAGCTCCGGCTGCTCCGGTAGAAGAGAAGGCTTTGGTGGCGGTATCTGATCCAAACTGGAAGATGCCATCGATTGACCTTTTGGCCAAAAAGCAATCTCCGGCCGATGCTGGCAATATTCAGCAGAATGCCTATGTGATTCGTTCGACTTTGGCAGACTTTGGCATTGAAGTAGAAATGGAAGGCGCCAACGTAGGTCCACGCGTGACTCAGTATACAATGCGTCCACCAGCCGGTGTGGCATTGTCGAAGATTTTGACGCACGATAAAGAGCTGGCACTTAATTTGGCAGTGAAGTCGGTACGTATTGAGGCCCCAATTCCTGGCACGAGCTTGGTTGGTGTCGAAATTCCGAACGTGAAACCGGCCGATGTGAGGTTGCGCTCGATTCTCGAAAGCCCAGACTGGAAGAATTCAACTGATCCTTTGACCTTTGCGGTGGGTAAGGACATTTCCGGTCGCGCTGTGATTGCGAACTTGGCTAAAATGCCGCACCTTCTGATTGCTGGTACGACTGGTTCTGGTAAATCCGTGATGACTAACGCAATGATTGTGTCGCTTTTATATCGCAATTCGCCAAGCGATATGAAGTTAATCGTGATCGATCCAAAGCAGGTGGAAATGGTGCAATATACAGATATTCCGCACCTTTTGACGCCAATCATTACCGAAACAACGCAGGCGGTGTCTGCCTTGAAGTGGGCAGTGAACGAAATGGAGAGACGTTACTCGCTTCTAGCTAAGAACCGCGTTAAGAATATTGCTGAATACAACAAGATGATTGAAAAAGACTTGGCTGAAGCTAAGGACAAAAAAGAGGGCGAAGAGGCCGGGGAAGAGAAGAACGGTGGCAAGATGCCTTACATCGTGATTGTGATTGACGAAATGAGCGACCTGATGATGCAGGCCAGCAAGGAGCTGGAGCCATCAATCGTGCGCGTAGCGCAGAAAGGCCGTGCTGCGGGTTTGCACTTGGTGCTTGCCACCCAGAAGCCAATCGTAAAGGTGGTGACTGGTTTGATTAAGGGTAACGTGCCGGCACGTATCGCCTTCTCGGTGGGTAGCACGATGGACTCAATCGTGATGCTCGATAAGGCCGGTGCTGAGAAGTTACTTGGTTCTGGTGACATGTTGTTCCTGACGACTGAAATGTCTGGCCAACCACGCCGTATTCAGGGTGCTTGGGTATCTGACGAAGAGGAAGAGAAGGTGGCTGAGTTCTTGAAATCGCAGCGTCCACCAGAATATAACAACGACGTGATCTCGCAGCCAGTACAGATTAAGGGCATGGGCCCGGCTGATGGTGGTGCCTTTGGTGATCTTGGTAGGAAATATGATCCAAATGATCCAATTGTGCGTAGGGCGGTAGAAATTTCGCTCGCTAAGGGTAAATTCTCGACAGCAATGCTACAGACTTATCTTGGCAAGGGCCATGGCTTTGTCTCTGGTCTTGCTATCTGGTTTGAAGAAATCGGCGTGATTGGTGCTGCAAACGGCAACAAGCCACGCGACCTCTTGATTACTTCGATGGAAGAATTTGACGAAATCGCGAATTCATTGTAAAATATAGTACGTGCGTAGACAACCTAACACTAGGGTGGTTAGGAGTCGTGATTCGCTCTATCTTGCTTTAATTTCAATGATTCGCGAAGACGGCTACAATCTTTCTATTCAATCGACCGATTTATGCGCTAAAGCTAATAAAAGTAGAGCTACATTCTTCCGACAATATCGCCAAGTTGGCGATATTTTTCGTTTGAAAGACCAGGAAATACTAGAGAGGTTTTCTGAATTAGATTTTGTGAATTTGTCGAAGAAGTTGGTTTGGCAACGTACATTGCTGTTTATCGTGCAGTATCGGGAGGTTTTTGCCTTCAAAATGGGCTACGATCGCGACATGGTGCTAAGGAAGATGATCGAGAGGCTTCGTTATGCGGTAATGCCGGAACTGAGGCGCTATGAGCCAGAGCTAGCGGAGAGATTGTTTGAGGTGTTTTATGCTGAGGTGTGGGGCATTATAAAAATTTGGGTAAAAAATGGGGCTAAAACAGGGGAAATTAGCCAGGTGGCAAGGTATCTAGATTATGCGGCCAGTAGTGTCTGCGGACGTTGGGGCGCATTTTTTAAAACGGCTTAGGTTACCTCTGGACAGAACAGGGAATTCGTGATATAATCCAAGCAATATTAGCTCAGCAAACGGGAAGTGTCCGCGTTTGCTTTAATCCAAAGGAGTGTAATGAGAAATTACGAACTCACGGTCCTGTTTCATCCTGACCTCGAGATGAACTTGGATCCTGCACTAGACAAGGTCAAAAAATTGATCGAGTCGAATGGCGGCAAAATCACCAAAGAAGAGAACGATGGAAAGAAGCGCATGGCTTATGCTATCAAGGCTCAAGAATTTGCTGTCTACTACTACTTCGAATTGGAGCTTCCTACGAATGCTCTAACGAAGATTTCGAGCGTCTTAAACATCACCGACGAGGTGTTGCGCTATTTGCTCGTCTCTGTTGACGAACGCAAGCTCAAACTTGAGGCCCACAAAAAGGCTCGCAAAGCTTCTAGCGAAGAAGACGAAGAAAAAGAAGAAGTTAAAGGAGAATAATTTATTATGCGCGGTTTTTCTAAAGCAATTATTACTGGAAACCTAACCCGTGACCCAGAACTTAGGACTACTCCTAACGGTTCTTCGGTTTGTTCTTTCTCGGTAGCGGTGAATCGTGTTTTCCGCGACTCATCTGGCAACCAACAGGAAGATGTTTCCTTTATTGATTGTTCAGCTTGGGGTAAGCTTGGTGAAATGATCAACCAATATGCCAAAAAAGGTACTGGCGTCTTGGTCTCTGGTCGTCTCGACCAACGCAGCTGGGAAGATAAAAATACTGGCCAAAAGCGCTCTCGCGTAGAGGTTGTGGTCGAAGACTTCAACTTCCTCACCGGTATGGAGCGTGGTGAAGGTTCAAGCAAGGGCGGCGACGCTGCTGCTGAGCCAGAAGTTGTCCCAGACGACATCCCAGAAGAGCCAATTGACTTGTCTGAGATCCCATTTTAATAAGAGAGGTTTATATTAACTTTAAATGAAGGAGTAATATGAGAAGGATTAAAAACGATCCAGATCTATATTTCGATTATCGCGATGTGAAAACTTTGCAACGTTATGTCGATGTTTACGGCCGTATCGAGCCAATCTCAAAGACTGGTCTTTCGGCTAAACAACAACGCCAGCTCGCTGTCGCTGTGAAGCGTGCACGCCATCTAGCATTGTTACCATTTGTTTCTAATAATTAAGGGGTTTTATGTACGGACCAACAGATCTAAAGAAAAACGTTTTGATTACTTTAGACGGACAACCGTATAAAGTAGTCGAGTATTCCCAAAAAGTGATGGGCCGTGGTGGCTCAATCGTCAACGTCAAGATCAAAAACTTGATTACTGGCGCACTTTTGCCAAAGACTTTTAAAGGCCAAGAAAAAATTGAGCCAGCCGAAGTTACTACGCGCAAGGTGCAGTATCTCTATACTGATGGCGAAAAGTTCTACTTTATGGACCCAGAAACTTTCGAGCAATATGAACTTGGCAGCGATATGGTTGGCGAGTCCAAAGATTTCATGAAAGATGGCGACGAGATGGAAATTCAGTTCTATAACGGAACTCCAATCAATCTCGTGCTGCCTAAGAACCTTTGGCTTGAAGTTACCTACACTGAATCAGTTGTGAAAGGCGATACGACGTCTTCAGTAATGAAAGACGCCACGCTCGAAACTGGCGTAGTGATTAAGGTGCCAGCTTTTATCAAACAAGGCGACATTGTGTCGGTGGATACAGAAACTTATGCCTATCGTGAGCGCCGCAAATAAATTTGTTTCACGCGCAGAAGGAAAGCTCGAGGGGGCAGTGCGAGCTTTCCGCTACGATTTTCGCAATAAGACAGTGCTAGACATTGGCTCTTCTACGGGGGGGTTCACGGAACTAGCGCTGAAATTAGGAGCGAAAAAAGTGATCGCGATCGAAAAGGGGACTAGGCAGATGAAGGCTCCACTGCGTTTTGACACGCGAGTGGATTTGCATGAGAAAACGGACTTTTTTGACGTTTTGCCAGGTGATTTTGGCGTGGCGGCAGTCGATACAGTGGTTGCAGATGTTTCGTTCGTAAGTTTGACGGCAATTTTGGCGCACGCCAAGAAATTGGTGGGGGCGGGAACGGATTTTTTGGTGATGCTGAAGCCGCAATTTGAGGCCGGTCCCGAGCAGCTTGTGAAGGGCGTGGTGAAAAATGAAAAAATGCGTCGTGAAATTGTAAAAAATTTTGAAAATTGGCTAAAAAATAATGGATTTTTGGTCGTAAATAAACGCGATAATGACGTGACCGGCAAAAAGGGAAATTTGGAGCGTTTTTATCTTATGAAAATCGCCAAAAAATCTTGATTTTTATCCTGCTTATACTTATAATTTTAAGTATGAATTTACTTCATGGAGTGGGCGACTTCTTTTCGCTGGATATTGGTACCAACTCAATGAGAATTGTCCAGTTGAATAGAGGGGCGAACGGCAGTTTTGTGCTGTCGAAGTATGCTTATGTACCGGTCGACCAAAAAATGACTCAAGACTCGAGTGACCTCGGTAAGCGTCGCTTAAGCGAGGCTATTCTTGGTGCGGTGAATCAGGCCGGAATTAGAACGAAGAATATTGCGGTAGGTTTGCCAGCAAATAAAACATTTACTTCTATTGTTGAGACTGACAAATTACCAGAGAAAGAACTAAAGAAGACCTTTAGCTATGAGATTGATAAATATGTGCCGATGCCGATGGATGAGGCTAAGGTGGATTACGTAATTTTGGGCGATAGCCCGGTGGACCCAGAGAAAGTTGAGGTTTTGGTTTCCTCGACCGCTAAAGATTATGCTGAGACGCAACTCGAGGTAATCGAGAAAGTTGGCTTTAACGTGATTGCGATGGAGCCAGAGTGTTTGGCAATGGCCAGAGCTTTAAACCCAATCGGTGCGCTGGATGCCAGAATGATTGTTGATATGGGCGAGAACTCTTCGGATATCGTCGTGATGTATAAGGATCAGCCACGCTTGGTGCGCAACGTGCACGGTGGTTTTGGTCTGTTTGTGCGCACTGTGGCAAATACCTTGAACGTGCCAGAAGATCAGGCTAGGCAGTTTATCTTGCGCTTTGGTTTGGAGCAAGACAAGGTCGAAGGCCAGGTCTTTAGGGTGCTGTCTTCGGTACTCGAAAACTATGTTGGCGAGATGATGAAATCGATTCGTTTCTTGCAGACTAAGTATCCAACGCTGAAAACTGGTGGCATTATTCTGTCGAACTTTGCAGCCAATATCCCGCTTCTTCCAGAGTATATCGAAGCAAAGACCAATATTCCAACTACGATAGGGAACCCATGGCAACTAGTGCAAACGAGCGCCGAACAACAACAGGCTTTGATGCGCGTAGCAAGTGAATTTGCCGTAGCGATTGGTCTGTCGGAAAGGAGCAATGAGTAGTGGCACGCGAAATTAATTTGGTACCAGATGTAAAAAATGAAATGATCAAAGCCCTGAAGCTGAGGAATCTGATTTTCTTCATTTGTCTCGTGGTGTCTGGTGTGGCAATTGGCGTGATGGCAATCTTTGGCTTGATCGTTGGTGGACAGAGCATCGCTCTTAACGACAAGAAAAATATGTTGAACGAAATGTCGATCAAGATTAATAGCTACGAAGATTTGTCAGACTTTTTGACTTTGCAAAGCCAGGTTGACCAATTGAATGAACTCGCAAACAACAAGAACTTGCTCTCGCGCGTGTTCAACATGTTGCTCGTGTTCCAGCCAACCAATGGCGATACGATTGAGATTTCGGATCTTCGCGTTGACCTTGAAGCTTCGACTCTTGGCTTTCACGCGCAGGCTGATGCTAACAGCGAACCATACATCGATTACAACGTGCTTGATGCCTTCAAAAAGAGCATGAACTACCTAACTTATGACTACGGAACTTATGTTGATAAAGATGGCAACGACATTCCGGCTTACTGTATGATCGACAAAGATTCTACTGGCACATTCTTCTCGGATGGTGATGATTTGTTTGCTTACTGGGCAATTGGACGTGATGGCTGCTCGCCAGAGAAGGAAGAGAAAGAAAAGGACGAGAAAGACAAAGAAGATGAAGAGAATGAGGAGAGCGAAGAAGAAGTAACGTCGATTGCTGGTTACGATGTGGTGACATATGGCGAAACCGGTGAGAAGGTCGTGAAGGTCTGGCGTACGCCACAATTCGAAGAATGGATTGGCGAAGGCAAGATGGAAATTTCCGGTAAGATTAGCGGTGTTCCGCATTTCGAAAGTGAATGCGTGCAGTACGTGATTACGAAGAAGAATTCTGGCGATATTGTCTGGGAGAAGAAGAATGACAAATGCAAGCTAATCGTGGATGGCGAAGATGGCATCACTATTGCTGGCTCGTCGAACGGCGTGAACGATGCAGGCGAATTGGTGCTCAGGTTTGAGGCTGAGATTAAGGTTAATCCAGAGGCCTTTAGGTTTGTGAATCACCACTTCATCGCCTTTGGCCCTTATGGCAGCTACAACGTGACCGATTCTTACACGCAGATTCAGAACATGTTTAAAGAGCGAGCAGCAGACGTAGAAGAGGAAGGGGAAGAATAATGGCAAAGAAAGAAGTAGCATTACTAAAACGCGCAAAGATTTCTAAGGCACAGCAGAACATGCTACTAGCGGTGTTTGGTACTGGTTTGGTGCTAGGCGCAGCAATTGCTGTAGTGATTCACTGTGCGAAGTTGATTGGCTTTAATGCGCGCGTGATTATGGCAAAAGATGAAGCAGTTGTGGCTTATTCGAAGACTATTGAAAACGCTGGCGTTTGCCAGAGGCCAAAGGGCAGTACTTATAGTTTGGAAGAGCTAAAAAAATGTGATCCAAATACGACTAGCGTGAGTGATGTGCCGGGTACTTTGCGTGCAAATATTTTGCAGACTTTGGCGTCGGACGAATCTTTGGGTCGTGTGCCTAACAAGGGTGATAGCGAATGTGTTAATCCAGAAACCAACGAGACTTATACCTACAAAGAACTAAACGATAATTACAATAATGCTAAAACTGAGAAAGAAATTAAAGAGGCAACTGAGTTAATTAAGAGCTGCTCGGCTTTGCGTTTGGTGCCAGATGCTTTGCCATCACACGAGAACGAAGAGGCGCTTTTAGCTAGCTTGAACAAAATTTTTAATCTCGCAGGATGGCTACCAGAAAACATTGCACCGGCCAGCTCATGGTCTAGGTATTCTGGCACGGGTGATGGCTTGAATCCATTGACGCTTAACCTAGAAATTAAGGCTGACGCTGGTACGGTTTACGGTCTACTGGACACCTTGGAGCATTCGATTCGTGAATTCGACGTGAGATATGCAACGATCGAAAGCCGCGATGGCGAGATTGAGTTTGGCGCGCAGGCAACAGCTTACTGGGTTGAACCAACTCAGATTCGTGAGGTAACGGAGATTATTAAGGTCGACGAGAAAGGAAAGAAGAGATGAAAACAGCGAAGTTTGATTTAGCTACCGCGATTTTCATGTTAGTAGTGGGCGGCTTGTTTGCTTTTGTGCTCTGTAGTTTCTTGTTGCCACAGATTAAAGATGAAACATTTTTGAAGCTAGACGGTATCGTAAGCGACGACGTTGGCGTGCCAGACGAGGAGATTTTTAACACGGAATCGATTAACCCGACGGTTGAAGTTTGTGTTGGTTGTACTGGTCTTGAAGGAACTGAAGAAGTTGAAGAGCCGGTGGAGGAAGAATAATGGCAGTACTCGCTAAGTTGGCTCAGGAGAAAGTCGCTGAACTTTTGGTCAGCGAAGGTCTTGCTGATGTCGAATTAGTGAGAAGCGCGCATGCTAAGGCTGACGCAGCAAACAAGCCGTTGCTTGACGTTCTACTCGATGAGCATATCGCGAATGAAGAAATGATTGCTCACGCTACGGCAGTGGTGATTGGCGTGCCATATGTGAATTTGAATGGTGTGCGTCTAGACCAAGATACGCTGCTCTTGTTGCCACAGGATGTTTTGATGCGCGTGATGGCAGTGCCGCTCGGTATTAAAGACGGCGTGCTAGTAGTGGCGACACTCGACGTAACGGACGTCCAGGCGATTGATTATCTTGCCAGTATGGCTGGTAAGCCGGTACGGGCCGTGATGGCTTCGGAACGGGGAATTAAAGAGATTTTGGCGCAGTATCGTGGCGATTTTGAATCAGTTGACGAGGCCGTGAGGGCGACCGATGAAGAGAATGCCATCAAGCTCAGCAAGAGCAGAGTTAAAACTATTGTTCAGGATTCGCCGATTTCTAAGGCTTTGACTAATATTTTGAACCACGCTGCACTTTCAAATGCTTCAGATATTCATATTGAACCTTTGGAAGACAGCTTGATTATCCGTTATCGTATTGACGGCGTGTTGCGTCGCGTGATGGAACTACCGAAGTCGGTGGCGCCAGCTTTGGTATCGAGGATTAAGATTCTGTCGGACTTGAAGATTGATGAGCACCGCGTGCCGCAAGATGGTGAGTTTACAGTTTTAGTAAATGATAAAGAGATTGATTTACGTATCGCAACCGCGCCAGTGACTTGGGGTGAGCAAGTGGTAATTCGTTTGCTTGATAAGTCGAGCTCGGCCATGATGGCAGACAAGATGGGTCTGGTCGGCAGAGCTTCGCGCGCAGTAAGGGAAGGCATCAAGAAGCCAAACGGTATGATTTTGACTTCTGGTCCAACCGGTTCTGGTAAATCGACGACTCTGTATGCGCTTTTGCAGGAGATTAAGAGTGATGCAATTAATATCGTGACGCTTGAGGATCCAGTGGAATATAAGATGGAAGGCGTTAACCAGATTCAGATTAATGTGGATGCTGGCTTGACGTTTGCCTCGGGCCTACGTTCGATTTTGCGTCAGGATCCAGACGTAGTGATGGTGGGTGAGATTCGTGATGCTGAAACAGCTTCACTGGCTGTGCAGGCGGCGCTTACGGGTCACTTGGTGTTCTCGACTTTGCATACCAATTCGGCGGCTGGTATTTTGCCACGTTTGCTGGATATGGGTGTGGAACCATTCCTTCTAGCATCAACGCTTAACACGGTGATTGGCCAACGTTTGGTGCGCCGAGTGACGGATAAACATGAAGTGTATCGTTCTTCGCAGCTCGAAACGGCTGAGATTAATACGGTGCTGGGCGATTTGCTGCCGACCAATTCTGGTTCGGTGATTACGGTGAGTAATGACCTTGGTTATGCCGGTTTGCCAGTTAAGAATAATAATGGTTACACCTTGGTGCGCGGTATTTCTACTAAGGAAACGCCGGGTGGTTACCATGGCCGTACTGGTATTTTTGAAGCGATTACAGTAGATGAAGAAATTCAGCAGCTCTTGATTGCCAGGGCGACGGCACAGGAAATCATGCGTGCCGCCAAGAAGAAGGGAACTGTGACTTTGAGGCAGGATGGTATGCTGAAAGCGCTGTCTGGAATAACAACAATAGAGGAGGTAAACCGCGTAGCGTCTGATTTGGTATAATGCTCGTGGTATAATTTGGATATGGAAAATAATACGCCAACAGTTAAAATTGAGAACTTGCTAGAAGAGTGTGTGCGCAGGAATGCGTCTGATTTGCACATTCAATATGGCTTGCCTCCGGTTTTGCGTATTGATGGTGTTTTGACGCCGATTGCGGGCGTGCCAGCGCTAAACGAAGATATGGTACGCGATTTGATTTTTGCGACCCTCGATGAAGAGCAACAGAAAGCTTTGGTGAAAGACCGCGAGTTCGACTACTCGTTTGCTTTCGGTGATTTGGCACGTTTCCGCGTGAACGCTTTCCATGAGCGTGGTAAGCTAGCGGCGGCTTTCCGTTTGATTCCAAATCAGATTAAAACGATTAATGATCTTGGCATGCCAAGCATCGTGGAATCTTTTGCGGATTTCCCGCGTGGTTTGGTGCTAGTAACTGGCCCGACTGGGTCTGGTAAATCAACCACTTTGGCGGCTTTGATTGACAAGATTAACTCGGAACGTTCGCTACATATTATCACGATTGAAGACCCGATTGAATTTACGCACAAATCAAAACGTTCGGTAGTAGTGCAGCGTGAGGTGCATTATGATACCTTTAGTTTCTCGGCGGCTCTACGTTCGGTACTCCGTGAAGATCCGGACGTGGTTTTGATTGGCGAGATGCGTGACCTTGAGACAATTCAGGCGGCAATTACCGTGGCCGAAACTGGTCACTTGGTGTTCGCTACGCTTCATACCAACTCGGCGGCGCAATCGATTGACCGTATTATTGACGTATTTCCATCTTATCAGCAGCCGCAGATTCGTTCGCAACTAGCTAATATGTTGATGGCAATTTGTACGCAGCGTTTGGTGCCAGCGATTGGTGGTGGTCGTGTTTGTGCAGCAGAAATTTTGGTAGCAAATCCGGGTATTCGCTCGTTGATTCGTGAAGGGAAGACCCATCAAATCGATACAGCGATTCAAACTGGCGCTGATCAGGGTATGCAGACGATGGATCGTACTTTGGCCGGCCTAGTGAAGACTGGTGTGATTACTTATGATTCAGCACGCGAATATGCGCTCGACGCTAACGAGCTCAACAGATTGGTGAGGGGCTAATGAAGCGCTTTGATTATAAGGCAAAGGACAAGGCGTCCGGCAAGGCAATTCGCGGTAGCATCCAGGCTGAAAGTGAAAGGATGGCCGGTAAGCTTTTGGTGGAGCAGGGCTATATTCCGGAGTCAATTGTAGAGTATGGTAAAGGGAATATCCTAGCCAAAGCAACGAGTCGTATTAAATCAAAAGACCGTATTGTATTTACGCGCCAATTCTCGACTTTGATCGCGGCCGGTTTGCCACTCTCGGTGAGCTTGCGTACGATTATTGATCAGACGGAATCTAATGCGATGCGCGCAGTAGTAGAAGAGATTTTGGCTGCGGTGGAGGCTGGTAAAAGCTTGCATGAAGCGTTTGAGCAACATCCAGACGTATTTAATAACGTTTACGTGTCTTTGATTGCCGCCGGCGAGATGTCTGGTAAGCTTGATTTGGCTTTGAAACGTTTGGCCGACCAGGAAGAAAAAGATGAGGCAATGCTCTCGAAGATTCGTGGCGCCATGATTTATCCAGCGATTATTTTGGTGGTGATTATTGCCGTGTTGGCCTTCCTAATGATTATGGTGGTGCCGCAGGTGGCGAGCCTTTATGCTGACATGAAAAAAGATTTGCCGTTTTTGACTAATTTCTTGTTTGGCGTGACTAATTTCTTTGGCCATTTCTGGTGGCTAGTGGCAATTGCACTAGGTCTTTTGATTGCGGGTGCGATTTCGTTCAAGAAAACTCCAGCTGGCCGCAAGGTATGGGATACCTTTAAGTTGCGCGTGCTAATCTTTGGCAAATTATTTACCAAACTGTATGTGTCGCGTTTTGCGCGTACACTCGAGATGATGCTAGCGACTGGCGTGCCGATGATTGACTCGATCAATATTGCGGCCGCAGCCACGAACAACGTAATTACCGAGGAAGAATATAAGAAATCTGTGGAGATGGTAAAGGGTGGCAAGCCGCTTTCTGAGGCTTTGACCAACAAGCAATATATGCTGCCACTAGTGCCGCAGATGGCCTCGATTGGTGAGCAATCTGGTAAGATCGATGAGATGCTTGGTAAGGCAGCGCAGGTGTATGAAACCGAGCTAGATGAGCAAATTGCTGCGATTTCGACAATGATTGAGCCAGCCCTGATGGTAGTGATGGCGCTCTTGATTGGCGTGGTAATCGGCGGAACATTGTTGCCAATTTACTCACTGGTAAGTGCGATCTAAGCTAAAGCTTAGATATAAGCGGTATACAAAAAATCTCCCGAAGGAGATTTTTTGATAAGCTATTAATGATTAGTTGGTGCCACAGAAGATGCCTGCAGACTCAAGTCTGAAGGAAATGGCTACATTACGAGCACCGGAGGCTTTGATGACGTGTTCGCCATTGCACTGTGCGTAAGAGTAGACATAAATCTTGTGGTTGAATTCGTTTTTAGAAGCCATTTCGGCATCGGTACCGCTATCGTTGAGGGAACCGACATACACGACGGTGTATGGATCACCATCTGGATCGACGAATTTGTTGGCGCCGCTTTGAGCGGTGTCTTTGAGACATTGTTCAAGGTTTTGGCCAGAACATTGAGTCTTAACGTCGGCTAGATATTGGAGCAAGAAATCGTTCCAACCAGTTTGGTTGGTTGGGATGGTGCCGCGGTTGTTAGCTTCATATTGGTTGAGCTGAGCCGAGAAACGGGCCAAATCATCACGACGTTGAGTGTTGCGCTGAGAAGTTTGTAGCGCTGGGAGAGCAATGAACACCATGAGGAAGATAAGGCCAGCGATTGCGAGCACGAGCACGACCTCGATGATGGTAAAGCCCTTCTTAGATTTGATATTATTTTTTACCATTACTATCCTTTCTTAATAGCTTAAGTATTATTTATAATATATACGGAAAAAGAGGTTTTTGCAAGACGTTTATGGTAATATATTGGTATGGAAATAGTGTTTTTTATAGGGATGTTTGTGCTGGGTGCCGTGATGGGCTCCTTTCTGGCTTGCCAGGCTTGGCGATTGCACTATAAGGATCTTGGCAAGGCGAGCCTGGGGAAGCGCTCGGTTTGTTTATCTTGTAAGAAGCAACTGAAGTGGTTTGAAAATATTCCGATTGTCTCGTGGCTAGTGCTAAGAGGTAGGTGCCGCTACTGCAAAAAGAAAATCGGCGTAATGGAAATCTTGGCGGAAGTACTGATGGGATTAGCGTTCCTTGGCGCAGCGGTAACGTTGAATCCTTTGGGAAAAATTCCGCTTGATGTGATGCTGTTTGTGTGCGTTTTGCTTTTGATGCTTACGCTTGGCTTTTTGGCAATTTATGATGGAATGTGGGGCGAACTGCCGAGCTTTGGGCTGGTTTTGGCTTTGCTGTTTGCGGCGGCAATTTTGGCGGTAAGAATCTTGATAGCGGGATTTAGCTGGGGGATGATTGGCAACGCTGCCGCGGCGGTGGCGATTTTGGGCGGGCTATATTTGGTGCTTTATTTGGTTTCGCATGGGGAGTGGGTAGGGAACGGTGACTGGGTGCTTGGCACAGTGATTGGCCTGGCCTTAGGTGAGGCATGGTTGGCATTAATTGTGTTATGTGTCTCAAACTGCCTAGGCTTAATTGTAATGTATCCAACAGCTAAGAAAAATGGCAAAAAGAAGATTTACTTTGGGCCATTTTTGGCAGTGGCTTTTGCGATTGTTCTGAGCTTTGCGCCGTTTCTAATGAGCCTGATTTTTTAAAGAACTTATGCTAAAATAAAGATATGTTGAAGAAGCGCTTGAAGGGTGACACGTTGATCGAGGTGCTGTTTGCGGCGGGTATTTTTTCGATGGTGGCGATTTCGGTAGTAGCGCTAATGAATGGCAGTACTTCAAAGATTCAATCGGCACTTGAATCAACTATGACGAGAAATGAAATTGATTCCGAAGCAGAGGCTCTGAGGTTTATCCAATCTGCTTATGTGTCTGAACTTAGTACCAATAAAAATGATTTGACGTTGGTTTATCGAAAACTTTGGAACAAGATTAAGAGTCTGGCGATTACCGATGAATCGACGGCGAATTCGGTGATTGATTTCTCGCCAAGCACTTGTTCGGAGCTTTATCAAAGCAATGGTGAGGCAAAGCGATTTGGCTTTGTGATTAATTATCGTCAGCTGGACAATATCAACCAGAATACCGATGGTGCGCCAGTGCTTTATCTTGGTAGTTCGTCCGCACTTTTAAAAGAAGCAGTTTTGTATCCGAGATTGATGTTTAACGGCCAGGATGAAATGTACAAAAATGAGGCGGGAATTCCGGTGGCAGCGACCAATTTAACTGCGGCGGAAGGGATTTATGTGGTGGCAGTGAAAGATATTGCTAAGACCAATGTGATTACTCCGGACAGCAGCTACAATACCAATAAGGCAGCTTTCTATGATTTCTATATTCGTTCTTGTTGGCAGGCGCCAGGTTCTGACGTGCCGACGGTAGTTTCGACCGTGATTCGTTTGTATGATCCAGACGAAATTCGCTAATTAATCGGTTTCGCTGTGGAATTTGTCGTGGATTTCTTTTAGATGTTGATCCGTGACGTGGGTGTAGATTTGGGTGGTTGAGACGTCGGCGTGACCGAGCAAAGACTGGACGGAACGCAAATCGGCGCCGTTCATGAGAAGATCGGTAGCAAAGGAATGCCTGAGGGTATGTGGGCTAACATGCTTGGTGATGCCAGCCATGCGGGCATATTTTTCGATGATGCGCTCGACCGAGCGGGCGGTGAGGCGACGATGGTTGCCGGAAGTATCAACGACGCCAGTGTTCTTGCTGTTATTAAGGAAGAGGGCAGGCAAAGAATCGCTGCGGGCGCCAAGGTATTCGTCAACACGATCGGCGGCGGCTTTGGAAATAAAGATTGGACGGTCTTTGCTGCCTTTACCACGAACTACGAATTCACGACGCTCTAGATTGATGGAGTCACGGTTGAGGTTGATGAGTTCGGAAACACGGAGACCGCCAGAGTAAAGCAATTCAATAATGGCACGGTCTCTGAGTCCGGATTCAGTAGAAAGATCGATTTGATCAAGCATGCGTTCGACTTCGTCAATGGTAAGGAAAGTGACTTGCTTGCGGATGACGTGCGGTAGCTCGACCAGGGAAGGGTCGAGACTTTTGATTTCGCGCTTGGCGAGGTATTTGAGAAAACCACGAAGGGCAATCAGATGATAAGATTGGGTGATGATGGCGAGATTTTCGTCGCCGTTTGGAGACTCGTAGCGGTTGAGTTTGAGACGGTATTTGCGGAGCAGCTCAGGGGTGATGTCGGCAGGTTTGAGATCGCGATCTAGAATTTCGGTGGCAATTTCAACAAAACGATAAAGATAGAGTCGATAGTTTTCGACGGTCTTTTTGGAACGGCCAGATTCGATTTCGAGCGCTTCGAGGAAATCTTCGACTAAATCAGATACGTACATGGTTATATTATATGATATAATTTACAAAAGCTAAAAGGAGAATATATGGTAAGTTCAAAAGACTATATCCAGCGTACACTTGTGGTTTTGAAACCAGATACGGTGCAGCGCGGTATTATCGGCGAAATCGTTCAGCGCTTTGAGCGTGTTGGTCTCAAGATTGTTGGTATGAAGATGGTCATGCCAGATGAAAAACTTTATCGCATGCACTACGAAGATATCGGTAAAATGATTACTCGCCGTGGTGAACAAGTTTTCAAATACAATGTTGAATACATGATGACCGGTCCAGTGATTGCGATGGTGCTTGAAGGCGTTGAGGCTCAACCACTCGTTCGCAAGATTGTTGGCCCAACCGAGCCAAAGTCTGCTGAGATGGGCACGATTCGTGGCGACTTCTCGCACATGAGCTTTGGTTATTCTGACGCTAAGGGAACTGGTGTGCCAAACTTGGTTCACGCTTCTGGCTCTCTCGATGAAGCTAAAGCCGAGATCGCTCTCTGGTTTAACGAGAACGAGCTCTATGATTACTCGGATTTGAACGAGAAATATACTCGCTAAGATTCTAGAGTAGCATTTAGGAATATTCCCGGATTAGACTTTCGAGCCTGTTAAAAACACCACAAGAACTCGAAATTCAAAAAGCAAAATTGAACCCTCCACCGGAGGGTTCTTGCTTTTTTCATTCGGTTTTGTGGTCTTTTTAACGCTCTCAAATCTGGTAATAATCCAGAAATATTCCCAAATACTGCCCTAGGACTAGAGGTAATTATTGTAAAAATAAGCAAAATGTGCTATAATTAAAGGTAGAGGGCTGCTCGTAAGAGGAGCTCAAAATTTTTTGATCGGGAGGAGAACATTAAAATGTTAGAACAGGACAAAATAAAGGAAGCGCCTAGTAAGGATGCTTTCCTGAGGAGCTTAAGATCGGTGACGCGATCACATTTCGTGATGTTTAAGGCTGTTCACGGGGTTTATATCCTGAGAATTGCCGAGACATCTGGAGACGGCAACGTCTACAATTTCAAAGGAGTGGATAACGCCGGTAACGAATACAACGGATGCTACGACTTTGAGCACAGGGCAGGCTGGATCGACCGCCATATCGATTTGGATGATAAGTAGGGGGTGGAGTATGCCGAAAGAAATAATCTTGAGCGGTCCGTATCGCGCTGGCTTGCTCGAGAGTTTTGATAAAAAGGAGAAACCGCGGCGATACGTACGGTTTGTCACAGAGAAGCATGAGTACGAGGTCTGTGTTACGGAGCTTGCGTGTGCCGAAAGTGGCCGTATGGACTATGGCAAAACCTTTTATTTTAAAGCCGTAGATCGCCATGGTTTGGGGTTTTCCGGCCAGGTGGAATACAGCAAAGATCTGAAGGCTTTTGATTTTCGCCCGGGAATCCATAACTACCCGAAAGGATACATTGAAAGGATGACGAGAAAAATGAAAATTATCAGTGGTCCATCGGAAGCGGCAGCCCGCAAGAGTTTGGAGACTCAAGATGATCTTTATAGAGTCCTGTTCGTTGTGCTGGACTACAACACAGGAGCTCGCCACGACCTGTACATCACAGTGACCTCCATGGAGTTGGAGAATGATGACGGATGTGGGAAAACCTATGAGATCACCGGCCAGACCCTGCATAATTGTGCTGTATCTGGCCATTGTACGTTCCTGAATGGGACGCGTGCTGTGGAGGGCAGCATCCAGTTCGATTAAAAGAATCCTCGTGTTTTTTAACACGGGGATTTTTTGTGTGCGATGTGCGAGTTAGCCTTCTTTATTTATTTGGTGGCGACGCCAGCGGCGCTAGCGCTTGCTGGCTAGTGTCACCTGCGGATACTCAAAAAAGAAAGAGTAAGACTCTTTCTTTTTACTCGTGTCCTTGGTGACCCGGGTGCGAGTCGAACGCACAACCTCTTCCTTAGGACGGAATTGCTCTATCCATTGAGCCACCGGGCCAAAACAATATGCTATAATTATAGCACGAAATAATCTTACATGACGGGTTGCCGTGTTAATGCATAAAGAAAGGAGCGGAATGTTTGATTTAAAAGGTAATGTCGCTGTAGTATCAGGCGCATCTTCTGGTCTTGGAAAACAGATGTCTTTGGCTTTTGCTAGACAGGGAGCTAAGCTAGTAATCTTGGCGCGTCGCAAAGAGAGGCTGGATGAATTTAAACCAATTTTGGAAGAAGCAGGCGCAGAGAAAGTTTTGACGATTAAATGTGATGTCACTTCAACGGAAGACATTGAGAATGCGGCAAAACTAACAGAGAAAGAATTTGGCCGAGTTGATATCCTTTTGAACTGTGCCGGTTCGTCAAAAGACAAGGGCGTGCTCGAAATGACTGACGAGGAATGGGATTTCACGATTGCTACGGATGAGACAAGCGTGTTTAAGATGACTAGAGCCTTTGCAAATATTATGAAGAAAAATAACTATGGCCGCATTATTAACATCGCTTCTATGTATGGGTTGGTTGGTAACACCGAGATTCATACGGTGGCTTACCACACTTCGAAGGGTGCGGTAGTGAACTTTACCCGTGCGGTGGCAGCCGAGTTGGCAACCAGTGGGATTACCTGTAACGCGATTTGCCCAGGTTACTTCGAAACTGAGTTAACTAAGGCCGTGCTAGATACGCCAAGGTTCCAGGAGTTTGCAAAGACTCATGTCCCGATGGAAAGATATGGCAAACCGGGCGAATTGGACGCTGCTGCAGTGTTCCTAGCAAGCAAGGAAGCCTCTTATGTGACGGGCTTGATCATGCCAGTGGATGGTGGCTATACGGCTATTTAATGCTATAATTCAATCATGAAGCTATTTGGACGAAAAAAGGACGATAAAAAGACTGACCTCGAGAAAGTCGAGGAGCGCCGCGAGGAAGTGCTGGCGCAGGGTCGTAAGTTTAAGTATCCTTTGCAGTATACTAAGCACCGCGTAGTAGTGAATACGATTTTGATTAGCGTGATTATCGCTGCCGTTTTGGCGGTGGGTGGTTGGCTGGCGCTCTATAAATTCCAGATGACGGACGAGCTTTTGTACCGTGCTACAACGATTGTGCCGGTATCGGTAGCAAATGTCGATGGGGAAAAGGTGCGTTTTTCGGATTACTTGATGCTTTATCGCAGTAGTTTGTCTTCGCTTGAACAGCAATCCGGCAAGTTCGGTAACGATGTGGATGGCGACTACATTCGCGCAAAATACAAGAGAATGGCATTAACTAATGCCGAGCAATATGCGTATGCTACGAAGCTGGCACGCGAGAATGAAATCAGCGTTTCGGATGAGGAAGTAGCAGCTGAATTTGAGAGACATCGCCAAGTAGGTGGCATTGATCGTAGCGAAGAGGGTTTCTTGAAAGTTTTGAAAGATAACTTCGGTCTCTCGAAAGGTGAATACGAAAGGATGTTAAAATTCAACCTGTTGAAGGCCAAGGTAATGGCTAAAATCGATGATGACGCCAATGCAATTGCCGGCAAGGTTGAGGTTCTATTAGCTCAGAACGGCGGTAACTATAAGGCTGTGTTTGAAACACTTGGTGATAAGGTTGGCTACGAGGAAACCGGTGGTTTGGTGGATAGCCGCAACATTGATGGTGGCCGTGCTACGGAGGCAACTAAACTTGAAGCCGGTGGGCAAAGCGGCAGGTTTATCTCTATTAATGGCGATGGCTACTATTTCGTGAAGTTGGTGAGCAAGACTGATACGGAAGTCAACTTTGTCTCGCTCTTCGTGCCGTTTAAGAAGTTTGACCAGATGTTTGCCGAACTCAAAGAGAATGGCAAAATCAGCGAATCAATTACGCTCGAAGAGATGTGATATAATTAATTTGCCTGCGGGTATCGTATAACGGCTATTATGTATCCTTCCCAAGGATGAGATTGGAGTCCGACTCTCCATACCCGCACCAAATAAGCCTTAGAAAGGCTTAATTTTTGTTTGAAGGTGTGTCATAATTAAATTGGAGGAATTATGACTGAACTATTGAAAAATGGCGGCGGAAACTCTGCCGAAAACGCGGGCGCAAGTTTGACTGAAATGAGCGGTAAATTTGACCCAAATAAAGCCCAGGATCTTATTAGACAGAATGAACCAGAAAGAGCCGGAAAACCAAACGGTGAAGTTAATATAGAAGGAGACGTTGGCCCTTGGACAACGGCGTTGGAAAAAAGAGAAGAGGAACTAAGTCCAAAAGATGCAGCAAACGAATATTTGGCTCTTCTCGATGAGTTAAGCCAAGATTTTACGTACCCATTTTATAAGGATTTCCGCGAAGGAGAACAACACTATGCTAACAACATAACAACTGAACTTGGGCGCAAATATAGCGATAACCCCCATTATCGTTGGAAAGGATACCTTGGCACGGAAGCAGGAACGGATGACGGAACTATGGTCCGTATTGCTAGTGCAGACTGTATTATCGCCAACGAGATTGGCTGGCGAGTCGAGGGTAAAAAAGTTGGTGAGGGAAAGAAGCAAATCGACGAACTAATTGCTGATTTGGATGCAGATTATTCAAAGAAGAGTGGGCTAGGAAAGTTCTTTGGTGGTAGAAAATATAAAAAAGCCCGAAAAAGGCTCGAGGGATATAAAAAGGATACGGAGATTCGGTTTAACTGGGGAGGCTATAATAGGGCTATCGCTCGAGAGCTAGCCATTTCTTATAATGAAAAAGGCGATTATGACTGGAATGGTGGCGATCGAGGAGGATCAAATGAGGCGCGAAACCGTCGGTTCTTTGGCTTAGACGATCCGGAGCGTGCTAAAAAAGTAGAGCGCGCGATTGAGCTTCGCCAAAAATATGAAGCGGAGTGGGCGAAAAGGAAATAGATACAATTAGAGCCCTTTGGGCTCTTTTTGATTTTGTGGTAGAATAACAGTAATGAATGAACTAGTTTTTAAGATCAAAGATGTGGTTAAGCAGCTTTTTGATGTTGACGTGACGCCAGAGGTGACGCCAGCACCGAAAAATACCGGAGCGGACTTTTCGTCGAACGTGGCGATGAAGTTGGCCGGGATGTTGAAGCAGAATCCACGCCAGGTGGCGGAGCAGATTGCGGCCGAGCTTGATGGCGTGAACACTGAAATTGCTGGTCCGGGGTTCTTGAATTTCTCTCTGTCGGACGAGTATTTTGCAAAAAAAGTAGACGAGTTGGTTAATAATTTTGAACAAAGCGTGGCTAGCGATGACTATGCTGGCAAGACGGTGATTTGTGAGTTTTCTGATCCGAACCCATTTAAGGTTTTGCATGTGGGACATCTTTATACTTCGATTGTGGGAGATTCGATTGCTAGGCTATTTGAATACGCAGGCGCCAAAGTTGTCCGTGCGAACTTCGGTGGTGATGTGGGGCTGCACGTTGGCAAGACGATGTGGGCGCTGCTCAAATCTGGAGAAAAGGATTTCACAATTGAAGATATTGCTGCAAAGTATGTAGAGGGCACTAGGGCCTACGAAGAAGACGAGGTGGCTCAGCAGGAAATTGTTGAGATTAACAAGCAGGTTTATCAGATTGCCGAAAACAATTTGCACAATTCAGAACTAGCAGAAGTTTACTGGAAAGGCAGGGAACTGTCCTATCAATATTTTGAAGATTTCTATCACCGCATTGGTGTGAAGTTTGATAAATATTATCCAGAATCAACCGTGGCGGGGCGTGGTCTGACTGAGGTAAAGAAAGGCCTTGAACAGGGTGTTTACGAAATGTCTGATGGTGCCGTAGTGTATCGTGGCGACGAGAAGCTCGGCCTACATACGCGCGTGTTTATCAATAAAGAGGGGTTGCCGACTTACGAGGCGAAGGATGTTGGTTTGATTTATACAAAGTGGGACGATTATCGCTTCGATAAATCAGTCGTGATTACTGGCAACGATATTATCGACTACATGAAAATCGTGTTGGCATCGGTAGGCGAGATGAATCCGGAGCTTCCAGCGCGTACTACGCATTTGACGCATGGCCAGGTGAAACTTGCTGGTAGCGTGAAGATGTCTTCGAGAAAAGGTAATTTCTTAAAGGCGGTGGATGTTTTGAATTTGATTTCTGACGAGCTAAAGAACGAGTATAATTCTGAGGATGAAAAGATTGTACTTGGGGCGACGAAGTA
This sequence comes from Candidatus Nanosyncoccus sp., assembly GCA_045649305.1. Taxonomy (GTDB): domain Bacteria; phylum Patescibacteriota; class Saccharimonadia; order Saccharimonadales; family Saccharimonadaceae; genus Nanosyncoccus. The sequence goes on from JAZRPR010000029.1 coordinate 59,896, forward strand.
TGCGTTTTTGAAGTACAAGATGGGTGGCGATATTATCTTTGAGCCGCAGGAATCGGTAAAGATGACCGGAAATTCTGGGCCATATCTGCTTTATGCAACTTTGCGTGCCAAAAAGGTACTCGAAAAAGTTACTAACAAAAACGGTGAATGGCCAGCAAGTTTGGCAGAACCAGAGAAGAACTTGGTTAAAAAGATTGTTCAGTATCGCGAGGTGTTAGCTGAAGCAGTGAATGAGATGGCACCACATAAAATTTGTGCGTATCTTTATGAATTAGCACAGGAGTTCTCGAGGTTTTATGAAAACTGCCCGGTGGTGGGTAGTGAGTTTGAAGGCAGTCGCGCTAAGATTACTTTGGCGTATGCTAAGACTATGTTGCACGGTTTAAATATTTTGGACATTGAAGTGCCGGAGGAGATGTAATGAAAAAAGCCAAACTTTTGTGGATTGATTTAGAGATGACAGGGCTTTCGCCAGAAGAAGATCGTATTATCGAAGCGGCAGCAATTGCGACGGATTTTGAGCTAAATGAGATTGCGACTTTTGAAGCAGTAGTAAAAGTGCCAGAAGAACTGATGAAAAAACGCATGGTGGGTGAATTTTGGGAAAAGAATGCCGAGTCACGCGATGCGTTGATGGCCCAGAATGCCAGCGGCAAAGAAAGCGCCGAAGTAGAAAAGGAGCTTTTGAAGTTTGTGAAGAAATATTTTGGCGACGAGGTGTATTTGGCTGGCAATTCGATTCATCAAGATCGTAAGTTTATTGATAGGGAATGGCCGGAGTTGTCTGCGAAACTGCATTATCGTATGTTGGATGTGTCGGCGTGGAAAGTGTATTTTGAGAATGCGCTCGGCAAGAAGTTTGTGAAACGTGATTTGCATCGTGCGCTAGATGATATTAATGGTTCAATCGAGGAGTTGAAATGGTATACGACGTTTCTAAAGTAAGTGGCATTGGAGAATTTGAGGAGCGCATCGAAAAGGAACGCACGCTTTATTTGGTGAACGAAAAGGCTTTTTTGGTGGTGAATAAAAACACTGTGGAAGTGCGCTGCGACGATAAACTGGGCAAGTTTCTAAGAGAAAAATACGAATCAGTGATGGAGTCACGCTATTTTGGACGCGGTGGTATCGAGGTCGTGATGAGCGGCCAGCTACAAGAAAACGAGGTCGATGACCTCGTTCGCTTGAGCTACAATTTGAGCAAAGATTGATTATTTCTTGATCATTACGTTGCGAATCTCGCGGAGAAGTTTGACGGTTTCGTCTTCTTCTTTTTTCTCCTCTTCGGCAGCAGCGATTTCTTCTTTCTTCTTGAGTTTCTCGGCGCGAGCGCGAAGAGCATTCAAGGCCTTGATCATGATGAACACGACGAAGGCAATGATGAGAAAGTTAACGACGTTTTGGATGAATTTGCCATAAGTGAGCGTGGCGTCGCCGATTTGCACGGAAAGGGAAGTGAAATCAAAGCCACCACCAATGAGAGAGACGAGTGGCATAACGATGTCGTTTACGAGTGAGTTGACGATAGCAGTGAAAGCAGAACCGATGATGATACCTACGGCGAGATCCATCACGCTACCACGGTTGATAAATTCAACGAATTCTTTGCGGAAACCTTTAGATTTACCGCCAATTTTTTTGAGATTGTCTTTAGCTTTTTTCATAAAACTCCTTTGAGGAGATTATAGCATTTTTGCAGAAAATATTATAGCGACAAGTTTTCGATGGACTCTTGAATAACGGAAAGGCTATTCATTGAATCGCGAAGCTCTTCTTTGAAAGAATTGTCTTTGGCTGATTTGATGAGTTTGGACTCGGTGGCCATAATGACGGAGATTTCGTAAACGAGTTTGCGGGCGTAGGTGCGGTCCAGTAGGCCGTTGATTTTGGCATCGAAGAGTTCGGAATCGCGTTCTTCGGCACGACTAGTTTCTTTTTTGGATGGTTCGATTTTTTCGTTTGGATAAGTTTTGTCGATGTAGTCTGAGGTAGCAGTGGTGATAGTGCCGATGATGGTACTAAGAGATGCGGACTGCGAACGTAGGGAAGAAGATTTGACTAGCCCTTGGTATTCCTCGATGGACTCAGTGAGGTTTTCGAGGTGGGCTTTGAAATCGACGACTTCTTGGATTCTTTTTTCTTTAGCACCACCGACAATGTTAGCAGCGACAATAATCAAAACGAGAATGCCGACGCCGATGGTGACAAGTTTAAACACATTACTAGCAAGAAAATTAGACAGCTTAGAAGATTTAAGCGGGCGATTAGAGGCGGCGATTTGATCTAAGTAAGCTTGGTTATCCATAAGCTTGATTATAACACAGAAACGGCATTTTTTCATATGATATACTATAGATATGAACGATGCGAAGGAGGAGATAAAAGCACGCCTTCCGGTCGAAGATGTGGTTGGGCAATATATAGAGTTGAAGCGTGCGGGAAGATCATTAAAAGGGCGTTCGCCTTGGGGCGTCGATAAGACCCCTTCGTTTATGGTGTCACCGGAAAAAGGAATTTGGCACGATTTTTCGGCCAACAAAGGCGGTGATATTTTTACTTTTGTGATGGAAGTGGAAGGAATTTCTTTCCGCGAAGCGATTGAAAAATTGGCAGCACAGGCTGGGGTGGACTTGTCGCGCTATCAGGGTGGCGATGCGGAAGTTTCGAAGAAAAAGGCTAGGGCCAAGGAGGCTTTGGCGCTGGCAACCAAGTATTATCAGGCATGTTTGATGCGCAATAAAAAAGTCTGCGAGTACGTGTTTTATCGTCGTAACTTGAATCGTAAAACAGTGGAAGAATTTAAGGTTGGATATTCGCCGGAGAGCGGTGTAGCGTTGAAGCAAGTGCTTTTAAAACGTGGGTTTTCGGTGGCGGAGCTACGCGCGGCGGGGCTTTTGAATCAGTACGATAAAGACATGTTTAGAGGGCGTATGATGGTGCTGTTTATCGATATCGTGGGCAATGTGATTGGTTTCACGGCGCCCGGGGTAGA
>JAZRPR010000030.1:0-8493 GCA_045649305.1 Candidatus Nanosyncoccus sp.
ACAGCCAGGAAACCACCAGCCGCGGGAAATAGGAAATCGCTCACAAACAAAAATAGCATTTAAGTCAAAATATCCGTAAGCAGAATAAAAACTACCTGCAAAAGACGTAAAGTCAATCGACTTTGAAACATAAACGTAATGTCGCACAATACATATTTTGCGACATATACCCTGTAAAACCGGGCCTATATGAATAACCGTCTAAAAAGCGATTCTGGCCGGGGGAACCAAGGGAAACGGCCCATTTCGTTCTCATTTATATGCGTACATCGTCCGCCAGACTTTTCCCGTATAATTCAGTGAATTTACTCTTAAAAACGGCTCAGAATCGATTCTGAAGCCTCCCAGATCCACCGCCCCTGTTACACCCCTGTAGATACCCGTAACCACCCCTGATCGGTATCTGTTACGCCTCCATTGGCCTAGTTTATTTGACTTTTCCACAAGCTGGTGTCCTAAAATCCTTTCACGCCACCTTTCACGGCTATTTTTTTCAAATTTGACTTTTCCCCATTTTTATTTCCCTTTTTGCGTTTTCCCCTGTTATTTTACATATTTGATTCTCTGCCACACAATATATGCGCCATTTTTCAGAACAAAAACCGAACAGAAGGGTAGAGAATAAAATCGTTCTCTTCCCTTATCATAAGGGGTACCTAAGCCTCAAAATTCACCCCTGTCGTATCCCTGTTAAAAGTAGAGCAGTACACCATTCTCTCGGACACACTACTTCGTACGCCTTACGGCGAGCAAGGCCGTTCGGCCAAGCTTATGGTCCGAGAGAATGGCATACTGCCCTATTTCCAATAGGCTTTACCATCGATGCGAACATCGATATATTCGAAATCAGTCACTCCAATACCGGCCAGATAACGCAGCATCCTATCAGCATCCTCCACGGTCACGCCAGAGCCTCGGTCAATCGTCGTCTTAATAAAGCCATTGTAGCCATCAAGATAAATGTCCACCTCACGAATCGAGCCAGACGGCACTACGGCCTTGGTTGGCTGATAATTCAAATCCTTAAAGTCGATTTCTAGCTGACCAATGTAACTTTTCATACGCGCCGTAATTGCTTTGCCGGTCAAAAGTAAATCCATATCGACAATCTCAATCGTCGGCTTAAACGTTACTTCAATTTCAGCTTCCTGCTGCGAAAGCTCAGCGTCTTTCTTGAAGAAGGAAATCAAAAGATAGCCAGCAAAACCAAAGAACACTAAAAAGATTGCCACAGTCACAGAAAGGCGAATGATTTTCTTTTGCTTCCCTTTCTTTCTGGCCGCCATGCGTTCCGACGAAGTCTCGAGTCGTTCCCTTTGCGCGGCAATCGTGCGACCCAGCTTAAGGCTGGACTTGCGGTTACTGCGACGGCTAGCCAACTTCGGTGGTTTCACCGAAGCATTAGCTTTTTCCTCGACTCTTCCCTTGTCTTTTTTCACTTCCCTACCCTGCGATCTCTAAAATTATCTCTGCCAAACTCTTAGCAGCATCACTGCGTGCTTCTTTATGTAGTTTTTCTGCCATATCGGCGCGTTTTCTTGGGCTACGAATCAAGGTCCTGACTTCTTCAAGCAGAAGTTCTGGCTTATTCACCATATCAACATCGTCTACTACGGCAACCGCTTCTAGTTCTTTCAGGCGCTCGGCATTCTTAGTCTGGTGACCACCTGGCAAACGGCCAAACGGCACCAAAACAGTTGCTTTCTTAAGCGCCGCCATCTCAGCAATCGTCGTTGCTCCCGCCCTAGATACCACCACGTCGGCAGCCCCCATCAACTCGTCCATCGTCGTATTAAATTCCCACATACGGAAGTTCGACTCGAGCTCAGCTTTTTCCCAGTTTTCGTAACGCTTCAGATCTACCATGTTTTCGTAATGTTTGCGTCCCGCCACTAGGCCCACCGACGTAAATTTCAAAAGTTCTGGCAAAATCGCTCTGGTCGCTTCGTTGAGGTTTTCCGAGCCCTGGCTACCGCCAGTAATCACTACTAGTGGTTTCTCAGCCGAAAAACCAAATGCCTTTTTGAGAGACATTTGCCTGGCGCCCGAAACTTCTTTAAACTCCGAGCCTACCGGAATCCCGGTCCAAACATAATTCGGGTGCTTTTCCATTACCTCATCAGAAAGCGGCACACCAAAGGCTACCTTGGTTGCCTTATTCATCAAAATACGGTTAGCCAAACCCGGCACGGCATCGGACTCGTGAATCACAAACGGAATCTTAAAACGCTTAGCGATCAGCCCCACTGGCAAACACACGTAGCCACCCTTTAGGAAAATTACATCAGGGCGATTCTTCTTTTTGATAAGACGGAAGAAACAAACAATCAGTCCACCCAAAAAGCCAAAGAAGCCTAAGAAGTTGCCAATAATCAAATCCTTCAAAGTAATATCGAAGCGCTTGAAATAATCCAAAAACTTCCAGCCCGCGTAGCGATGCAACTTGCCTGCCGGCACGCGGCGCACACGAATGTAAGACTCCTTTAGAGGCCTCTTGTTCTCTTCTCCCCAAGCCATCCCGATCTCAGTAGTTAGCTTGGTGACGTTTTTGTGATATTTAAAATCAGTCCAAAACTCAATTCTAGTTCTTGGCTTAATCTTCAGAATTTCTCGTACTACGGCTACGGCTGGAGTGATGTGTCCTCCTGAGCCCCCGCCCACTACTAATACTTTCATGTTTTTCCTTTACTTCTCTTCCAGTATAACACGAAAGTTGCATAACGAGGCCCAGACCAAACGAGATAAACACCATACTGGTACCACCATAAGACATCAGCGGCAAAGTCACACCGGTCACCGGAATCAACCCGGTCATCGCCATTACGTTTACCACTACGTGTGTCGCAATCCAGGCAAACACGCCGATCGAAATTAACCGACGCTCCAAATCTTCAGTCTTCTCCGCCACTTTAAGAGTGCGAAGCAAAATCACGGCAAAGATCGAGAGCACCAAAACTAGGCCAACCAAGCCAAAAGTTTCGCCCATCACCGCAAACACGGAGTCGTTAATCGACTCTGGCAAATAGCCAGTCGCCTGCACTGAGTTGCCCACGCCCACACCAAACAAACCACCAGTACCAATTGCCACCATGGCGTTGTCCACGTGGTAACTAGATTCATCCGTACCGCCACTCATAAAAGTTTTGACGCGCTCCAAGCGGTACGGCGTCATCAAAACTACCGCCAAACCACCCGCTACGATCACGCCAATTACAGCCAAAAATTGTTTCATCGGAATACCGCTAATTAACAAAATGCCAAGAATAATCGCGATAATTGCAAGACCAGTGCCAAGATCGCTCTGCAACACCACTACAAAGAATAACGACAGCGCCGAAATGATAGCTACCGGAATCCAAAAATCTTGCTTCCCTAGTTGACCTTCCTCTTTTTTGCGTCCCACAAAATTCGCCAAATAAATAATCAAGCTAATTTTAAGAAGTTCTGCTGGCTGGAAACTTACGCCAGCCACCTTAAGCCAACGACAAGCGCCTAGTTCACAAACCGCAATCGGGCTATTCATTTTTGATAGCAGAAAAAGTCCAGCCGAAGCCGCAAACGCCGCAATCAACAACCATTTCGCGAACCCGCTAATCTTATCGTATGGCACTAATTTGAACGTCACAAAGAAAACAGCGAGCGACAATACTACTGAAAAAAGGTGGTGAGTGAAGAAGTAATCAGACGAATAATTCATGCCATAGGCCGAATTCAAAACGTTCGCCCGCATCGGGCCAATTGCATAAATAATCACCGCACCAATCGCAAGCAGCGCCAGCACTGCAAAAAGAATTGCTAGGTCGCTTTTATGCTTCCGCACCCGCACCTGCATTCTAGACAACTCCGCCGGTTACAGCTAGAAAAATTCCAATAATAGCAAGCACGCCGCCGATAATCCAGAAACGCATCACGATTTTTGCTTCCCCCCAACCCTTAGCCTCAAGGTGATGATGCAAAGGTGCCGAGATAAACACTTTGCGATGGAAGAATTTTTTCGCAATGATTTGAATCAAACTTGAACCAGTTTCAACTACAAATAGCAGGCCAATGACTGGCAAAAGCAAGAACGAATTCGTCATCACAGACACCACGCCTAACCCAGCGCCAAGCGCAAAAGAACCAGTGTCGCCCATCATAAAGCGGGCTGGTGGCACGTTGAACCAAATGTAAGAAAGCAGCCAACCAACTACGGTCATACAAAAACCAAATAGCATATACTGGCCCTGGAACATTGCAATCACGCCAAAAGCGCCATAAGCCAACATCGACAAACCACCACTTAGGCCATCCAAACCATCTGCAATATTAACCGAATTGGCGGTCGCGACTACCGCAAAGGCAAACAAAGAAATCATGCCAATCACGCCGATATCAATTCTCCCGACATACGGAACTGCCAAAGTGGTCCAGCCAATTTTTTCAGCAAAGAACCAGCCCAGTGCAATACCTACCGCCGTAATCAAGAAGAATTTTACCGGTCCACGCAGGCCCGCTGCGCCTCTACCAGAACCAAACACATTAATCACATCGTCAATCAAACCAATTGCGCCACCAGCTACATAGGCTGCCAAAACTAGCCAAGTTTGGCCACGATCAAGGTTGAAAACCATCGTGATAATCGGAATTACCAAAAGCCCAATAATGCCGGCCATGGTTGGGAAAGGACGCTTAAATTTATGCTCGTGCAACTTGGTCATAATTGGCAACGAATCGCCAGTTACCGTCGTTTTCTTCTGCTTCTTCCAGAACTTATATTTATAGGCAAAATGCGTATAGAACGGGGTCAAGAACATCGCAAAAAGGAACGCGCCAATTGCCAGCACTAATCCGTAAAACATTTCATCATCTAATTTCATTCGTACCTCGGTTCTATTTTTAAATAATCAATCGTAGCGTCGGAGATTTCATCAAATACTTTCTTGGCCGTTCCGGCTTCTACGTGTTGCCCCTTCCCCCACATTTTAACCATAATCACGTATTTTGGCAACTCTCCACGCACGCCGCCATAGCCGAGATAAGTCGCCGTCGTTTCCCCGTCCGGCTCACTATATCTGCCCAAATCTTCAAGGTAAACCTGGCCAGTACCAGTCTTACCGCCCAAGTAATATCCCGGATTGTCCTTCTTGTAATAAAGGCTTCTCGTATCGTGCAGCATTTCGCGCATTGTTGCGCTAGTATCCGAAGTAATAATTTGGTAATCATCCTTGCCATCGTATGGCTGAGACACCAGCTTACCATCCCGCATAGTTCCCTTCACCATAGTCGGCGTCACCATATAGCCACCATTAATAATACCGGAGAAAGCCGAAGCCACCTGGATCATCGTGAGGCTGGTACCCTGGCCGAAGGTCATTTCGGCGTAAACCAAGTTCGGCGCATACAAACCCTCTTCGTTTGGCGCATGCACAATACCGCTGGCTTCCGTCACTTCGATGCCAGTTGGTTTACCAAGCCTAAAACGATTGTAATAATCATATAGTTTATTACGGCCAGTTTCGTTTACGTTATCAGCATCGCCACCTAGCCACTTCAAAGCCTGGATACTACCAGTATTGAGCGACCAGTTCAAAGCCGTGCGCATATTAATCGTGCCGTAAACCACCGCGTCCTTTGATGCGTTATTAATCGTAGCAGTTTCGACTACAGTTGAGCCCGTATTGAAATAGGTCGATTCCGGCGTCATCACGCCTTCGTTCAAAGCCGCCGCAAACACAAAACTCTTACACACACTAGCTGGCTCATATGGAACTTCGGTCACGTAATTGAGATAAGCTTCCCAGTTCTCGACCTTATCGTACTTGGCCGGATCGTAAGTCGGCACGCTTGCCATCGTCAAAACTTCACCAGTATTTGGATCCATAATAATCGCTGCTGCGTTAGTAGCACCATCCCATCTTTCATTCACTACCTGAGCCAAAATTTCTTCCGTCTTTTTCTGCAAACCACGATCTAATGTCAGCACGACATCTTCCCCATCCACGGCCGGAATTTTTACGTTGTCATTACCAATCGAAAGCGCGATATTATTGACATCCGAAATAGTCTTTAACAAACCGTTTTTGCCGGCCAGTTTTTCGTTCAAAGCGCCCACAATGCCATACTGGCCAACGCCGTCCATATTCACAAAACCTAGCGCCTGCGCCGCCATTTCCCCCTCTGGATAAACGCGTTGGTTGTTTTTCTGGAACCAAATCCCGCCAACTTTTTCTTCCGAAATCTTTGTCGCTAAATCACGCGGAATGTTTTTAGCTACCACCGAATAGCGCAAGCCTTCAACCTCATAAACCGCATCAATATCGGCCGAAATATAATCCTTGGCATATTTTTCGAGCAACGCTTTTAATTCGTCTTTTTTGGTGATTTGTGGATCGATAATAATCGAATAAGCCGTTTGGTTCATTACCACCTTCACCGGCTCGTCGCCTTCCATCATATAAATGTCACCACGTTTTGCAACAATAGTTTCCAGCAAAGTCTGTTGATTGACGGCCTTTTCAGACCAATAGCTATACTGAATTACTTGTATGAAAAATAGCCGCACCACGATCAAGCCGAGTGCAGCTAGAATTACATTTTTTAAGAACTTAATCCGCGGCATATCCTGAAACTGTTGCATCTTCCATTATAGCAGCAACTGTACTATTTTTGGCGTTTGCAACCGAAGTCAAGCGAGCCTTCTCTACAGCCAAGTCTTCTTTCTTGGCCTCCATCTCTGAGATTTCCGACTCCACGGCCGAAATTTGATAATCGTATCCAGTAGCCTTCGTTCCCTCGGCCACATAAATCAACCCAAAGGACAAAGTAATTAAACTCACAATTACAACCTGGGAAATCGGACCTAATCTTCTTGATGTGTGACGAATAGTGTTGCGGTTACGCGAAAAATTCATCGTCGTAATTCCGGCTCTCCTCGTCATATAAGTTTGATTTCTCATTTTATAATTTACTCGCTGTTTATTTTTGATATTTATCTTAGTCCGGGTGGCGTATCAGCTCAGAGCTAAAAGTGAACTGATTGCCCGCCCGGGAAGGTCATACGTTTTTCCACACTCCTATGGAAAACTCTAAATTGGTGAGCCTTTCCGGCCCATGTCGCCCCCTGCCTGCCTTTGTGCGGGTGGGGTGATTCCCCACCCGTTTAAAGACATAATTTAGCGGAAGCTAACCTTAATAGTTTGTGTGCGAGAGCGTCCCGCGACAACGATTTGCTTTGGCATATCGCCTCCTTTTTTTGTTTGGTTTTTATTTTTATCAAATCCGCTCAGCGGCTCTCAGCTTGGCGCTGCGGCTGCGCGGGTTGATAACTAACTCCGATTCCTCCGCAACAATTGGTTTCTTATTGATAATTCTTAGTTCTGATTCCTCACCGTATTCACTGGCTTTCTTGAAATATTCCTTCACTAAACGATCTTCGAGACTATGGAAAGTAATTAATGCGACTCGGCCGCCTGGATTAAGAATCTTGGGTAGAAGCTCCAAAGTTTTTTCAATTTCTTCGAGCTCGTTATTTACCACAATTCTAATCGCCTGGAAAATTTGCGTCGCCGGATGTGTCTTGCTATAACGCGACTTGCTAGCAATAATATCCGCCAAGGCTTTCGTTCCCTTTACTGGTCTTTGATGCACAATTTCCCTCGCCAACATTTTTGCTCTACCCGGCTTTTCTTCGCCGTATTTCACAAAAATTTCCGCGAGACCCTTTTCGCTCCAATGATTCACAATTTCGTCCGCCGTTAACTTCTGTCTCCTATCCATACGCATGTCCAAAGGACCATCCTTCGAAAAAGAGAAGCCTCTCTCTTCCATATCTAGTTGCGGAGAAGAAACTCCAAAATCTGCTAATACTAAATCAAAAGTTTTTCCACACTCGATTAACTGCAGCACCGCGCTATAAAAATCCGTGTTCATAATGGTAATCGCTGGGCCGAGTTTCTCGCGTAAACACCTTGCGGCGTTTTCATCTCGATCCACGAGTACTGAATCTTTATAATTCCGTGTCACATCCAAAATCTTACTGGCATGCCCTGCGTATCCAGCCGTTAAATCTAAATAAGATTCTCCAGACTGAGGATTCAGAGCCTCCAGAACTTCTGTTAGTAAAACTGGTTTATGAAGTTCTTCCATGTGTATAATTATACACTCTTTCGTTTGAGATCGCTCAACTAGAAACTTCAGCGTTTTTGTTTTTTGCTTATAGTTTTTGTGTTTCACAATTTTCTACCACAATTGGGCCAGCCGAAGCTAACCATATAATTATGGTTGTTGAGAGATTATTGTGTTGGTTTTTAGACCTAATATAGAGTTTTAATTGGGAGGTGTGTTTTTTTGAGGAAAGAACGCACGATTGCTGTGACGCGTCTCGCTAAATTTAACGCGCGCCGAAACTCCTAGTTGATCGATCTCAAACCTTGTTAATGTGCTTTTTGATTTTTGTGGTGTTTATTTTCTTTTTTCCACTGACTTAAGTGTAAGCCTATTTCCAAAAAAAATCAA
>JAZRPR010000031.1:0-3049 GCA_045649305.1 Candidatus Nanosyncoccus sp.
CCCTCACTCCATTGCTGGAACTAGATTTTGAGTCTGGCGCGTCTACCAATTCCGCCATTCGCCCATATCTTTTATTTTATCATAAAACCCCAATTTATGTTATACTTTTTGTATGGATTCTAAAAACGGTGGGCAATACCAATACAGTAATGACTTACAGCGTCAAGCTACCGCATCAATTGCCAGAAAAAAAGTTCTCGCCGCCTATGCTAAGGCCGCCGAGAAATCTTTTGCCGACCACACCGACAACGCTTCCACGATGAAGGAAGAGAAGATCAACCCAACCGTTAACTCCGAATCATGGAAAAGATACCATTCCGCTTGGCAAAATTATTACCAGAAATACTACGGCGAATATTATTCTAACGCCGCTAGAAATTACATCGAAAAAGAACGCCTCAAAGACGCCCGTGCTAAGGCTGAAGAAGAAACTGTTTTGAAGCCACAAGAAAACGAAGATCGCCTGCGTCGCTTCATTCGCAAAAAGGCTACCGATTCAGCTCGCAAATCACGCCGCCATCGCAAATTTATCCCAATTATTGCCGGCGTCTGTGTCGTTTTGATTGTCTTGTTTATGCAATACAACCGTCTGATTTTTGCCCCAATCATGGCTTACATGGCTCCGGGTGGCAACGCGGCTTCCGAGATTGAATCCATCGACCCAACCGTCACCGCTACCGTTTCAAATGATCCAAAATTAATCATCCCGAAACTCAACGTTGACGTGCCGATTCATTTCGGTATTCAACTTTCCGAAGTGATGTCCGCCATGAATAACGGCGTTGCTCATTATCGTATCGCCGGCGCCAGCGCCTTCCCGGGCGAAATCGGCAACCTCGTGATTACTGGCCACTCGGCTGGCGATATTTACAGTTCTAATCCGTATAAATTTATTTTCTCCGGCCTTGAAAGACTCGAGGAAAACGATCTCATCTACGTCAACTACCAAGGCACTCGCTACACCTATTCGGTCAAAATGAAACAAGTCATCGAGCCAAGCAACGTCAGTGCTCTCATCATGGATACGGACAAGCCGCTCGTTACCCTAGTTACTTGCACGCCGCTCGGCACCAGCAACTACCGCCTCCTTGTCACCGGCGAACAAATTTCACCAAGCTACGACCTAGCCGAACGCGACCCAAGCTACGACGACGTCGATCCAGATTCACCAATCGAAGGCACCATGCCGGCCAACGAACCGACCATGTTCGAAGGCCTCTGGGGCATTCTCCGTTAATTACTTAGCCTGCAAGTTTTCTCTTACTAGCCAACCATCACTAAAGTAATATAGCCATTTGTCTTCAAAAATGGCTGCATCAAAACGACTCGAAGCATTTTTAGACAGCTCACGACGGTTCAGACCATCAAAATCATACACAATTAAGCTACCCTCGTCGTTAACTGTATAAATCATGTAGTCGTCAATCCAGCCGATCTTGTCGCCTTCAACGTCATATTCCGACATTTCCCCGGATTCCATGTCGAGAGCCGCCACCATGCGACCGCTGCGCATCACAAAGAATACGCCGCCCGTATCAACTTTGATTTTTTCTGGCGCAAAACTAATTTCGGCACTATATTTTTGTTCAAAACTATTGCGATCAGCCCTAGACAACTGACCTTCGTAGAACGTCAAAGTCTGGCCATCCACCACTACCAGGAAATCGTTGTCGTAAAAACGTCCAATCGCCGCAAAAGCATTCTCTGAATTCGTGCTCATAATTGTTACCGGCTTACTGTCGACGTCTTTTAGTATACTAATTGAATTTTGGCCTTCTCCACCCCTGGAAACGTAGACCACGCTACTAACATACATATTAAAATCAAGTACACGCTCTGCAAGTACTTTAGACATAGTCTGGGCACCAACATCGAGCCTGCGGAGATCTCCATCGTTCACGGCAAGCAGGAAATCACCAGACTGATCAAAAATTTTCACATCATCAAAGTCCACACCAAAGGTCTTGGTGAGGTTCAGACTTTTTTCAATATTTTTCAAATCAATTAGTACCCAATCGCCGCCAAGTTCATCCGCAACTTTCATTAATACCTTATTGGCATTCTTGCTCCAACTGATATCAGTAATTCGCTCGGCTAAATTTTCTCCGCTTAGAACACCACCAACCCCAATACTAGTCGTCTTAACGTTATCTTCGCTTAGTTTCAGTAGTTTCCAAGTCGTAGAATCATCAATCAAAAGCATCGAACCAAAATCGGCCGACACGCTATTTTTTAGCGCACTAATTTCGTTGATTTTTTCGGCCTCACGTTCAAGCGGGAACAGACGCACATAAGGGATGCGGTACATTAAGCCTTCTTTTACGGCTACCTTCTTAGTCCAAGAATCGTAACCATCTTTCGAAATTTTTACCTCGTGCTCACCGCTCGAAACAATCTTGCTGTTGTTGGTTTTAACCAACCAGCCAGTTTCACCGTCCACCTCAATCGTGGCGCCGGTAGGGCTAGAAAAAATCTGGAGCATCCCCTGACGCTCAACTTCAAAATTCTGATTAATCCAATAGCCAGAAGTGATCATAATTAAAACCGTCATAATGATAATGACGGAAACCACCATCATAGCTTCCGAAAACAATACGCGCAGAGTCTGGCGTTTTTTTACTTGTTCAGGATCCATAAAATAATTATACCATTTTTTAAGAAAGCTCTTGCTTTTTTGTTTCTTCTAATGTTAAATTGATTTAAGGATAAGCGAGGTAATCTAATATGAATAAATCTGGCAGTGGGACTATTACTGTCCACCGCAAGGTGGGCGCATCGACAACTCTTAATCGTAAATACGTGCAACGTCCCGTAGATGCCAGAACCTCCCGCGCTAAAGCCGCCGAGGATTTCCGCGCTGAACAACTAAGTCGGAGGCCAAGCGGTCTTAGGAAGACAAAATTTGTATTCAACTCCTTGGCTCACAGAACGACATGGCTACGATCCGACTTGGCGCATCGACAACTCTTAATCGTAAATACGTGCAACGTCCCGTAGATGCCAGAACCTCCCGCGCTAAAGCCGCCGAGGATTTCCGCGCTGAACAACT
>JAZRPR010000032.1:0-23039 GCA_045649305.1 Candidatus Nanosyncoccus sp.
TCTTCGCTCAGGCTTTCGGCTAACTTCATGATGTCTTTGTGGGATTTCTCAAACATCTTTCTAGCATCTTCCAGTGAAGTCTTTTGGTGTTTCTTCCAGTATTCAACATTCATATCGCCATAAGTCTTCCAAGTGTATGGTTCTGGCAAGAATGGTGCGTTACCGCCTTTATTCAGATTCGTATCTACAAATTCAAGTAGCATTCGGTGCCATTCGTATAGATGTACCCAAATATCGCGTAGATTCTTGTCGCGCTCCCAGTGGCGTTCTTTCTTCGATGGATCGCCGGAGAAGTCGAACTCGGTGTTCATTTCTTTCTCGCTCATTGAATCAGCCATTTCGATTAGTTTAGCGTAGTACTCTTCGCCAGCGCTAATCAAGTCCTGTTTGTTGCATGGTCTTGGCATAAAAATGTCCTTGTTTACTACTTTGATTATATCATCGGGTGCTTATTTGGCTGAGAGTAAGTAGCTCTTCTTAATGAGCTCAAATATTAGTCCGTTCGCCAGAGTTCCATCGAGCCAAACCGTAATCCAATTATTCTTATTCATATGATAAGCAGGGAAGATATGGTCACTCGTTTCAGCAAAGTCATAGGTCTGATTCTTGTCAAATTTAAGATTAATCACGTCAATTTCATCATCATTTTTCAGCCCCAAACTTTTACCAGATATAGTTGCAACTAGCGCAAACCATTTCCGATTATCACCATGTCGAAAAACCGCATACCCCGGAGACCTCTCTGGCCACAAAAACTCCGGCTCAGCACCATACTCCGTTTCGATGTGTTCGATGATGGTAGTAATTTGTGAATTATTGTGCATTTTAATTTAATATTGCAATGCCGCAGTTGAGGTAGGCTGCAAAAGTACACCATACTATATATGGTAGAAGCATCCAAAATGCAGGACGTGAGATTTTGTGGGTCTTAGACATGAGAGCGACAATCAGCACCCACATAACCATTAGCCAAATAAATGCGAACCAGTGCCAGCCGAGACTAAAGAATAATGGAGTCCAGATAAAATTAAAAACTAGTTGGACGGCATAAATAATTAGAGCGGTTTTACTAGCGGTTTTATTGGCGGAAGCATTAGCGTTATGGCCTTTTTCCCAAATGAGGTAGCTTGCAACCCCCATCAAGATATAAAGAATCGTCCAGGCAACTGGAAAAAGCCAAGCCGGTGGAGCAAGTGGCGGTTGGTTGAAGCTACTGAATTTGCTCATAGCATCGCGCGTAAAAAGCGAGATGATGAATCCGCCACCAAGAGGTACGGTAATAGCAAGAGCGATGCGCCAGGCTTTACTCCATGTTGATAGTTTTTTGGTTTGTCTTTTATTTGGCATTTTAGTTTTCCTAGTTAGTTAATTTTATTGTATCATACAATTCGTAAACAGTGATAATTCGGTAGCTGTTCAATATTCTAGTTACTATTATGTCATTGACATTGTATTTCAAATAACCGCCCCAAGGGCGGTTATTTTTGCATTATTCTTCTGCGGGAAGCTCTGCTTGTAAGTTGTGTTTTTTATTTTATCGGCCAAAGCTTAAATAAAAATGAATTTTTAATTATCAATGGCCGGGAAAGGTTACGATAAATTTAGTCAAATTTTTATTACTCTCGCAAGTTATCTGCCAGTCATTTTGCTCGCAAAGTGCTTTGGCGATAGCAAGACCGAGCCCGGAACCATCTTTGGTTTTATCGGTTTGATAGAAGCGATCAAAGATTTTTTCTTGATTTTCTTTAGATATCGTCGCGCCATCATTTGTAACTGCAAAACCGTTTTTATCTAAAATGATAGATATTTTTTTATTACCGTATTTTGTAGCGTTATCTAATAAGATATCTAAAACTTGAAGTAAGTCTTGCTTCGGAAGTTTTATGATTTGATTATCGGAAGAGTCTTTAAGAGAAATACTACCAGTGAATTTTGGCTTAAACATTTCTATACGTTTTTCTATTTCTGCTTTTAAAATAATATCTTCAATGGCACCCTTTTCAATATTGCCAGCATCCATTTTGGCGAGTTGTAATAAATCTAGTACTAATTTGTTGGCATGGCTTATTTCATCTTCAATGTTGGATTTCCATTTTTCATTTTCCTTACTAATATCCAAGGCTTCCATATTGGCTTGGATGATTGCAAGTGGAGTTTTTAGCTCGTGCGAAGCGTTAGCAATAAACAACTTCTGTTTATCATATGAATCTTTAACTGGCTCGACTATTTTTTGTGAGGCAAAATAGACGATTAGGAAAGTAGAAACTTCAATAATTGCGCCGACGCACAACAAAGTGACAAGAAGGCGCTCGCTGCCTTCTTTGCGATCATTCTTGATGAATTCTTTTAATTCTTGGTCGTTATAAGAAATTGGCATTTCCACACTATAATTTGGTTCAGGATGTGGTCTTGGTTCTGGTCGCGTAGTTGATGAAAAAACCATAATTAGCACGCCGGATAAAACTAGGACGGTGGTTGTGACAGCCATCGTGATGATGATGATTCGGTTTCTTAATTTCTCAAACATACTATTTACTCGTTAATTTGTATCCCAAACCGCGAATGGTAACGATTCTGGCTTTGCTATGGATTTTCTTTAGTAATTTGCGAATTCTAGACATATAGGATTCTATATAATTATCTTCACCAAGACCATCTTCTCCCCAAACTTTGGCAAGTAAGTGCTCTTTGCTGATTAATGTTTCTGGTGATTTCATAAATTCAGCGACAATTTCAATTTCTTTGGCAGTAAGTTGCTCGCCATTTAATGTTGCATTTGTTTTATCTAATACTAAATCGCCATAAGAAATATCTGAAATATCAATAGTTTTTGGACGACGAACTAAAGCTTTAATTCTAGCAACGAGTTCGGCAGTTTTAAATGGTTTAGCAAGATAATCATCTGCGCCATGGTCTAAGTGGCTAATCTTTGTTTCAACTTCTGACAACGCAGACAGCATAATCACTGGTGTCTGAACATTCTTCTCGCGCATACGTTTTAGAATGTCGGTTCCGGATATTTTTGGTAACATGATGTCTAAAACAACACAATCATAAATATCGCTCATGGCGTTTTCTAGACCATCTTCGCCGTTATTTACAAGATCAACTGAAATTCCTTGTTTTTCTAAATTATGTTTAACAGCTTCGGCTAAAAAGGTTGCATCTTCTACATAGAGTACTCTCATAGTATTCTCCTTAATTGATTATAATATGATTTTGCTCCTTTAACCTCAAACGAAACTGAAATTATCTCTTTGCTTACTTTTAAGTTCTATTTCAGGAAAGCGGTTGATAATGGTATTGTATAATAATTAAAAGGAGAACAAGCTTATGGAAAACGAAAATATTAAAAAGAAAGACACCTCGAAAGAGAAAATCATTCTCTTTATAATTGGTGTATTAGTGGGCGCAGTTATTTCTACTGCGGCTTTCTTTGTTTATACGAAGACCTTAGGAACTGGTAACGCAACCAGCAGTTCATCATCACAACAAATGCCGAGCGGTGGCGGTACTCCACCAGAAATACCAAGTGGCCAGAACCAGGGCGATACTCCACCAGAAATGCCAAGCAATACTAATTCTTCACAAAGCAGTAATAATTAGTGGCGGCCAAAATGAAGGTTTTTGCAAAAATATTTAGCGCACTTGCCATAGCCGTGTCCCTATTTGGCGTGAATGTCAGTGCAGCAAGTGCTACTACATATATTAGCCTAGAAGAACTAGAATATTCTACTGATAAGGTAACATATCAGGATATTAAAGAATATGAATCTTTGGCCGATTTTTTGGTGGATTATAATTCTAGCAATTTACCAGATATATATCTAACGAATTTTCTGTTTGACGGGGTTTCTGCTGTGAAAACGCCAGACTTAGACGATTTCATCGAAAACTCTTCAAACGATACGGAAATTGAGGATTTAAAAATTAAAGTCATAAACATCAACGCAGCTGGAAGGTATGAATTTGCTGGTGAAATTACTGGCGCAATGATGGCCATTAATACCAATGGCGTAACTGGCAATATCGATGTCGTTCTAAATAATGCTAGTATTGACACCGATTCAAAGAAGGCCCCTGCCGTTTACGTTTATAACAAGGACAAAAACTACACTGATTGCATCGTAACTATTAAGACTGTGTCTGGGACGAAAAACTATCTTGAAGGTGGAAAGTTGAAAAAAGTTAGTCTAATTGGCTCTGATGAGTTAGATAAATATAATAGTTACTATTCTGGAGATAGTTTAACGAACTATACTAATTATTCTGCATATTATGGTATTTATACGAATGATGAAATAGGGAATATTTTATTCGCAACCGTAAAAGCAGATAGCGAAGATTTACAGGATGGCGATCCTTATTATCTCTACAAGGCAAGTGGCGCCGTGAGTTCGGATACTGACTTGTACTTTGAAGGTGAAGGGTATCTAAAAGTTACTAGCAAAAACAAAGAAGGCATCGAAACTAAAGGTAACCTAACTTTTAGCGGTGGAACTGGCGATTATGAGATTTTTGCAGAAGACGACTGTCTAAATACGACTACTGCTAATAATAGCGCGACGACCGTGAGAAATGACCTTACCATTAACGTCAATTCTTTACTCGCTTCTGTTTCTGCTGATGCCGATGAAGGCGATGCGATTGATTCGAATGGCAAACTCGTTATAGAAGGTGGTACTATTTATGCTTTTGCAAATCCTAATAGTGGGGACGCTGGGCTCGATTCTGTAGATGGCACATATATTAATGGCGGGACAGTAATTGCCACAGGAAATATGGTAGATCAGATATCTAATGACTCTCAGCAGAATTTTATCTATGCTAGTTTTAATAGGATTACGGCTGATACCTTAATTGCTATTAAGAATCAAAGTGATGAAATAATTGCTGCTTTTAAAACTGGAAGGGA
Organism: Candidatus Nanosyncoccus sp.; assembly: GCA_045649305.1. Classification (GTDB taxonomy): domain Bacteria; phylum Patescibacteriota; class Saccharimonadia; order Saccharimonadales; family Saccharimonadaceae; genus Nanosyncoccus. Next base: position 4,916 of record JAZRPR010000032.1, read on the forward strand.
TATCCAAAACTTAGTATATAGTAGTCCTGATTTAAATTATGAATCGTATAAGTTATATACTGGCGGTACTATTGAGGGAGAGGAAACTAACGGCTTATATACGGTAATTAATAGTTATACTGGCGGAGAAGAAATAGCCTTTAATGATTCGAGTAGTAAAAGGTCATCTTATGGCCAGGATGATATTAGCAATGTAGCTCTCGTGGCTCTAATTGTAGAAGTAGCTTTATTGTCTGTGGTTTTAGTGTTTTACTGCAAAAAGTATTAGAATCATATGTCCTAGTAGAAGCTAAGCCGACTATTGATGCATAGTCGGCTTTCCGCTTTATTGACACTGTATTTCTTTTATTTTATCCATTGTCATTATTTTTGGTCTTTCCGGTTCCAATAAAGATATATTTTCTTAAAAGTTCGAATGGAGCGAAGCGACATCCCTATCTCTTTGCCTGTATATGTATACCTCAGAATTCGCATGGCATCAGCATCGGGTAGTCTTTTTTAGTCGCTGACGTCTACGTCGAGCGTAATATTAATCTTGTAATCCTCAAACAATTGCTGAGCTTCATCGCAAATAGCTTGATAAATCTTTTCGTGATGCTGGGCGTTGAAATCAATAATAATGTCAAAACTAATCGTTTTGTCTTCCGCATCCAAATAAAAGCCGTGCATTTGTAGAACTTCTTTGTGAGAAAACACGATTTCTTCAACTTTCTTTCGGGTCGCGATAATATCTTTGTCTTTTGTATTGATTGAATAAACGCCGATTGTATGTAGCAGTACGCCGTATTTTTTAGCGACTCGTTTGGTGATGCTACGCGAAATCCTATCAATTTCTGCTACAGACAAAGTATCTGGCACTTCGATATGAACCGAACCCAGGTATTTGTTTGGGCCGTAGTCGGTCAAAACTAGGTCGAAGGCGCCCTGGACTTCGTCTTCTTTTAGCACTTCACGCTTGATGGACTTAGATAACTTACTCTCGATGCGCGTCCCCAGTACGCTATTTACGGACTCCCGAATCAACTCAATGCCGGTCTTAATAATAAACAGCGACACCAGCGCACCGACATAGGCCTCCAAATTAACGTTAAAAATCATGTAAATTACTGCAGAAGCTAGTACTGAAATCGACAAAATTGCATCGTTAAAAGCATCGGCACCACTTGCTACTAGCGAATCCGACTTCACGTCGCGACCTTTTTTCTTCACAAAAAGTCCCAAGACAAACTTCACGGCAACACCAGCCGCTAGTACGATCAAAGTCGTAGCATTATAGTCCACCGCCTCCGGCGCAATAATTTTTTTGACGGCTTCAATCAAAGCCGTGATACCGGCATAAAGCACGATTGCTGAGACCACCAGGGAAGTAACATATTCGATGCGCCCATAGCCGTATGGGTGTTTGCGATCTGGCGTTTTGCTAGCAAGTTTTGTGCCCACGATTGTGATGATACTAGACAAAGCGTCGCTAAGGTTGTTAACGGCATCCGTGATGATCGCAATTGAATTTGACAAAAAACCGACGGTCGCCTTAAATCCTACTAATAATAAGTTCGCGCAGATACTAATAATGCTAGTTTTGACCACGACTTTTTCACGTTGACTGTTCATATAATTTCCTTTGCTCACTTAGTTGCTGGCGCGGCGCCTCAACTAATATATATTATAGGTGCTTTATTGCAGAAGGTCCACACATTGAAAAGTCCATGGTATAATACACTCGATGCGATGGCCGAGAACAGGCAGTAGTCGGCAAGACTATTTACGGTAGCATCGTGCCTACCTCGCATCTCCATTTATTATGAACGCGGACCAATATATTAAATCGGAACTCGAAAAGCTCAAAGCCCCATTAGGGCTGGTTCCGGCTGCCGATCTAGAAGATCAAATTGTAAAGCTGGCCCTTTCCAAAAAATTCCGCAAATATGCCGCCAACGACAATTTGATTAATCACGTCAAAGAAGTCGTGCACTACTGCGTCTCTAGAAACCAACCAATCAATTTTACGTTTTTACATGGTGCTTACAAACTCTGGCGTCTCGACGAAGCGCCGGAAGCCGATTTTGCTGAGCTGTTTGCGCTGATGTATTACACAAAATACGTCAAACCAATTTGCGAAATTTATCAGCCTGGCGTGTGGTTCGATTTCTTTGTTGATGACTATATCGTAGAAGCGATCGATAACTTGGCACCAGAAGAAGTCCAACAATATCTCAAATCGTATCAAAACATTATGGATTTCTTGAAGCCATATCAGCCAGACAATCTCAAAATGACCATCACGACGGTTGGCTCACGCTTTGAATCGCGCGCAGCTTTTGACGCGTCGGTAGAGAAGAACCTCGCTAAAGTTCCGCTCGCCGATTTGGATGATGAAGATTCTAGAGTCGTAGGTCTCAATGTTCGTCCACGCGAAGGTCAGACCGACGACCCGCTTTGGAAAGAAAAAGTTTACCAAATTCACGACGCCTACATGATTACCAAAGGCGAACCGGGTTATCACAAAAATCGTCCAGATAAAATTCTAGTTTTCAGTCAGCCGTTGCCGTCCGGCACAACCATCTCGCTCGGCACCACCAAATCTTCAATTGCTAAATTCTGGGTCGGCGTGGGTGCTTTGCAGCCAAGCGACGACGCTTACAAAATGATTATTTTGTCACCGTCCCAACTTGAATCCGCCAAGTTTACTTGGCAACCAGTAGATCTTGGCATTGATGGCAAAAACTTCAGGCAAGTTAGGGTCTTAGGAAAATAATATGAAACAAATTCTCATCGCCACCACTAATCCTGGCAAAATCATGACGATTAAAAAAATCTTGAACAAACTCGGCTATGAGGGCTTGTCTTTTGCGGACCTTAATTTGAGCCTCGAAGAACCGGCCGAGACCAAAACTACGGCCGAAGAAATTGCTGCCGAAAAAGCCCTTGGCTACGCCAAGCAATATCAAGATTTACCAGTCCTCGCTCGCGACGATGTGAACGTGCTAATTGGCGTAGACGAAGAGGATGATCCGAAAAACCACAACAAAGCCTTTGTTGAAAAACGTGCTGGCGAGTATACCGACGAAAATGGCGCCAAAGTTTTTGCTGAGGTTGCGCACAAATATGGCGGGGAAATTAAAACGCAATTTATTTGGGGATACGCTTTGGCCTGGCACCAAGACGGTGAGGTTAAAGTCGTTTCCGTCACGACTAAAACCGATCCCGAAAAAATCAAAATTGTCGATCAAATTTACGATCAAAAAGTTCCGGGTTTTTGCTTTGCGCCAATTATGCAAGTTGAGCTTGATGGCGAATGGAAATATGATCCAGCACTCACCGATGAAGAACAATGGAAAGCCTATTGGAACGTTCAGGCCGAGGGAATTAAGTCTCTACTCGACCAGTATAGCTAGTGCCCCTGTTTGTGTTATAATAAAAACAGGAGTACTGCGATGAAAAAGAATCTTTTACAGAAAATCGCTAAGGCATCAATGATTATTTTGCCATGTTCGATTTTCTTTTCATATCACCCACTATTTCATTTTGGTTCGGACGGGCTAATGAATTACGAGCTTTCGCTCGCGTTGATTGCACTAGTTTTATTTGATATTTTCGCGATTATTTATTTGTGCTTAAATTGTGCATTACTCAAAAAAGCACCAAAGCGTTTTCTAATCGTCACCGCGCTTTTTCCGATTTACGCCACGCTTTCGATTCTGTGGTCATCTAGCAAGATACATGGCTTTTTCGCCGCAGGCATTATTTGGGCAATTTATCTCGCCGTGCACGCCTACGGCTGGGTCTATCAAGATCTTTTGAAAGACAAAAAATTCACGAGCAAATTCATTAAAGTATTCTTTGGCGTTAGCCTCTTTGTTTGCGCAGTCTGCTGGCTGCAATGTATCGTCGATTTGCTTGGTGCCAGGAACAATCTCACCATGATGTGTACCGGCTGTGGTTACCGTATTTTCGGCTTCCCGCATCCAAACGGTTTCATGGCTGAGCCGCAATATCTCGGCGGTGTTTTGCTCGCCCCGACTTTGTTAGCGCTTTATTTGCTCACTCAGGGCTTCACCAAAAAACGCCTCGCCCTCGCCTTCGTGCTGGCGGCGACGCTGTTCCTCTCGCTCTCCCGCGGGGCAATTTACGCGCTCGCTCTAGCCTCGGTTGTGCTAATTATTGCGACCATTATCAAGCAAAAAGCTTGGCGCGCACTTTGGTTAATTCCAGTGCTTCTCGTTGCCTTCCTGTTCACTTTGAACGCGCAGGGCCTCTTTGCTCAATTCTCAAAAACCGACAACACTTATGGCTCGGGCGTTTCCAAAGTCATTAGCCAACTTTCGCTTGGTACGATTGATGTAGCAAAAAAAGATGAGCCGAAAGCCGAAGAGCCTAAATACGAAAAAGACCCGGCCAACGCTCCCGAACTAGAAGTTACTGCTAAAATCGAGAAAGCCGAAACTGCTCACTACGACGGCTATGTCGAGGCTTCTACTAACGGTCGCACGGCATTGTTTAAGGCTTCGGTTACACTAGCCACGGCTAGCCCGCGCCACTTTATTTTCGGCGTTGGCATTGGTAGCGGCGGCAACGCGATTTATCAAAACTACATCGACCCGGGCTATATCGACGACGCGGAAACCACCAAAATGATTAAAGACGCCGGCGTAGACATTCCGAGCCTCAACGTTCAAAGCGAATATGCTGAGCTATTGCTTGAATTCGGTCTTATCGGCATCATTCTGATCGGCCTCGTTGCCATCCTCTGTATTCAAAGCATCCTTGGCCACAAAGATCGTCTCTTCCTGCTGGCGCTCGCCGTTGCTTATCTCGTGGCCTTCGCTTTCTGCTCCGGCCTCACCAACTCGCTCTATCTCTACCTCTTCATCCCGATTTTCTACTACGTGTTAAGGAACTATCAGATTAACCATGCCAAGTAAAAAGCGCCTGTCATATATTGATATTGCTCGCGCTTTTGCGATGCTAAGCATCGTTCTGCTCCACGCTCTTTCCGCCGCTTCGCACGGTGGGGAAATCTATCGTTTCTTGATGTGCTTTAACGTGCCGCTCTTTTTCGTTCTGTCCGGTCTCACTTTTCGTATTAAAGACGACGAGACTTTCTGGCAATTCCTAAAAAATAAATTCATTCGCATCATGTTGCCGTATTTTGTTTGGAGCCTGCTATTTTTAATTCCGTATTTTATCTTTGGTCGCGAAACCAGCAGCGAACTTTCAGCCGGGGCCTCGTTTGATTTTTGGGGACAAATTAGAAGCACGTTTTATGGCAACGGCGTCGCCGGCGCCATCAAGCAAAACACGCCGCTTTGGTTCTTACCGGCGCTCTTTTCAACCGAGATTCTGTATTATTTCATTGTTAAAAAAATCAAGCAGCCAAAATATCAAATACTCACGCTCATGACCTTTTTGCTCGTCGGCTTTCTGAGCACGCTTTTTATGCAGGGGATTTATCTTCCGTGGGGAATTAATAGCGCCCTCCAAATCGGCCTCTGTTTTTACGTAGGTTTTTTGCTCAAAAATCACGTCGACAAGCTCAAACATCCGCTTACTATCATCATGCTTTTGCTCGTTGGTATCGTGGCTTACGCTTTCAATGCTAAACAAAATGTGATCTGGTCGGACTATCTTTATCAAAATTATTTCCTCAGCCTGCTCATCGGCTTGGCTTTTTCTGGCGTTTTGATTGGCCTTGCCAAAATCATCGACCACGCCCGCCCGCTTGAATTTATCGGTCGAAATACTATGGCGATTTTGATCTTCCACAAGCTCATCATCGTGCTAGCACAGACCAAACTTGGCCCAGTTTCGCAACTTTATGCCAGTAGCAACCTCGTTTTGGAACTTGTCATTGCGCTCACAGTCACCGCCGTAGCTACAGCCGTCTCTATTGTTGCCGGCCTCATCCTTCGCAAAACCCTCCCGCTACTCATTGGGGAACGATAAGTGGTATAATATATATATGCAGAGAAAATCTGACTCAATTATTCGCCTAGCCCTTATTATTGGCGATGCCGTGGCCCTGGTCGCTTCGTTCGCCGTGGCCTATTTTATTCGCGCACACTTCGTGCCAAACTATTATTTTGAATCAGATCTTTGGGGATTCGTGTTATCGATCGTCCTTTTGGTTCCAGTCTTGATTATTATTTTGGCCGCGCTGGGCCTTTACAAGAAGCAAGTTTTCTTAGGTCGTTCACGCTTGCCGGAACTTGGCAAAATTTTCCTAGCTTCTGTGCTGAGCATCGCTGCACTTATCACTTACAGCTTTTTCGCCGAAACTAATATTTTCCCAGTGCGCCTCATCGCGTTCTTCGCCGTGTGGCTCAGCTTTGCCTTCCTTTTGATTGAGCGCTATTTAATTCGTTTTATCGCTCGCCAAATTTTCCGTAAGGCCTATGGTACTCGCCGCGCTATCATCGTTGGTAACAACAGCAACACCGAATATCTCGCCAGCTATATTGCTAGTTTTCCAGAATGCGGCTACCAGCTCGCCGGCATTGTAGCAAACCGTAAGTTCATTCCGAAGGATCTCAAGGCTCGCCAGTATTCATCGCTGAAAGAGGCGCTGAAAAAAGCTCGCGCCGACGTAGTCTTCCAGACCGACGAAAAGGCCACCGAGTATGTCTACAAGCAGGCCATCAGTAAACACATGCTGTATTATTTTGTGCCGAGCGAAACGGCGCTTTCTTCGCACTTTGGTGAAATCGAGCTCATCGGTAACACGCCAGCCGTGATGGTTAAACTCACGCCGCTTTCGGGCGGGGCTGCCGCAGTCAAGCGCACTTTCGACATTCTGTTTAGTCTAGTTGGCATTATTCTTGGCGCTATTCCAATGCTGCTTACTTGGATTGCCATCAAACTATCCGATATCAAACATTCGCCGATCTATGCAGACGAACGCCTCACGCGTTACAACCGCAAGTTTAAATGCTACAAATTCCGCTCCATGAAATCCGAATACAGCGGCATGCCGGCCGAAGAAGCCTTCATTAAAATGGGCAAACCAGAACTCATTAAAAAATATCGCAAAAATGGCGACTATATGAAAAACGACCCGCGCATTACCAAGATTGGTCGCTTTATTCGCGCCACTTCGCTAGACGAACTGCCGCAATTATTTAACATTTTGAAGGGCGACATTTCGCTAATCGGTCCGCGCGCTTTGCTGCCGGGCGAGCTGCGTGGCTACGGTGATCGTTCGCTAATTCTTTCGGTGAAATCCGGCCTTACTGGCTTTGCCCAAGTTTCCGGTCGCCGCGACATTCCGTTTGAAGAACGCCGCATGCTCGACATTTATTACGTCAAAAACTGGTCGCTGCTTCTCGATCTCCAGATTTTCTTTAAAACAATTTTGGTGGTGATTAAAGGAGAAGGCGCCAAATGAAACAGCCAAAAGTTGCGCTAGTTTGCGATTGGCTAACCGATGTTGGCGGCGCCGAAAAAGTGCTGCTGGCTTTTCACGAAATTTACAAAGACGCGCCGATTTACACTTCTAAATACGCGCCGAAAAAAATTGACTGGTTCAAAGACGCCGATGTGCGCACTGGCTGGCTGCAAATTTTTCCAACCCGCCTGCGTCGCCTGCTCGGCCCGCTGCGCCAACGCTGGTTTAAGCATCTCGACTTGTCCGCCTACGACGTTGTGATTTCGATTACCGGCGCCGAGGCCAAGTTTGTCCGCGCCAAAAACGGCATTCACGTTTGTTATTGCCACGTTCCAACCCAGTATTATTGGGGCATGTACGACGATTACGTCAAAAATCCGGGCTTTGGCATTTTTAATCCGATTGTACGCTTCTTCTTTAAATTAATGGTGGGACCACTGAGAAAAGCCGACCTCAAAGCCGCGGCAAAACCTGATTATTATTTGACGATTTCTCAGTATGCTCAGGCGCAAATCAAAAAATACTACCATCGTGATGCGCTAATTATCGCGCCGGGCGTAGAAGTTGATACGTTCAAAGCAGCGTTCGACGAAAAGCCGCGCGTGGAAGATTATTTTATTGTGACTTCGCGCCAGGTCAACTGGAAACGCCTAGACCTCGCAATCGAAGCCTGCAAGAAAACCAATCAACGCCTCTTGATTATCGGCACCGGCCCAGAGCATCGCAAACTAGTTAAACTTGCCGGCGGCTCCGAAAACATCAAATTCCTCCCGGCTATGAAAAAGAGCAAACTTGCCAAATATCTCGCCTCGGCCAAAGGGTATTTGTTTACCAGCCTCGAACCATTTGGTATCGCACCGGTAGAGGCCTTGGCGGCTGGCTGCCCAGTCATCGCCTTTGGCGAAGGCGGTGCACTCGACTATGTTGAAGACGGCAAAAACGGTCTACTGTTCAAAAAACAAACCGCCGACAGCTTGGCTGCTGCCATTCGCAAATTCGAAGATATGAAATTTAACCGCGCTGCCGTTTCGCGCTCGGCCGTTGGCTTCGACCGCTCCCGTTTTGATCGCGCCGCCGCTGAATTTGTCGAAAAAGCCCTGAAGGAGAAAAAATGATTGCCCACATCAAAGGCGAAATCGCCGAAAAATTCAATAATGCCGTCATCGTCGACGTCCACGGCGTAGGCTACGAAATCACCCTCACCGCTCTCGACTACGACAACGTTAAACTCGGCGACGAAATTAAATTTTACACCTATCACAGCATCCGCGAAAACGCCGAGGAACTCTACGGCTTCTCGAGCCTAGCCGCCAAAAAGTTATTTGAACTATTAATTTCCGTGCAGGGAATCGGACCAAAAGCTGCCATCGCGATTCTTAGCCTGGCCGCTCCAGAAGAAGTCCGAAATGCCATCGCCAACGCCGATGCCGCCTTCGTCTCCAAAGCTAGTGGCGTAGGGAAGAAGTCCGCCGAACGCGTGATCGTGGACCTCCGCGACAAGGTTGGCATCCCATCCCACTACGGCGCCACCGAAATCATCGCCACCCCTGGTAAAAACGAGCCAGACGAGGCCCTAGACGCCCTGATTGCTCTCGGTTTTCCTTTGAAAGAAGCCACCGCGGCGCTCGAAAAAGTAGACAAGAGTCTCTCCGTCGAAGAAAGAATCAAATTAGCCTTGAAAAATTAAAATAACTGTGTTAAAATAACAGATAATTGTCTAATATTAAAGGTTAATAAATCATGAGTTTTTCAATTTTAAAGCAAATCGGTGACGCTCAAAAGAAAAAAGCTGTTGTTGACGTCCGTTCTGGTGACACCGTTAAGGTCACCCAAAAAATTAAAGAAGGTGACAAATTCCGTTTCCAGGTTTTTGAAGGTGTTGTTATTCGTGTTGATCGCAAAGAATCTCACACTGCTCGCATCGTTGTCCGCAAGGTAACTTCTGGTGTTGGCGTTGAGAAATCTTACCTTCTTCACAGCCCACTCATCGAAAAAATCGAAATCACCAAGCGTTCTAAGGTTCGCCGCAACAATTTGAGCTACCTCCGTAAGCGCTCTGGTAAATCCGCTCGTCTCGCTGGCAAAGACTTTGACCGCGCCGCCGTTAACGACGTAACCGTTCCAGAAGAACCAGTCGAAGAAGCTCCAGCCGCTGAAGAAGCCGCCGAAGCTCCTGTTGAGGAAGCTGCTCCAGCTGCCGAAGCTCCAGCCGAAGAAAAAGCTGAATAAAATAGAACCACATGAAACACCAAGCCAACCAGCTTGGTGTTTTTTGAGACAATATCCCGGAAAAATTCAAAAAGTCAACGGCCTTTAGGCCTTTACCTTTTGGATTTTGGAGGCGTCTCAAAAAATATCAAACTGGTTGGCTATGGTAGTTACTTTGTGATAATCTAAAACTATGGCAATTTTGGGAATCGACGAAGTTGGTCGCGGTCCGTGGGCGGGTCCGCTCGTGATTGGTGCCGTGATTTTGCCGGAGCAAAAACCAGCTTGGGTAGATGAACTCAACGATTCCAAAAAACTTTCCGTTAAAAAACGTGAAGCCTTAAACGAACTGATTTTAAAAGAAGCTGCAGCTACCGGACTCGGTTGGGTTTCAAGCCAGGAAATCGACGAACTTGGTCTGTCGGCATCTTTGAAGCTCGCCGCGCGTCGCGCCGTGGAAGCAGCGCAAAAGGCTCACGTGCCATTTACGGAAATCATTATCGATGGCACAATTAATTTTCTCGCGGGGACCAAACTTGAAAACTACGTGACGATTTTGCCGAAAGCCGATTTTCTTATCAAAGAAGTCTCAGCTGCCTCGATCATCGCCAAGGTTGCACGTGATCATTATATGTACGAGCTCGCCGAAAAATATCCAGGCTATAGTTTTGAAAAACACGTTGGTTACGGCACCGCTGTGCATCAAAAGGCGCTCAAAGAACTTGGCGTCTGTCCGGAGCATCGTCGCTCTTTTAGTCCGATTCAAAAAATCGTCGGAGAATCAAGCGCAGCCCCCAAAACCGCTCCAACCACTAAACAAATCGGTGACCGCGCCGAAGCGGTCGTGCGCGAATTTTTAAGAAAGCATGGTCATGAAATTCTGGAGCATAACTACAAAACCAAGTACTACGAGATCGACATCGTTTCACAAAAAAATGGCAAGCTGTATTTTGCAGAGGTAAAATATCGTAAAAACGCTGAGCATGGTGCGCCACTCGAAATGGTAACTCAAAAAAAGCTTGGACGAATGAAATTTGCTGCCGAGTGTTATTTAAAAACGCACCCAGCTTACAAGAAAGCTGAATGCGTTTTGGCTGCGGCCGCCGTTAGCGGCCCAGACTTTGAAATAGAGGATTGGTTTGAAATTTAGATTTGGCGACGCTTGCGATAAGCCAGTACGGCGACTGCCGTACCCAGCATGATTACCGGTAAATAAATCACATCTGCAGTATTTGGGTTTTCAACCGTACCGGCGTCGGAAGTATTTGGCACGGCCGGATCTTTTGAGTTGCCATTTTCATCTTCGAAGGCGACCGTAATTGTGTAGTCGTCGTAATTTGGCTGAGCAACATCATTTTGGCCAAGCATGTATTGAGGTGGAAGAATGACGTTTACGACACCATCGCCTTTGTATTTGAACTGAATTCCATTATCAAGTGTTACCACGGAACCAGGCACGGTTGCTGAATCGGCTAGGAAATCTTCCATGGTGAAATTCTTGATAGTCCTGCCAGAATCGAGACTTCCAACAATGATATTTTTGATGTTGTAACCGTCATCTGGCGTAATTTGCAATACATATGGATCACCAAAATTACGCTCGACGACTGGATCCGTTGCCGAAAGGCTACCGCCCTCTCCGGCGAGCATTTCGACGATGGGGAACGTCAGATCAAAATCGATAACTTTTTGAGAGCCGATGGTACCGAAGGAATTAACGAGAAAACCAGGATATGAACCAAAATTGGCCTCCAAGACGAACCCAGATTGCAAATTGTGCACTATCGTATCGCTGTGCAAAGTGGTGCAAGACGTAATATCCATTTCGCCTGGACTGACCATATTTTGTGTGGCGGTTATTTTGGCGTTTTTGATGATAAAGAATCTTTTGCCGTCAGTAATGCCCCAATACGGCTGAGCTACTTCTGCGTACGGTCGATCCCAATAGACATAGTCTGGCGCAGGGCAGAAAGGCATGTCCAAATCATATATCGCTACGAAAGAATTTAACTGAGCACCATAAGTCGTGCTAGCGCCATGTCTGTGTACTTGGAACGCAAAGCTATTATATGCGGATTGACTATGAGTAGATTCGCCATCAAGCTGTCCGGAACCAATCAATAGGGCAGTATAGTTAGTCTCTGGAGAATCTTCAACGAGAACATACGGGTTCATTGTGGAATAGTCACCAACAAGGAGGTGGAAATCGAGCATTTCGCCAGTGTGAATTATTTCGGCGGCATTTTTAAAAATCAGCCTCACGTAGTGGTCGTCGTCGTCAGTGACGCCGGACGCCGAGGCTCTATCGTGAATTAGCACAGTTCTATTGTCGCGGGTGGCTAACCTGAAAACCCTTTCATTTTCATTGGTCACTAAGGTGCCAACGTTTGAAGACTCGGTTTGTGGAAGATAGCTTGAAGTTCCGCTCAGCGCGTATTCTTTCACAATTGCGGTAGAAAGATTGAGATCCTGAATTCGGATATCTCCGCGCTCCATTCTTCCGGAATAGAGGTTTGACGAATTAAGTTTCCACCCCTCAGAAGTAGTAGTTTCCTCTGTCGTGTCAAGCTCCCCCACAACTGCAAAATCGTCATCGTCATTTGCCACCAATCCTTCCGGCAGCGCGGCAAACGCATTGATTGAATTGATTAAAGGAGCCGCAATAGCGACGAAACAAAATGATATCGCTGTAAAAATGCGCGGCAAAGCATTAGAAACCTTTTTTCCCATTTTTATCCTCTATATATGACCTATTTGCTTAAATAATAGCATAAACACAATTAATTCGTCAATACGAAAGCGTATTGTATAATCGAACCATGACCACTGAATTTTCGATGAAAATCCGGGAACTCGATATCGCGGGCACCAATACCTACGAAATCAAAACTGGCAAGATTCCAGTTATTATCACTTCGGCACACGGCATCGGCCAGAAAAAACGCAGCGGCTGGAAATTCGCCGAACGCCTCACGCGGGGCATCGCCAAATACGTTGCTAGAAAAGCGAACTGCTACTACTTAATCAAAAACCAAGATACTGGTACCGACCCCAACAAAGACAATGATGACGAATTCAAAACTATCCTGCTCGATTTAATCGAAAAGCATCATATTAAACTCGCCATCGATCTTCATGGTGCCAAAAAAGATTGGGATTTTGATGTTGAAATTGGCACGCTGGGTGGGGAATCGATGGATCAAAAAGTCCTAGACAAACTGATTCGCAGTCTCGAGAAAAATAAAATCAAAAAGATTGCCATCAACGACCCATTTAAGGGCGGCGATATCACGAAGACGGTTCACGAAAAAGCGGGGATTAATTGCGCTCAGCTCGAAGTTAATCAGAACTATCGCAGCCTCATCAAAACCAAAGAGATGAAGAGGCTTTGCAGGGCCCTCATTATGTTTGTCGGCTCGTAGGGCGCCGCAAACTGGCCAAAATATGGTATAATAATAAAATAATTAAGGAGCTAAAAATGCCAGTAGGTTTTATCATCTTTTTTATCATCGTAGCAATTCTTTGTGTCGCGGGTTTCGCTTTTACTTTTGCTATCATGTTTAATCCGAAATTTAAAGCTAAATTTATGGGCAAACAAATCGAAGCCGGAAGGTATATGGTCGAAGAACACAAAGACGATTTTAAGAGCATTTCGGACAATATCGCCGACGCCACCAAGGGCGCTACCAAAACTACCGCTCGCGCTATCAAAGAAGGATTCAAAGATACAGTTTTCTGCAAACACTGTGGCGCCGAAATCGAAGCCGATTCTACATTCTGCAAATCTTGCGGAAAGAAGCAATAAAAAACCAAATATCGCCGGGCTGCACCGGCGATGCAAAACTAGATTTTATGTGGGGGGGTGCTATAATAAATGTAAACATAATAACTAAGAAAGGAAACTAATGGACAATAATAGTTCAGCTCCAATCGCAGCCCCAGCCAAAGGCGGCAAAGGCTCAGCAGTTGGCATGGTCGTTTGTGGCATTCTTGCCATCGCCGGTGTAGGGTTCGGCGTTTACGGTATGCTAAAGAAACCAGCCGCTCAAGACCTCAAAATCCAAGTCAAAGATTCTAGTGGTGAAATCGCTACAATCGACGCCAGTAAAATCGAAAAGACCGATGGCGGCAAAACCATCACCATCACCGATAGCTCCGTTGCCGGGAACATAATTGTCAAGGACACGGATACATACACGTACAATATGCCACTGATTGCATGGGGTAACGGCTCCATCTATGCTCCAAGAGGAGATTATGACAAAGCGACTTTCGATGTTTCGATCAGAAATGGTGAACTTACCGACGGTTCATGCCGCGTGTATCTCTCAAACTACGATAATGCAAACCTTTATAAGGGCCAAGATTGCGCAATTAGCGGATTCTCTGGCAAAATTGCTAAAGCCGTTTTGGCTGGTAGCGGTCATGATGCTACAGAATCAAACACCAGAATCGTGTTCCTTATGGAAGATGGCACGGTTCAATATGTTACAACCACTGAACTTATCGATAACGAAAATGTTACGGCCAAAAAGCTAGATATAGACGGTACGGTCGTTGATATTGTTCACGCCGGTGCAATGGAGAAAGATGCCGTCGTTGGTGGTTATGCCACGACGCTGTTTGTCTTGTCTGATGGCAGTACGGTTAATTTCTCCAAGTTCCTCCAATAGGACAAACAAAAAATAGGCCCCTCCGGGGTCTATTTTTTATCCCAACAAACATTGACAAACCTATCATGTTTATGCTAATATAAAAGCGTAAAAGGTCATATTTGCATGAAAACAAAAATTTTTCTAGGCTCAACTATTCTGTGCTGCGCACTGGTGTTTTTGGGAGCCAGTCAAAGTAATGCCGAGAATTCCGGTGTTACAACAGTATATGCTAAAGATTGTAATCAAACCGATCCGGCTAGCTGTGACTTCCATGGCAGCGCTGTTTATGAACTAAAAAACAACTATGTCTACGATAAAGGAACTAATAACAAAACCGACGGAGTCTTAGTTGAAAATTTCAAAGTTCTCACCCAAAACAGTAAATCGGCCTACAACTACTCTTATCAAGACGGCAAAGAGGTTGATCACCTAATCTTGCAAAGCAAGTATGCATCAAATAGCTCCATTGCGGATTGTAACAACCCAAGCTTTTGCGACAACCTCGAAATGGACGACGCACAGAAACTCAACCTCCAATTTAACCTAGATATCAACGGCAATTATAACGATGTTCGTATCAAAGTCAACTATCTCAGCACCAACCGTATCGGCCGCATGGAAATCAATGTTGTCGACTTCGATAGCCTAAGATTTTATATCTACGACGAACTTGGCCAAGAAATTGGTCCTATTGGAGTAGGTGATATTAAATATCTTGGCTATCTCGAACGTCCATCCAGCACCGATGATTCCGTGTTTGGTGAAGATAATTACGAAATAGTTTCGGACAACATTTTCGCAACAAATCCTCAGCTGAAAAACTCTTGCCAAAGTGGCTGTAATTTAAGAGTAAAGATTGTTCCATTTGATACCTATCACCATTTGGTTGCTTATTTCAATCTCAAGGGCATTAGCGTTGACGCTTACGCTAGCGCTTATGAAAAACAGCAAGTCGAAAAAATTGCCGCTCCAAGCGACGTCAGAAAAAACATTGTTAACCACATGTTTGATAACGCTTTCATCGAATACAAACCAAGCGCCGACTTCTTGCTAGAAGGCGATGACGGAGTGGACCCAGGTGGGAACAAAACCTATGTGGCCGGAAATACTTACTTCGGTATGCCATACGGCGGTCCAAAACTAGGCTCCAGAGATGAATTCGCATCGAAAATCGAAAATGGCGTTTATCGTGTTGTCGAAAATGAAATTTATGGCCTCACTTGCTCCACATCAGTCTTGGATGCCTCCGCAGCCAACCTCCCGTTTACAAGCGACCTAGACTGGGCTGGTAAATATTTCTACAATTCAGAAGTTAAAGTAGTAGATTGCCAAAGCAACATGACATGTAACGATATTGATCGCTACGCTTGGACCGGCAGAAACGCAGAGGCAAACCGCGCCGTCGTCAGTGAAGCCGAAATGTATAGCAGGTACGCCAACACTCATTACGGAGATGTCTTGGTGCATAAAGAAGTTTGTCCAACCGGTACAGATCTTTGCGGCCCATCCGGACACGCACGATTAGTGACTGATGACCCAGTAGTCGTCTATGACGGAGACCGTATCGATGGCTCCCGCAGCTATATCACGACCACCGAAATTAGCAGCTTCTCGATTGCACAACCAATCGGCGAAACTTATATTGGTAATTGGCTTGACCTCACCAGGCCAAACATTGCTAATTATCTAAGCAGTAAGGGAATCACCACATCTGATTATGCCAATATCCGCTCGCAGTGGAGAGCTAGCAAAAAATATACGTTCGAGCAACTATATCTTGGCGAAAAGAAAAATTACAACTCTCAAGTCGTAAGAACCCAACAGACCTATGTGCCGTTCACATATAATGTCTATAACGAAATTGCGGCAGAGAATCAAATTGAAAAACCATATGCCACTATGATTTATGACGATATAAATTACACAAATTATACTGGCAAAGAATATAACAGAAAAACTGAATATGACAAAATCGTAGAAGCTTCGGCACAAGCGGGTAAAGTTGTCGGCACAATTAGAACCAACTATAAGATTTCAGAAATTGAATTTAGAATCAAGAAAGCCAATGGCGCCACGGTCATTAAGAAAGTATATCCAACCTATTTTGCCAACTCGCCAGAGACTCGCTACTCATTCTTCTACGATAGGGCGATGCAGGAAGTTGAGCCGGAAATTGATGACGAAATTGATAGCCTAACAATCTACGCAACAGTTGGTGGTAAAACCATCAAGGTGCTGGAAGGAGAAAGGGTGGAACCGTCGGATGACCCTGACGACCCAGTTGGTCCAGTCGAGCCAAGCGAGGAACCTGGTGATCAAGAAGATATCGTTACCCCGGATACTGGTACGGTCGAAAACCCAGACAACCCGAATACCATCGATACGATCTATGTCTATGTAGCAATTATGATAGCCGCAAGCGCTACACTGGTTTACCGACGCAAAAACGCGAGATAATTTATTTCGACACATTAAACTTAAATTCCACTACGTCGCCGTCTTGCATCACGTAGGTTTTGCCCTCAAGGCGCAGTTTACCGGCGGCCTTCACGGCCTGCTCGGAGCCAAGCTCCTTCAAATCATCATAATTGCAAATCGATGCGGCGATAAATCCGCGTTCAAAATCGGTATGAATCGTGCCGGCGGCTTCTGGTGCTGTGGCGCCTTGTTTAATGGTCCAGGCACGGCACTCTTTTTTGCCAGCCGTCAGGAAGGACTGCAAGCCCAAAGTTTTGTAGGCGGCTTTGATCAATTCGCCTAACGCGTCGTCCGTAACGCCGTAGCTTTCAAGGAATTCCTTGCGCTCATTGCGGTTCATGCCGGACATTTCTTCTTCGAGTTTTGCGTTCACAAAAATTGCCTCGGCTGGCGCCACCAAGGCGCGCAGCTTGCTTTTCAAATCCGTATCGGTTAGACCAGACTCGTCGACATTGAACATATAAATCACCGGCTTTTCGGTAAGAAACGGAATGTTTTCATCGGCTGGATCCTTTTTACGCTTTGCGGCAATTTTTTCTTTTGTTTCATCGTCGGCAAGTTGAAGTTCGAGATTAATGATATCGATATCGTCCTTGGCCTGCGCCAAAATATCCGTCTCGACTTTGTTGTCCGCGCGCACAATATCGTCGTTCACGAACGCACGCACCACATGACAAATCGCCTGGCACTCGCGAATATGCGCAAGGAATTTGTTACCAAGACCTTCGCCCTTCGAAGCGCCTGCCACTAGCCCTGCAATATCTACAAATTCCACCGTTGCCGGCACAATTTTTTCAGTCTCATACATTTTGGCCAAAACATCAAGGCGCTCGTCTGGCACCGGCACGATGCCAACGTTCGGCTCGATGGTCGCAAAAGGATAATTCGCCGCTAGCGCGCCAGCATTTGTGAGCGCATTAAATAACGTCGATTTGCCAACATTCGGCAGACCGACGATTCCGATCTTTAAATTCAAAACCAACCTTTCATTACTGTCTCTGTTAATTATACCATGTTTTCGTGTTGTAGCAGTTTTTATTTTTTATATATAACCGATAGGCATAGAGTCGTAATACACAAAAGAAGAATTATGATTTCGCATATAATTAATTGAATGCTAACCGAATCAAAAAAATAAATCATAATCCAAATAATTGTTTCAATAGTCCATAAAGACCACGAAGTTGTACTTAGGTCTTTGGCAGATTTTGTTTTAATTGTCTTATATATCTGCGGAACATAGCTCATAAAGGATAGTATTAATGCAATTGTGGTCAATATAGTAATTGCTACTTCTCTCATAAAATGATTATACCATGCTTTATATTTTCAACATGATTTAGTAGTCAAGTTTTAAAAGAGTATGACATATAGAAACAGGTTGGTTTAAAAATTCAAGATT
>JAZRPR010000033.1:0-38186 GCA_045649305.1 Candidatus Nanosyncoccus sp.
ACGCATCTATTGAATCTTTATAGGTTTTTCCCGCATTACTTTTTAGCCATTTTTGAAACAGAACATTAAATGAAAAACTTTTGCCTATTTCTTTCTTATAAAATGCTCTGTGTTTTTCAGAGCATACAAAGTTATCTTCTATAACGCTATCAAGGGTTATTTCGCCCATATTTTGTATTCTTTTAAAACTATGAGGCTTAGAGATTCTTTCTCCTGTATTGAGAAATTTTACGATTCTTTCAGTTAATTCTATTTTGCCGCCAGTGGTTTGCAAATTATTTCTTCGACAAAACTCGACGAGCTCTTCTTTTAAATAGTAATACTCTTTAAAAGTTTTACTATCTAATTGATTGTTTAGTTCTGGCCTGTCCATAATGTTGACTTCTGTGTTAAACGTCGAAATCCTCGGTTTTCAAATCACAATAATACCTACCACTCGTCGCCGTAAACTTCAAAACACAGTAATCCGGGTCGGTCACGCCTTTTTTATAAAACATTGTGTCGCCTCGTCGCCAAATCATATTTTTAGTTTCCTGGTCGGTCAAAACTGTCATTTTTCCCTTCAGCATAACACCGACATATTTAATGAGTCCTTTATGGTAAAAATAGATGCTAGCGTTTGGGTTCTTTTTATATTGAGCAACTCGCATCGACGAGGTGTTCGTGGAAAAATAGAATTCCTTGAGACCTACTCTTTTTCTAGGCTTTAGCATAGCTTTAACGTTTGGATAATTTTCGCTGTCGATAGAGCAAATAAAACTCACTTTTTGGCGGTCGATAAATTTTTCCATCTTTTCTAGTTTCATGATCTGCTTAACCCTTCTACGGTCGCTGCTACAATTTCGGCCAGCGTTTCTCTATTATCAACATCTTCCACGAAATACATTGGCTTGGCGTTTTGGTATGGGATTTCGGTGGTCATACCAAAATGCTCGTTTTCCGGAACCATTTTGACCAGCAGACGATCGTCGTAAATCCCGCCAACCAAAACACCGTTAAAATAGAGCAGGAACTCACCCATCATCGGGCGACAAGTAACGTCGCGCGGCAATTGCTCCAAAACAAAATCGCGATATTCTTTGGTACTAGCCATTGTTTTTCCAGCGTTTTAGGGTTGGGAAGATTTTGGAGCAATATTCGCGCATCTGGTCGTTGGTCATGCCGGCCTGCTCGCCAAATTGTGAACATTTTTCAATGTATTCTTCCATCGAGCACTTATCTAAGAACTCGCCATCCTTATAGCACCATTTGCAGTAATCGGTATTGACGCTGCCGTCTTTTTCGGTGGCGAACATGTCGTCCGACGTAAGTGGCATAGCACAACTTTGACAAATTTTGGTTTCCATTTGTAGATTCTCCTTACTTTTTTATTATAGCAAAAACCCCGCACGATACCGCGCAGGGTTTTTAGGGAGTTAAGTGTTTGATGTCTGCGGGATTTCTTGCTCTTGTTCAGCGACAAATCGAATCGCTGCGTCGGCGTCGTAGTCAAATCGTCTGGCAAGCCAACAGGCAAAATCCCATCCGGAAGTAAGAGCATTGGCTCTTTCTTCCTGTCCTTTCTTCGCTATACGTGCGTGCTCAGCGAGATATTCCTTCTCGTATCCGAGGTAATCGCCAAGCGCAACTCGAACGCCTCTCGACAGGTTAGCTGCAAGAGCGTTGAATATCTGAAGCGTGCACACCTTTTGCTCGAGGCTCACTATGCGACACGAGCTGACGGCGCGTATCGCATAGAATGAATCCCAGTATGTCAGGATGTACGTTATCGCCATGATGTGGATCCATAGCGGAATCACACTGGTACTCTGGTATTCCAGAATACCTCTCGCCATAGCGAACGAACTCGATACTACAAGCACCGTCCCGAGCGCGATAGACCGCGCAACAATCGTCCTGAACGACCACTTCTCAATATGCGTCGTCACCACGATCGTGAAGGCCACCGGCAAAATAATTACCATGGCCAACAAGGCCGCCAGCGCCCAGTTCATCGGCACACTCAAGGTTATAACCATTGCTGCAAGCAGCAATGTTGCGTTGTTCACGATACTAATTGTGTTGTTTTCTTTTTTCACGAAAACACCCCCCTCTTTTTTCCAAATTGTAAAAAATACTCCCTATTTATATTATATCACAAAACGCCAAAAATATCAAGCAGAAGCGGTGTGGCGGCGTTCGTTATATTCGTTCATGAGTTTCAAAAAATCTTCCGGGCTGCGCGTAATTTCCTCTACGCGCGTTAGGCAGTCGGCAAAATTCGGGTCGTCAAAATACATCGTGCTCGCCGCATAGCCATCTGGCGAATATTTGGCGCGCAAATGCACACGAGATTCCTCGATTAATTCCCGTTCATCCATATCTGGATATAAGTGTCGGTGGTAATCGTAGACACGCCCCAGCATTTTGTCAACGCTAGTGTTGCGATCTGCCGAAGAGACGATTTTGCCATAAATACTGCGCGGCTCACGTCCGAGCGAGGCGCGGTGATCCTCCACGGCTTCAGCCATGGTCTCAATTTCGGCGTCCGAAAAATGCTTTCTCAAAAACTTGTCGGCGCGCACCATTTTGCCAGATTCAATGTTGTGGGTTTTGTTATCGACGAGGCGACCAAGATCATGAAAAGCCGCGATTAAGACCACCATGTCGATATTTACCCCTGGGGCCTGCTTGGCAAACTCTAAGCTACGGCTCATCACCTCGCGAATATGCGAATCAGTGTGTCCACCGATGCCATTATATTGTGGCAAAATTTTATCCTCGATATACTCCAGAATTTCTTTGCGCGGCTCCATTAATCGAGCTCCTCAAAGCGATATTTTTGGCCGAATTTTTTCTGCTTTTCCGGGTCAATTTCGGACAAAAATTCATTCAATTCTCTAGCCCATTTCAAATGCTCGCCATACTGAGCTTGGTAAATCACGAGCTGACGGAAATCGTCGCCTTCCGAATCGGCATCGTTCACTACGTCGAGCACAATATACTCGCCGCCTTTAAAATGACGATAGCGCCCACCGATTTTTAGCTCGCGCATTTTACCTCCTTAATTATTTGCCACAAACGACATTATTGGCGTGTAGCCAACCTTCGACTGAACCACCATCGAGATATTCGCCGACAGTTGGCGCAACGCGAATCACGCCGCCTTTTTCGATGTATTCATAGATTGGATCGGTTACCATGTATTCTTGGTCTTCTGGACCAAAATCGTGCTCGTCGACATATTTGACGATTAACTGCAAAAGCTCTGGCGACATGATGTATTTCGAGACGTTAATCATGTTGGACGGAGCCTCTTCCACGCTTGGTTTTTCAACGATACCGGTAAGTTTGTCGCCCTCTACAGAAAGCACGCCGTATTTGTCGACTTTGCTTTGGTCGATTTGGACGCCAAGAATTGCCGAGTCGCCATCATCTTTGATGGCCTTAATCAATGATTCTGATGCGGTTTCGCCGCCTGGGTTCCAAATAAAATCGTCACCCATAAAGACTAGCACTGGTTCGTTGATGCCAAATTCTTTCACAGCAATCGCGATTGGCACTGCGGTGCCGTAGCGGCCGGATTGGTCCTGGACGGCATAATGAATCGTTACGTCATCCGGAAGGGTTTTGGCGAGCTTAAGACGATCCTCTTTGCCGCGCTCGACCAAGTATTGGTTAAGAGCGAGGTTGTCACGATAGAATTCGCGCACCTGGCATGGCTCAACGTTTGAAATAACCATATAAATATCTTTGATGCCGGCCTTGATAAGGTCCTGCACGGAGTAGTCCACGAGCGGACGGTTCCCCACTGGCAACATGGATTTTTCAACAACTTTGGTGATTGGTAGACGGCGCGTGCCCCAGCCAGCAACTGGGATGATGGCCTTAGTGATCGTACTCATAATGAGTCTATTTTAGCACAAGAAAATACTTTTTGAACCGGCTATTTTTTAGAGATAAGTGGCGCTCGCCAGGCGTCCGGATAGTCGTCTTGTCCAAGCAAAACAGCGATAGTAGCAGCGATATTTGAGAGCCCCGCATCCGGCAGTTCAGCCATCTGATATTTGTCGCGATTTTCAGTATCGTCACAAATAATAAATGGTACCGGGTTGTTAGTGTGGGAAGTTTTTGGTTCGCCGTTTTCGTCGGTAAGTTCTTCAGCATTACCATGATCAGCCGTAATAATCAAACAGCCACCGAGTTCGTCCAAAGCATGAGCAAGTCGTGCGAGCGATAAATCGATTGCCTCCATCGCCTGCACCGTTGGTTGCAGGTGCGCGAAATGCCCGACCATGTCACCATTTGGATAATTAATTCGCACAAACTGAAAATCTTTGAGGTTATCAATCACGGCGTCGGTAATTTCGGCCGCTTTCATCCATGGACGCGTGTCAAACGGCTGCGTATAGGACGGAATCTCGATCAGTTTTTCGCCCGGCAACTGCTCGTTGCTGTCACCGTTGAAATAATAAGTGACGTGACCGAATTTAACCGTTTCAGAAATGCCTAAATTAGTAATACCGCGTTGGCTCAAAAATTCACTCAAGGTATTTTTGATGATGACCGGTTCGATGAGTTGGTTCTTTGGAATGTGACGGTCTTTGTCGTATTCGGTGAGGCCGGCAAAATACACGTCGCCGACTTGGTAGTTGCCACGATCGAACTCTGTAAAATCGGCTAAGTCGAACGCTGAAGCAATTTCTACGGCACGATCAGCGCGGAAGTCGTAATAAATAAATGTGTCACCTTTATTGACGGTGCCTACTGGCGCATCGTTTTCATCAACCACGACAAAGTCTGGCAAATACTGATCTTGAATTTGAGCATCTTTGGCGCGGAAAAATTCAATTGCTTCCGTAGCAGAGTGAAACTTATTTTGCGAAATTCCATGCATCATCAAGTTCCAGCCGCGTTCAACCATATCCCACTCGTTACCATAGCGATCGGCAGTCGTAGTCATACGACCACCACCATCGGCAATCTTAAAATCCAGTCCGTCAAATTGTTTGGCAAATTCCTCCAAGCGATTAATATACTTTGGCTCGGACTGCGGCGGCACGTCACGACCGTCAAAAATCGCATGCACGCGCACACGGCGCACGCCCTCGTCGTAAGCTTTTTTAATCATCGCTTCCAAATGTTCGACATTGCTGTGCACATCGCCATCCGAAAAAATACCAGAAAAATGCAGAGTCTTCTTTTCGCCTTTCATTGCCTCCATGGCCTTAGCCCAAGCGGCGGACTGCCAAATCGAACCATCGTCAAAAGCGGCTTTAATATGGGCGCTGCCGTGCTTGATGATTTGGCCGCAACCAATCGTGTTGTGGCCAACTTCGGAATTGCCCATGACGCCCGGCAAAATACCAACGGCCTCACCAGAAGCCTCTAGCACCGTGCCCGGATATTTCTGGGCTGCGCTAGACAAAAATGGCAGTGATGCTTGTTTAACAGCATTACCTTCGGCGACGTCGCTCAAGCCAACGCCATCCAGAATCGCTAGTACTATCGGGCCATCAAAATGTATTTCGCTCATGCTTATATTGTAGCACAGTGTTGCTACATAAGTATTATTGTGGAAAGCCGATAAAAGTGGTATAATAGGAGTAGGACTCCAATCCGGGAGTTCTAATATTCTTTCTAAGGGAGGGTATAAGAATGGACATTATGGATCTTAAGTTTCTAAAAACAGTCAAAACGCGGCCAAGTCGCAAACTCCTGGAAGACAAAGAAGAATTCCGAGAGGCGACCGAAAGGAGAATGGCAAAGGCAACGGCGGATGAGCTGATGGCAATGAGCGCAAAAGAGGAGCTGTCGCCCCTCGAGACGAAGGCTCATGATTTGATTTGTGGCGTGCTGCCGATACTAGACCTGAATGGTGTGAAAATGTATATCGGGACCGAACTGCAGAAATATCAGAGCAATCTGGATTTAACGGATTACGCCATCACGATCAGCATTACTAGTATGCCGAAAAAAGAACGCCAGCTCGAAGAGGTCAAAACGGCCTTGTTTGAAACCCTGAGAAAAGGCGGTCTTCTGGAAGTTGACCTCGGATTTAGGCTGCCGCCGCTCGAAATTTAATTGTTTTTAGAAATTTCTTTAGGGACCTTCGGGTCCCTTTTTTATGGTATAATTATGCCATGCCCGGATGGCGGAATTGGCAGACGCGCTAGCTTCAGGTGCTAGTGGCCGCAAGGCTGTGCAGGTTCAACCCCTGTTCCGGGCACCAGAGGAGACGAGCGACAAAAAAGAGCTCGCTCTTTTTTTGTCCGAAGCGACGATGGTGCTATAGCCAGCGCAGCTGGCGTCGCACCAGAATTTGATTTTTGTCCCTAAATTTGTTATAATTACCGTCGACAAACCTGCATCCTTGCGGGTTTGCACATTTTAAGAAGGTTGGTGATGAACATGGATGAAGAAAAGGCTATGATTCTGGAAGAAGAGCTGGCAGTGGCCAGCACACGTTTCCAAGATTGCCGTGCACAGCAGATACAAGCTCGCATCGATGGCCTCAACAGAACGGATCCCCAGGAGTATAAGCGGATCAAACAAAGAGCCGAAGAGGCTCTTGAGCTTTTAGAAAAGGCTCAACACGCAGTGGAAGTGCAAAAGACTGTCGACAAAGGGCTTACGGAGGAGGAGTAATAGCTGCGCAAAGAAGCCAGCCCAAGCTCGTTTTACACCAACCAAAAACACATGGAAGGCCGACCAATATTATTTGTCGGCCTTTTCCTTTCCCTTATTTAATTTGACTTTTCTAGGAAAAAATTATATACTTAAAGAGGTGGTTTATTTTGTACTTTTATTTTTTAGGAGGTGAGGATGTGACGATTAAGCCCAAAAAGTCTAAGGAAGAAATGTTAGAAGATTTGGAAAGAGTGAGGGCCGAAGTCAGAAAAAAATATGGCCGCGATTTAACGCTTGATGACTTCAAGCGACCCGACATATCGAACGCAGCAGCTTACCGGCATGCTTTCGGCGGAATAAACAACGCATTAAAGGCTTTGGATAGGGTGACTGCCAAACCCGACACATCCAAACTGGATGCAGCGCTTGCCGCCATCGTGGCGTTCGTCGATAAAAATGGCCGGATGCCGACGCGGATGGAATTGGAATATTGCCCGGATTTGCCAGGCACCTATGCGGATTCCAAAAAGATATTCGGTTCTTACCT
Organism: Candidatus Nanosyncoccus sp.; assembly: GCA_045649305.1. GTDB lineage: Bacteria > Patescibacteriota > Saccharimonadia > Saccharimonadales > Saccharimonadaceae > Nanosyncoccus. The sequence continues at coordinate 7,157 of JAZRPR010000033.1, forward strand.
AGCTCTCCAGCATCGTATAGGCGCTCTGCGCCCGGGCACTAGCGCGCAACACACAGAGGAAACCGCTATGATAGACCTGAAGCTCAAAGCCGCTGAAGTGGCTAGACCCCTAGCGGCTTCAGATTTTGCCAGCGATGAACGTATGCCGAGTATTTCGATCTATACGAAGTTCTTCGGAGGCCTGGCGCATGCCTGCAGCCTGGCAGGAATATCATTCCAGCGGTTGTCGCATAGCAGAATCGGATATAGCAATGGGTATCTGATTCTAAAAATGCAGACTATGGCATCCCGGCTCGGCTACCAACCAACCGCTAGGGAGGTACAGGACGATCCAGATATGCCGCAGAGCGACACTTATCGCAAAAGATTTGGCACATGGGATGACGTAATGCGCGAGACCGGAGTAGATCACTTACCGGTGAGACTCATTAAACCCAAGGATGTCGAACAGAAGAAAGCGGAGGCGATTGCAGATCTCCAAAACCTTGTGGCTCGGCTCGGCCGAATACCGACAAGCGAAGAGGTGAGCAAAAACCGGTTCACTCACTCGATGACATACTACATCAGTTTGTTTGGCAGTCGCCGAGCAGCCTTTGAGGCCGCCGGAATCGAACTGCCAACAACAAAGCGTGGCAGAAAACCCAATAACCAACAACCACCACTAGGCCCTTAACGGGGCCTTTTTAATTGCCTTAAAATTCAATGGTTTTGTGGTGGCTTTTAGCGCCAGTCTTAATCACGATACTAGTTTTTGGCACATCAAAATAATCAGACAGCAGCTTGATTAGAGCGGTGTTCGCTTCCCCATCGTGCGGCTTTTCGCGCAAATAAACGGTTAGTTCCCCGTCCGCCTTTTCAACTAACGGACCTTTTTTGGAACCAGTCTTAACGGTAACTTGATAGATCATAACCCCAACTTTGCGTAGACTCCGGCGCGATCAGTTTCAATTAATTTAATGCGCGCGGCAATTTCGGTTTCGGCTACCGTGTAGGCACGCTTCAAAATTGGGTGTTCTTTCAAAGGCTCAAAGAAGGCGAAGAACTTATCGGATTCCTCCGGAGTCTTTACAGTGTTCGCCGTGTAGCGCAAGTAATCTTCCAGCGTTTTTTCGCCGGTCATCTTTTCGATATAATCCCAATGACTCACCATCCAATCAAAGGCCTGAACGCTGGCTTTTGGATTGCGGCGAGTATAGACGAATAGGCGCACGTGATTCTGTGGTTTCACGATGTCTGGTTTTTCGAGTAAGCCAATCAGCTTTTCGATATTCCCTGCGTCACGCGTCAGAGTCATCGCGGCGAGCAATTCATTTTTCACTTCTGGGTCGGCGACCTTTTGATATTTCTTCAGGAATGTGTCGAAAGATTTTTCGTCCATGCGGAGCTTAGCATTGATAATGGCCGCACGAATTTCTGGAGCAATTTCGGCAAGATTATCGGTATATTTTTCGGCTAGTTTCTTCAAAGTTTTTTCGTCGTCGGCATAGAAATCGAGGCCCAAAATAATCTTTTGCAGATGCGCCTCGTTAGCGTCGTCGATTGGTTTGGGCCCGAGACGCTTAAGTTGTGGCGCAATTAATTCTAGTACGTAATCTTTGAAGCGGTTTTCTTCGTCTGTGTCCGGAGTAAAGAATAGTTTGAGGTGCGCAAGCACTCCGGCAATCATTTCCCAAATCCATGGGTTGGTTTCATTCTCAAACTTTTTCAATAGATCGATCAAAGAATCGGACGAAACCAATTTGGTGCGCGCCAAGAAAATGCGATCCACCAAGAGACGAAGGCGCTGTTCCATGCTAAGCGAGTCAAAGTTAGCAATCTTTTCATTAAACTCGTCGTCACTAAGATTGATGAGATAGTGCCCCGTCATGTCGTCAGTAACCTTCGGTAAAGGCCAAACCGAAGTTTTGTCTTCGCCAGAAAGCAAGAAACGTTGCTGTTTATTGCCGGACAAAACTGGATAACCCGGCTGACGAATCCAAGTGTTCATAAATTCTTTTACATCAAAGTCGGCATACTTATTTAAAGCATCCCACAAATTGTCGCCGACCGTATTGGAATAACGATATTGTTTGAAGTAGTCACGAATTCCAAGCAAGAACTGCTCAACACCCATCAAGCGAATTAGCATCAGCATCAGTCTGGCGCCCTTAGCATAGACAATCGCACCGTCAAACAAGGTCGCAATTTCGGCTGGGCTTTCGACCGGCTGAAACACCGACTGCACGCCAAGGTAGGCATCGCGGCTTAATGCATAGTAGCAATCGCCAGTGAAAAATTCTTGCCAAATATCGAAGTCTGGGTAGATTTTGTCTACTGCATAGTATTCCATGATGCTAGCGAACGATTCGTTGAGCCACAAATCGTCCCACCATTTCATCGTTACGAGGTCGCCAAACCATTGGTGCGAAAGTTCATGCGCCACGGTGAGGGCGATAGACTTTTTCGTATCGAGTGTGACGGTTTTGTCAGCAAGCAACATTGATTCACGATAAGTAACCAACCCCCAGTTTTCCATAGCGCCGGCTTCAAAATCCGGGATAGCAACTTGGTCGAGTTTTTCGAGCGGATATGGCACGCCAAATTGGTTGTCGTAATATTCGAGCGAGCGAGCAGCGACTTCGTTAGCAAAGTCCACTGAATCGACCGGCTGGTTCAGTGCAGCATAAGTCGTAATCACGGTGCCGTGATTATTTTTGATGGTCTTGGAATTAAACTTACCAATCACGAACGCCAGCAAATAAGTAGACATGCGTGGCGTAGTTTCAAAAATCGTAGTGTCGCCATCGCGGCGCGCAACCGGCGTATTGGCAAGCACCAAATCGTCACCACCCTCCGGCAGCGTAATAGACAAATCAAACGTGGCTTTGGCGGCCGGTTCGTCGATACACGGAAAAGCCATGCGCGCATAGTGCGATTCGAATTGGGTGGCGACAATTTTCTCGGCGTGGCCTTTATACTCATAGGATGAAAGGTAAGCACCCTGCATATTCTCGCCGAGTTTGCCGTGATAATTAATCGTAATGACAACGTCATCAACTGGAACATTTTTGATGACGACTTCGTCTCCGTCAGTCACGAATTCAGCAACGGCGTCGTCGACCTTAATTTTTTCAATTGTCAGACCCACAGCATGCATGCGCACATCAGTGGCCTTAGCAGTGCCGCGCACCACGACTTTGCCCTTCAGAGTCTGTTTTTCTTTGTCAATTTTTAAATCGAGCTGATAATTTTTTGGTCGAAAATAATTAAGTAGTTGTTCCATACCACTATTATATCAGAGTCGATTAGTGAAGTTTGGCTGAAGTTGGCAGTTTAGCGCCCTTCAAAATTGGTGCGAGTTCTTTTTCTTCCAAAGTTTCGTTTTTGAGAAGTTCATTGGCGAGCTGGTCGAGCAAAGCACGGTTGGCTTTCAAAACTTCTTCGGCGCGCTTAGCGGCTTCGTCGGTAAAGCTACGAATTTCTTCGTCGATAAGCTCGGCGGTCTTTTCGGAATATGGCTTACCGGTGGTGATAGTGTAGTAACCAGCATCGGCATCGCCAGGATAAACCACGTTGCGATTCTTGGTGCCCATACCTTCTTCCATGATCATCGATTTCGAAAGTTCAGCGACATGCTTAAGATCGGATGAGGCGCCAGTAGTGATTGCGTCTTCGCCGAAGACGATTTTTTCGGCTACGCGGCCACCCATGGCGCGGGCCAAAATATCTTTGAGTTCATAAATGTTTTTGTAGCTGCGATCTTCTGGTGGCAAGAACCAAGTCACGCCGCCGGTGCTACCACGCGGGATAATCGTGACTTTGTGAACCGGGTCAGAATCTGGCAAGACATGACCAACGATGGCATGACCAGCTTCGTGATAAGCAGTAATTTTCTTTTCGTTGTCGTTCATAACTTTGGACTTGCGTTCTGGACCAATCGCTACGCGTTCAAAGGCTTCGGTGAGATCTTTGTTAGAAATAGCTTTGTGACCTTCACGGGCGGCGGTAATAGCGGCTTCGTTGGCGATATTGGCAAGGTCTGCGCCAGATGAACCAGCAGTTTTCTTGGCCATCGCTTCAAGATCAACGTCGCTCTCGACTGGTTTGTTCTTGAAATGAACTTTAAGAATTTCGAGACGGTCTTTGCGCTCTGGCAAGACAACATTAATGTGACGATCAAAACGACCCGGACGAAGCAATGCCTTATCGAGCATGTCGACACGGTTAGTGGCGGCCATCACGATAACGCCGGAATCATTATCAAAGCCATCCATTTCGACCAAGATTTGGTTCAAAGTCTGTTCGTCTTCGCGGCCAGCGCCACCACGAGCATCACGCTTGTGAGCTACGGCATCGATTTCATCAATAAAGATAATTGATGGAGCGTTCTTCTTGGCTTTGCCAAACAAATCACGTACGCGGGATGCGCCCACACCTACGAACATTTCAGCAAATTCCGAACCGGAAATTGAGAAGAATGGCACGTTGGCTTCACCAGCTACGGCGCGAGCCATCAAAGTTTTACCAGTACCCGGGTCACCAGCAAGCAAGACGCCGCGTGGAATTTTGGCGCCAAGTTTTTCGTATTTCTTTGGATTCTTGAGGAAATCAACGATTTCGGTCAAATCTTGCTTGGCAGCTTCGTTGCCGGCGACATCTTTGAATGTGACGCGTTTTTTATCTGGGCCATAAAGTTTGGCGCGAGATTTACCAAAGCTCATCGACTGATTATTGGTAGCTTGGGCCTGCTTCATCATGTAGCTTAAGAATAGGAAGATTGCGACGATCGGAAGTACGCTAAGCGCTACATTGAGAACAATTCCCCACGTGTCGACATCTTCTTTGTATTCGACGGTAGGATATTTCTTGGTACATTCGGTAAGTTCTTCGCCGGTTTTGTCGGCACAATGATTAACCAAACCCAGATCATAAAGCGTGCCAGAGCCATCTTTTCTAGAGGTTTCGGTTGGAACATCCTTGTCTTTTAGAGTGACATCGACGGTCTCGCCGGTAACGGTGATTTTGGCGATGTTGCCTTCTGGGTCGTTGGCGCGAGCGATCACGTCTGATAGGGGCACTTCGGCCTTCTCGACGCTATTGCCGCCGCTCAAATTGTTCACGACTACGAGACAAAGCACGATAACGATAATAGTAAAAATAATTCCACGAGCAGAATTAGACATGTTTGAATTGCGTCGTTCTGGCATCTTTTTGTTTGGTTCTGGCACAGTTTTTTCTCCTTAACATTCCCATTTTAACATGAAGGCACTAGTTTTTTTGAAAAATGTGGTATAATTATTGTACCGTCTGGGTGTAGCACAGTTGGTAGCGCGCGACTTTTGGGAAGTCGAGGTCGCAGGTTCAAGTCCTGTCACCCAGACCATTTTTTATTTCATAAAAAACTCAAAAAGCAGCCTTGGCCGCTTTGCGGGCAAGCCCTGTCACCCAGACCACAAGAATACGAACGAAAAGAAAGTGTTTACACTTTCTTTTTTGAGTATTCGCAGTGGTCTTTTGCTCTTGCGAAGCAAGAGCAAGACCATTTCCCTCTTGACTTTTTACCATAAGCGTGTATAATCAGGTGTATTAGAAGGTCTAAATAAAAAGGAACATAAAAATGAAAAAATCATTATTAGCGTGCGCCGCCTCGCTAGCGCTAGCTGCGACGCCAGTTCTTGGCGCTTACGCTATCGATAGCCAGTCGCACGATGTGACCGTCGGCGATGTCGACGAGACAGTTTATTCCGTAGATATCAACTGGGGCGATCTCTCTTTTGACTGGAAATACGACGAAGAAACAAACAGTTTCGACTTTGAGGCTCCGCTTGGTTGTATATCAACCGAGGGGCTTCCTTACTGGAGTGGAATGGACTCTACGCAATTTTTACAAGACGCGCATGGTCTCGCCTTAGTCTTTGCTGACGAAAACTGTACTACTCCATATTATGGAGACTTGTCTTCCGGAACAACCTACATGAAAATACATCCTAAAAACCGCATTATAGTACTAGACTACTCCACTAATGGCTCAGTGTCCGCTACTATGTCTTTTGCCGCCGAAAGCAACTACGACTGGGTCGAAGGAAAAACCGCTTTTAACTACGCAGTTTCGCCCAGTGGCAAAGTTCATTTTATCAATAATCCGTCCGAGGCATCGGAGGACGAAATCTACCCAGGCTTTGGCGCCGGAAGCACTGGCCCAGATGCGCCGCTAATTCCTCTATCAACTTTGTTCTATATCAAGAAGGCCGCGAATACAGATACCAGCACCAAAACGATTAACGCTAACGACAAAATTGGTACCATCACTATTAATATAACACCAAACGAATAAACGAAGGAGAGATATGAAAAAAGCTTTAATTCTAGCAACATCGGCACTAGCTATCGCTTCGATGCCGGCTCTTGGCGCATACGCCATTGATAGCAGAACACACGACGTTACAGTGGGCGGAGTCGACCAAACCGTTTATTCAGTAGATATCAGTTGGGGCGAGAACATGGTCTACGACTGGAAATATAATGAAAGCACCGGTAGCTATGGCTTTAAGGCTCGCTTGGGTTGCCGGGGTTGGTCCGCTGACAATGCAACAATATCATACCTAACAGCTTTGGCCAATGGGGGCGGCCTTTACTCGGACGAAACTTGCGAAACGCCATTCACCGGTACCGTTACCGAAGAAGGCTTTGACCAATACTACGCCAAGGATAATGTGGGCGGAAGAGTCTGGGTCTATGATAATTCACAAAATGGTAAAGTAAGCGCTACGGCTTCCTTTACTCCTACAGAAAAATACAACTGGGTGGAAGGCAAATTCGCCAACTTCGCCAACGTCACGGCATTTGGTGACATTCTCTACTACGATAGCGTCAGTGAGCTGGCAGACAATACCTACCCGATTGGACCATCAATTAATACTGCTCTCTGCGTTGGTGGCTGTGACGAATGGGTAAGGTTTGAAAAAACTTTCTATCTAGAAAAAGCCGCTGGCGCCAATGTGGACTCGCAATCTATTAGCACTTCTGATAAAATAGGTACTATAACAATTAACATTGCTCCAGATTACAGCCCAAATGACTAACGAAGAAAAAAAGAAACAAAAGAAGCGTTTTATTCTGCTATTCATCTTATGCCTGCTGTTTGCCTCCATTTCGGCATTTGCAACCGTTTTCTTGCTGCTCAAAACCAGGCCAGAAGACGGGAAGGAAAATAATCCAGATATCGCCATAGTTGAAACTGATGATAAAGGCGAGAAGAAGAATGACAGTGGCGTTTCGCTTGAGTACTCTGGCTACGTCACTTTTGAATCCGAGCAGAATTTAGTTACTCTGAACTTTGCAAATCCATCTCGTTCCACCAAGAGTTTGTCGCTCGAAATCGTCGGCAATATCAATGGTGAAGAAATTACTTTTGCAAAAACCGACATCATCAAGCCGGGTAATAAAATTACTAGTGCCAAATACACGCCAGAAAAAGAAATCGCCAAAGGCCGCTACGATGGTAAGTTTGTCGTCCATTTCTATAACGAACAAGACCAAGAAGAAATCGTTGTAACCAATATTGACATCAAGATATATGTAAAATAGACCACAAAAAATAGCCCCAAACCCATGGGGCTATTTTTTATTGTTTCTTTCGTGGTATAATTGTTTCAATCTGGGTGTGGCGCAGTTGGTAGCGCGCAGCGTTCGGGACGCTGAGGTCGCCTGTTCAAGTCAGGTCACCCAGACCATTTTTGTGCAATTATTCCAGCAGACTACAATTTCCCGACTGACTTGGGCTACCGCGCAAGTCAGGTCACCCAGACCATTTTTGTGCTTACAATTCTACGTCGAAAATATTTTCCGCAACGAAAGCACGGCCCGGATAGTCGCTGGCCCTAAGTTTTTCGACGAATTTGTTCCTGTCGTATTCAACTGCTTTAGTATCAACTCCAAAAGTATCTGTATTAAAAATCGTATAGTGCGTCATGTTTGTTTTTCCGCATCCGGACGGGCCAAGCACATATAACTTATCAGCAACTACGGCTGGTCGGTGAGTGTGGCCGACAAAGACCTTGTCACAATCTAAGCTATTAACAATCTCCTCGATTTCAGGCCCGTCAATAACGCTCGATGCAAGAAACGGATATTCGTCCGTCGAATTGTCGTCGATCAAAAAATGTTCAAATAGCGCCCTACCATTATCAAGTTCTTTCAACGAGGTTAAACTGCATTTTTCTAAGAATGCTCTTTGCTCGCCAGTAATCTGCTTCTTAAGCCAAACATGGTGCTCGACCAAATTAGGATTAATCTCGTCGTCAATTTGTGTACCTTTTAAATAATAGAGTTCGTGATTCCCCAGCAGCATTTCGACGCCGTTCTCAATGATTAAGTCGAGACACTCTTTCGGGCTTGGGCCAATCGCAATCGTATCACCGAGGCAAACCACGTCATTAATACCGCTGCTTTCAATATCGTTAAGAATCGCACGCAGAGCTTCCGCATTGCCATGGATATCGGAAAAGATAGCTATTTTCATGATTGTAATTATACCATGGTAACCAGGTGTTATATAATGGTAGTAACTATGGAAAAAAACATCATTATCATCACCGGCGGGGCGTCTGGCCTCGGACTTGAACTCGTTAAACAATCGCTTGCGCGCGGATATTTTGTTTGTAATCTTGCGAGAAATCCTGAAAAAATGAGTGCGCTCGATGCAGCTTTTGCAGAAGACTACAAAGGATTTGTTGGTGATGTGAGCGATGAAAATTTTGTAACAGCTGCAATCAATGAAATTAGTTCACTTGGTAATATTAAGTGTTTAATTAACTGCGCCGAGAAAGGCTGTTTTAAAAAGCCGACCGAATACAGCGCCGACGACGTTGATGCTTCCCTAGCTGGACTTAAAGGTATGGTTCTCTGCTCCGCAAAAACACTCAGAGTCAAAAACGAGCAAGACTTAAAAATCGTGAACGTGATGTCTTCGGCTGCGCTGAAAGGCAACAAAAATGAATCGCTGTACTGCGCCGTCAAATGGGGCGAAAGAGGTTATACCGAAAGCCTCAAGGCCGAATACAAAGGCACTAGCGTGAAGGTTGTTGGCGTCTATCCGGGTGGCATGAATACTGGTTTTTGGAATGAAAGCCGCGACTATATTTCAGAAGAAAAATCCAACACGTTCATGAACCCAGCCGACGTAGCAAAAGTAATTTTGGACAACGTCCTAAATTATGATGATTTAAATATCGCCGATATTGTAATTGAAAGAAAATAGCTATTACTTATCGCGTTAGATAGAGCGTTTTATAGTCGCCGTCCGCGCCCTCGATTTTGGTGGCGCCGGCTTCGATGTCGGTAATCTTGTTGTTGCCGAGTTCGTCTTTGGAGACCGATGGATTGGTACTGCTATTGGCTTTGCCGGTAGGGTAGGTGCGGCCTTTGATGATGCCGTCGTAAAATGCATATTGATAGTTGGCAATCACGCCATAAGTCTTACCAGTAATGACAGGGGTGGACAAATCAACGCTACCATCTTTGGTGCCGATTGTCATAGTGCCCTTGTCGTTATAGACAGCATACGTACCGGTAGAAGTGATCGTACCACCAGTGATTTCCATAACGCCATTATTTAGGTTATGGACCGTGGCTCTGCCGCTTGAGGCGGATCTAATGGTTGGATTGCCTTTAATATACAATGTACCCCCGTCATTATAGACCGCTTGTTTGCCGCCACCTACAATCGTGCCTCCGGAAATGGTAAGTACGCTGTTTGCGTTATTATTAATCGTGCCAGAGTTGGCCGTGGTAAAAACGGTACCGCTCAGAATAGTGATAGTGCCGCCATTGTTGACGATTGCGTTTTCGAAACTATTGCTAATGGTGCCGTTAGAAAGTTCCAGCGTACCCTTATTCTTAATGGTGATTGCCGACGAATTGTCTACTGTATAACCCTGCAAGTCTAGTTCAATATTACGCGTAGTATCAAGCGTTAACGCCTCGGTCGTGTTTTTCAGGAGAGAAATCTTAGTCTTAGTGTTTTTGGCTGCAGCATCAATCGCTTGCTGCAAAGTATCATAATATTTACCGTCTGACAAAGCAACTTTACTACTGACGTCCTCCCAGATTGCATGCAGGGTAACGCCACCAAGCACAACGTAATGTTCGTCGACATCAACCGGGCCATCGGCCGAAGTAGACCAACCGTTTAGTACAAAGCCGGCTCTTTCAAGATCCATCGGCAAAGCTGCACCAATTTCGTCACCCTTTTCGATTTGGACTGGGCCAACCGCAGCGGCGCCGTGCGTGTCGAAACTAACAGTATACAAAACTTGGGCAACCGTCTCGATGTCGGTAAGCGCCACCTCAATGACTGGGCGGATATAGTTTTTGTGATTCTTGCTCGCATCACCAATATTGATGCTATTAGAAATGACACGGTAATAGCGGCCGCCGTATGATTCAATCCATGCCGCACCGTTATACGGAGCGTCGGCAGTAAGATTTTTTGTCTTAGCAAATACAGTATTTTCGAATAAGTACGCGCAGGATTTCAGAGACTGTCTGTGTGGTGAAGCGCCCAGGTTGATCCCGCAAGCGTTGGCGAGATCCTGCACGGTTGGCAAACTAGCAACCTTGGAGCCGCTCGCGACGAGTTTTATATTGGCCCACTCCGCACTGGATGGAAGATTTTCTAACGCATTATCATAGTCGGTAACAAATGTATTGTCTGGACCGTTATTGTAGCCACTGTAGTAAACTAGTCTAGCATTGGCACCGTTACTATTTAGATAATAGAATCTTTCGGTGTCCGCATCGTAAGTGCCGTCGCCGTTGACATCGCAGTCGTATGCGTCACCAGGCTTTGGCGACCTACTATTTGGCAAAAAGCCGTAGGTAATTTCGCCGGCCGCGTTGATCATTGCGCCGACAATATCATTGCTAGTAACATCTCCGCAAGAACCCCCTTCACACGACTCGGTGTGCAGAGTGGTGGCGGCTTTACAGACCAAGCCCTCCGGCTCAGCCGTAGCTTGAGAGCACAGAAAAACAGGCGCCACAAATGTCACGAAAAACAGTATCTTAAAAACACCGTTTTTCCTCATTTTTTCTCGCAGTTTGATATTCATGAGGTTGCAATTAAACTCCAATACATAACCATTATAGCATGTATAGAATTCCGTGCGTAATGTTTTTGCTTATTTTTGAATTAATTTAAGAAAGTCTGCTTCCGTAATCACCCTGATGCCAAGCGCGGCAGCTTTTTCGGTTTTGCTCTTACCTGGTTTGTCACCCACAATAAGTGCAGTGGTGGTTTTCGTAACTGTGCTAGTAATGGTGGCGCCGAGCGCACGAAGCTCGTCTTCGGCAGCTTCACGGCCCATACTTTCGAGCGTACCGGAAATAATATAGCTTTGGTCGGCTAGTGGTAAGTTGGATTGGTCTTCGAAAACTGGTTCTAGGCCAAGTTCGCGCAAATCGTCGAGAAGTTTGAGATTGTCTTCGTCGGCAAACCAAGCCAAAATCGATTCGGCTACCACATCGCCGATATCGTTAATTGCGATCAAATCGTCGATAGTTGCATCGCGCAGCTTATCGATGCTCAGGAAGTGGCGAGCCAGCGAAGTGGCGGTCTTGGCACCAACGTGGCGAATGCCAAGTGCGGTAATAAATTTGTCGAGTTTTGGGCGTTTGGAGTTCGCGATAGCATCGCAAAGATTTTTGGCAGAAAGCTCAGCAAAGCGTTCGAGACGAGCGACCTGCATCCAGTTCAGACGATATAGGTCTGCAATACTTTTTACTAGGCCGGCGTCAACCAGGGCAATAACGTTTTTGCTACCTAAGCCCTCGATGTTGAGCGCTGGTTTGCTAGCGTAATATTCGATGGCGCGTTTCAAAATCAAATCGGAAGTTTCGCCCTTCACGCGGTAGACTACTTCCCCGCTCGGGCGTTCAAATTCAAGCTCCGGATATTGTTTTTTCAACGCTTCTTCGTAATCAAAAGCTACCGAATCATCTGGGCGCAGAGTTTTCAGAACTTCTTTCACTTGTGGAATAATGTCGCCGGCTTTGTAAATAATCACCGTGTCACCAATGCGGATGTCGAGACGAGCGATTTCATCGGCGTTGTGCAAAGTTGCGTGGCGCACAGTAGAGCCGGCTACTTCGACAGGGTCAAAAATTGCCACTGGCGTAGCCGCGCCGGTGCGGCCAATCGTAATTACGATGTCGCGCACCTTGGTAGTGGATTCTTCGGCTGGGAATTTGAACGCCACGGCAGCACGCGGAGTTTTACCCACGATACCGAGCGCATCGTAAACTTCGCGATCGTTGATTTTAATCACCATGCCATCCGTGTTAAACGGCAAGCCTTTGCGATAATTGTCGAGTTCATGAATGTAGCTAAACAAATTATTAATATCATTCCCCGCCCACACACGATCTTCGTTTGAAGTACGGAAACCAAGCGCGCGCAGTTTTTCGTAGGCGAGGCGGTGAGTGGCAAGATTTGGTTTTACCAAATCATAAGCCATAAATTTGAGCGGGCGCGCAGCGGCCACTTTTGGATCGAGCTGACGAATCGAGCCAGCAGCCAAGTTGCGCGGGTTAGCAAATTCTTTTTCGCCCATGGCGCGTTGTTTTTCTTGGAGTTTATCAAAATCGTTTTTAAAAATAATAATTTCGCCACGCACTTCTACGTCGCCCGGCTCGTTGATGCTTAGCGGCACATTTTCGATAGTGCGAACATTGCTGGTGACGTCTTCACCAACTAAACCATCGCCACGTGTAACAGCCTGCACAAACAAGCCATCTTTGTATTTTAGCGAACAAGCTAAACCGTCCATTTTGATGTCCGTGAAAAATTCTTTGATTTTGCCACCCGGCACCAACTTTTCGTTGCGAGTAATCCAGTCGCGCACTTCGTTTTCGGAAAAGACATCCGCAAGACTAATCATGCGTTTTTCGTGTGCTACTTTTTTAAATTTATCAAGCGGTTTGCCAGCAACGCGCTGAGTTGGCGAGTCTGGCGTAATGAGTTCTGGGAATTCGGCTTCGAGCTGGGAGAGTTCGTGCTTCAAGGAATCGGCAGCTGCTTCGGACATAATTGATTCGTCGAGCACATGATAATGATAGCGATAATCGTTGATGATTTCGCGGAGTTTAATTATGCGTTCTTTAGCTTCATTGATCTTCATAGTCGAGCATCCATCGGTAATACAAATATAGGTAAGACGTGAGGTAGATTTCTGTGAAAACCATCATCGTGATTAGCATGATTGGCACGAATGGGATGCCCGCTGCCCATTCGAAAGTTTTCATCCAAAGGTCGAACAAAATCACTGGCACCAGCACGACGCCCCACATGATACCGACGGCAATAATCAGACAGATGATGCGAATGATAAATTTGAAACGACGACCAGCCATTAAATCCGAAGCGGCATCGAGCGCGCGCATTGGATAAAGGCCTGGCGCAGTCACAGCAATTAGTGCGATGAGCGAGCTGGATAGCAAGTAGCCCGAGATCAGGAACATCAGTGCCGAGAAAATGAAGAATACTAATGCATAGAACGGAGTTTCGAGGAAGCCGGTTTGGATGGCGGCAGATTGCGCGATAATGTAAATGAAAATTGGAATACATTCAAAGAACACCACGATAAAAATCATTAAAGTCGAAATGATCGGTGAACCGGCATTATAAAGACCATCGCGGAGTTTAATTTTGTTGCCGGCCAGAATGTGTCTGAGTAAGAAAATCGTGACTAGCCAAACGACTAGGAAAATAATCACAGCATAGACGCCCTCGGTTTCGGAAAGTTCAAGTTTGAAACCGCCAGTCGTGATGGTGGAAATCAAAAGCAAAGCCGCCTTGCCGACATTGCCGACTTCGCCGCCAGCTAAAGAGTGCGAAGTGTCTTCGATGGCTTTTTGGAATTCGGAATAAGTCGATTGGCTCATAACGCCAACAATTAACGCATTGGCGGCGACAATCAAAATCAGGAACGGCAAAAAGATGCGCCAGTTTTTGAAAATAATTTTGAAGGTTTCAAAAATGTGGGCGAGTACGCCAGGCACTTTAAGTTCGCGCGCGTAATCTTCGCGATAGGAACGCTTGAATGATTTGTGCAAGTGTACTTGACGCTTGCCTTCGCGCTTGATTTTTTTCTCGTAATCACGGAATTTAAGACGAAACTTTTTCGGCGTCTTTTCGGATTTGTTCTTGGCTTTAGTTTTGGCCTTGGTCACGGCTTTGGCTTTAACTGGTTTTTTTGCTGCTTTTTTAGAACGAGAATTTACCATGCTCAAGCCTTTCAATGCGTTTTTCAATTGGTGGGTGCGTACTAAACAAGTTGCTGAGGAAGCCTTTTCTTAAAGGATTATTGATGTAGAGCTGTGCAGTGGCAGAGTTTTGTGAACGCATTGGCTGCGAATGAGATTGCAGTTTCTTAAGTGCATTAATCATGCCTTCTGGATAGCGCGTAATGTTGGCGGCCGAAGCGTCAGCCAAATACTCACGCTCGCGCGAGACGGCCATTTGTACAATGGCGGCGAAAATCGGTGTGAGGATGGCAACGATTGCCATAATGACAAGACCGACTGGGCTACCTTCTTCGTCACGTTTGCGGCTGCCGTAGAAAATCAGACGCGAAGAAACGTCGGCGAGTAAGCCCACAACAAACACGAGGCCAGCAACAATTGTGGAAACGCGGATGTCATAGTTTTTGACATGTGACATTTCGTGTGCCATCACGGCAGTAAGTTCGTTATCGTCCATGATGTCGAGCAGGCCGGTAGTGGCAGCAACTACGGAATGTTTTGGATCGCGGCCGGCAGCAAAGGCGTTTGGCGCAGCGTCATTAATAATGTAAACTTTTGGCATTGGTAAGCCCGTCGTGATACTAAGATTTTCGACGGCGTTATAAAGTCTTGGGCAATCCTTTTTTTCGATTTCCTTGGCACCAGACATGATGGTGGCAATCGAACCCGAAAGAAAATACTGCAAGACAGTATAACCGATGGCAAAAATTGAAGTATAAATGATGATTGACCAGTCGTTAAAATACCAGGCAAAAGCACCAGCAATCGCCGCAATGAAGGCGACAAAACCTACCATTAGAAAAATGGTTCTGCGCTTGTTTGCGGCGATTTGCTTGTACATTTTGATCCTTAGAATTTAACTTCTGGAGCTTTTTCGACGCGCTCAAATTCTTTTTCGTCGACGTTGTAGTATTCACGAATCTTGAAGCTGTGGAACAAGATGTTGAATGGGAAGACTTTGATCTTAGTGTTCAAATCTTTGGCACCGGCATTGTAGAAGCGGCGGGAAGCGCTAACTTTGTCTTCGGTGTCGCTGATTTCGGACATCAACTTCTTAAAGTTTTCGTTAGCTTGAAGAGCTGGGTAGTTTTCTGCTACAGCCATGATGCGAGAAAGCGCACCAAGCATTGAGCGATCAGCATCGGCAACACTTTGAACGGTGCGAGCGCCCATCATTTTGGCTCGAGCATCAGCACAGTGCTCGAAGACTTCTTTTTCGTGCTTAGCGTAGCCCTTGACAGTCTCAACAAGATTTGGCAACATGTCAGCGCGGCGCTTGAGCTGAATGGTGATGTCAGACCATGCTTCTTCGACGCGTTCGTTAAGTTTGACTAAACTATTGTACATTCCAGCAATGATGGCCCCGAACAAAACGATGATACCAACGATTACTAGGATAACAATCAACCATACTGGCATTTTAATTCTCCTTTTTACACTTACTATTATACACCGTTTTTAGCATGAGTTCAACGATTCGCCGTTTTGCGGGTGGTGGTCTTGAACTTGAAAAGTAGACCGAGCGACATGATGGCAAAGTTGACATAAATCATGGTTTTCGGATCGTCGAAGCAGAGGAACAAGAAAACGATGACGGCGAGGCGCCCAATGTCCATTACGAGCTCATAGAGCAAATTGAAATTGTACGGATCGAACTTGCGCGAAAGAATGAGATAGTCTTTGTGGAAAGACTGCTCATAGAGTTTGAGCACGAAGCCTTCGAAGAACGAGATGATCATTAGCGCGATTCCCTCAGTGTTAACCTGCAGGACCTTCATAACGATATATAGAAGTAGGCTGAGTTTGAGAAAGTTGCGTTTCTTGTTGATGAGTCGACCGTACATATAAATAAAGACCAGCGCCGCGATATTGGCGAATAGCCCGACAAAGCCAATCATCGTATACGTGTTTTTGACATACATGACGAGATAGAGCGGGAACAGACATTTACCAATGTTGCCAAGCTCATAAAAAATAATATGCAGCATGCTCGAGGCCGGCGTTTTTTGCATAGCTTTAAATGGCTGGAGTTTAATTTTAGATGGCTCTTCAGCCTTGAATTTGATGAAGTGCAGAATGAAGGTGCTGAGGGTAAGTAGCGCGAACGAAATCATCGTAATGATTTCGATGCTGAAAAATTCGAGAAAAACCGAGCCGGCATAGGACGAGACGATGACACCAAGCTGGTTAATAACGGACATGACTGAATATTTGCGCGCGACATTTTTCTGGTGGCTGATGAGTTTTAGCGTGTAATAGCGGCGCGACACCCAGTAGGCTTTGCGGTAAAGCGCAAAAACGAAGCCCACGAGGAACAAATACGGAATTGAAACCACTGGATGATTAAGAATAATTTGCAGCGCGATAAAAGCGATGACGCCGACAAAAGCTAGAATTTTGTTGGAAAATCTTTTGGAAAAAGCGATACATGGCGCAGCCAAGACAGTCGAAAAAGCATAGCCGATCACAAAATAAAGCACGACTTCGTGAAAAGTGAAACCGGCCTTAAATAAAATCGTGCCAATAAAGACTTCGATGAGGTTGCGCGAAAAAGTCGTGAAAAAAACGTAGATATTAAAAAGTTTTTCGTTTTTGTCGTACTTCATCTAGTTTATTTTATATCACGCTTATGTTTTTTGACAAAAAAAATAATGCCGTTCCAATACGAACGGCATTATCACCCCCTTTACATTTTTGATGGATCAAATGAATGTTTCGAGATCCTGCACGCCATTATCGAGTACAAACTCAACCTCTTCAAACGGCTGCAAGACCTCTAATTCTCTGACGACCCAGATCTGTGCCAGCAGGTTAATCTGCCATAAGGCCAGATACATGTAGTCGCCAGACTGATCGCTGAGGATCTCCTGACGCTTGGCTTCCCAACCATCGGAGTTCAGCTCTAACGGCTGGCCGTCGCCTCTGAAGGCTTCAATCTTGTCTTGATAAACGAAGATCGAGACCTTTTTGCGCGAATTCTTGATTTGCTCCAGGGCTTCACGCACCTCCCTGAGGCGCTTATAGCCTGGTGCAGCTTGCTCAATGGAGTCGGTCATGGTCTGCTGGAGACTTTTGATTTCTCCTACAGTGCGGCGGACTCGTTCTTCGGCGGCTGAGAGTTCTTGTTTCATCTCAACCAATCGCTCACGATCTTTACCAAGCGCGGCATAGAGTTCGTGCCACCGCTGGATATTGACCGCATAGCAAGCCTCTGCGCGAGACTGTTTTTCGGCCAGTTCCCGCTCTTCGGTCTCCAGACTGGCGGTCACTTCGGCTTCTGCTTTGGCCTTAGCTTTAGCTTCTTCCCTGGCTTTGGCCTTGGCTTTAGCTTCGGCCCTAGCTCTGATCTGCTCCTCGGCTTTAGCTTTAGCCTTAGCTTCGGCTCTAGCCTTAGCCTCGGCTTCCGCCTTGGCCGTGGTCTTCTTCTCGGTCGCATACATCGCGTCGTTGATGGCGAGATGCCGCGAAACCTGTTTTCGATTTTTCGGGCTAAGCAGAGGCAGGGTTGCCTTGAGCCGCTCGGGCGTCGCGCCAATGCGCGAATCCTTATTAAGATCGTCGACAATTTGGTCTGTCGCTTTCCCGATCTCAATAAGCCTAATGATTCGCGCGTACAAGCTCTCCGGGAGAGCTTTTACCTTTTTCTGGTTGCCTTCAGCCATTTTCCTCGCCTCCTTCCAAAGTCGCCGGCATCATTTTCTCTGCGTCAGAAATTTTTTGAATTTCGGCACAGATAGTGTCGAGCCTGGCTTCGATTACCTCAAAGTCCTTCTTCAGCTTCTCGGCAACGCTTTCGCTCTTGTCGATGCGTCGCTTAGGAGTTTCGTTCTGTTGGGTCTCCTCGGAAGTCTTCGACTTCCCCGTCGGTTCCCGCTTCGGCTTCTTTGTCGATCTCTGCGGTCTCAGTTCCTCAACCGTCCGTCCACTTTCCTCGGCAATTTTGCCAAGATTGTTGTGGACAGTCTGAATACACAGACCGAATTTCTTTGCGATCTGGGCCGTCGTGTAGCCCTGATCAATGAGATCGCAATATTCCGCGATCATCTGTCTTGTTTTGTCCTTAATCTTTACTCCAGCCATATAATCACCTCCTACAGCACGCTGGTCATTGATTCATAGATCCTTTTTTCAAGGTCCCGTCGTCTATTCGTTTGTCGGCTTTTTGCCTCTTTAGATTCTGAATAGACAAACCTTTCTTATTATATCACAAAATCCCTAAAAAGTCAATGTTTTTACTCTGTTAGGCAAGAAAAAACCGGCCCTTAATCGGACCGGCGGTTTCAGACTTACGGGTTCTGTCCTTCGGCTTCTTCGGCCGAATTTTCTGTCTCATATTCCTCTTTACATGTGTAAAGATACTGGTTGATATCCTCAAACTTATATCCAGTACGCCCCTCCATGGCGTTCTTTGTCGCCTCGATGGCGTCATCAATATCGTATTTAAGATACATCGCGAAAAACAGTACGATGGGCAGGAATTTTTCCCTGTATACCGGCTGGTCGCCACCGCACTCAATCATGACTCCATCTTTGCCACCAATGATGGCAGACTGGATCCGACTGAGGCGCGGGTCACTCTGCGAAACTTTCGATTCGCCAGCGGCTTTGCCAAGGGAAATCATGACGGCCGCCGAAGCCGGAACATAGTGGAAGAAAAGGCCATTTTTAGATGCGCTGGGGTAACGAAGAATCACTTTACCCAACTGCCTTCTCCATTTTCCGGGGTATTTCGGCGGATCATCTTGCCGCCAGAGTCCTCTTTTGATGTAGTTGGTGTAGGCGTCGGCCTCTTTTTCCAACTCCTCGTAGAGTTTGGTCGACTCTTTTTTAAGCTCTTCTTCTTTTTTTCTAACCGTAGCCTTGTCAGCGATAAGCACTGCTTCTCGCTCACTGATATCACTCTTTAAATCAGCAATTTCCTTAACTAAACCCATTTTTTCACCTCGTTTCTTAATGTGCAGTCTGAAAACCTTTGCCTTATCTTATCACATCTGTTAGCAAAAAACAAAAATCCCGATTTAAAGGGGGGTTTAAATCGGGGTTTCTGGTGCGAATGAAGAGACTCTAACTCTCGACCTCTTCCTTGGCAAGGAAGCGCTCTAAACAACTGAGCTACATTCGCACGTCTGGACCTATTATACCAAAACTTGGCCATTTTACAACATCTTTTTATGTTAAACGGTAGTGACAAATCTTAAAGGTTATGCTAAGATAGAATTACAAAACAATAAAATAAACATACAAAAATGGAAATTGCGCTTCAAATTCTGATTCTGGTCGCTGGCTTTGTCCTTTTGATTAAGGGTGCCGACATTTTGGTGTCTGGGGCATCGTCGATTGCAGCCAACTTTAAAGTTTCGAAAATGCTAATCGGGCTGACGATTGTAGCCTTCGGCACTAGTGCGCCAGAGCTTGCGGTGTCAGTTTCTTCCCTGATGGCCGGCACCACCGATATGCTACTCGGTAACGTCATTGGTAGTAATATTATGAATATTTTGCTGCTTGTGGGCGTGGCCGCTATTATCTGTCCGATTGCCGTCAAGAAAAATACCGTGGCAAAAGAATTGCCGATTCTACTTTTGATTTCGACTGCCTTGGTGGTTTTGTTCCTCGATATCAACCTAGCCAACGGCGGTAACAACGAAATCACCAGAAGCGACGCTATCGTCTGTCTCTTATTCTTTGCTATTTTCGTCTATTATCTGATTACGATGGCGCGCAAAAAGCACGATAACAAACCGGAGAAGCCAGAATATAAACTTGGTAAATCCTTCCTGCTGACCGGTATTGGCCTCGTTGGTATCGTGGGTGGTAGCCAAATGGTAGTAAACGGCGCTTCGAACATCGCCGCAACGATGGGTATTTCAGATCGTATGATATCTCTTACCGTGGTGGCCCTTGGTACTTCTTTGCCGGAGCTTGTGACTACAATTACCGCCGCTCGCCGCAAGGAGACCGACCTTATCGTTGGTAATATTATCGGTAGTAATATCTTTAATATTTGTGTTGTGCTCGGTCTGCCGGTGGCCCTGTTTGGCTCGGTTTCGCCAAAGAGCTTTGAGATGCTCGACCTCTTTATTATGCTCGGCTCGGCTGCCTTGCTCTGGCTATTCGTTGAAAAAGACCGCCGCATCACCCGGCTCGAGGGCACAATATTCCTACTAATTTTCCTGGCTTATTACGGTAGTATTATTTGGGGAGCCACCACTTAATGTTCTGGCTCGTATTAATCGCAATCTATCTGGTAACCGACTCGGCGGCGATGTTTATTGATAACTACGTCTCCGATGTACATTTTAAAGGCCGTGGCTCGGTAGGTCAGAAAGTGTTTTCGGGCTGGGTTTACACGATTTTTGCGATTATTTTGATGTTTGTACTAGGGCCAAAACTCGGCGAAATCCCAATCGGGACCGCAATTTTCTTGGTAGCAGCCGGTATCATCGTCAGCCTTAGTAGCATCGCTTATTACCGCGCGCTTGAAATTGAAGATTCTACCAACATCGCCATTTTTTATCAGATGGCACCAATTCTTTACTTGGTGTTTGGTTGGTTCCTACTTGGCGAAAAGTTCAGCCCAATGCAGCTAATCGCTTTCGCGACGATTCTAGCCGGACCGCTACTCGTAGTGATGGGCTCGCGCAAAAACAGCCGCAAAACCAAGCTGCGCGCCGTGGCGTTGGTATCCATTTACGTCTTAATTTACACGATCGGCAATGTGATGTTCGTGATGGCGAACCAAGGCATCGAACTTGATTTTAGGGTAGCAATGACCTTTACCTTCCTCGGCAAAGGCCTTGGCAACATGGTGCTGTGTTACATCATCAAGCCAAAGTGGCGCAAACGTTTCCGCCGCGTCATCAAAGAAAGTCGCGGGCGAGTTTACTTCCCGCTTTTCGTGAACGGCGTACTTGGCTTGATCAAGGATGCGTCTTATCGCTCTGCCCTGCTCGCCGCACCGGCCGTAGCTGTAGCCGCTGCCGCCGGCGACTCGCTCGAACCAATCGTGGTGTTCATGATGGGTATCGTTTTGACTTTGATTAATCCGCGCCTCGGCCGTGAAAAGCTCGACAAAAAAACCGTGCTAGCACGATTGATTGCCACTGCCTGTGTGGTGGTTGGGATTATTGTTCTGCAAATTCAAGTGTAAAAAATGGGGGCCGTTTGCGAAGCTCCGGTGCCGACATTTATGGAGGCACCGACCGGAATTGAACCGGTGTACGCGGTTTTGCAGACCGCTGCGTAACCACTCCGCCACAGTGCCGTGTTCTTATTTTATCACGCTTTTTCGATTTTAATAAGTGGTTCTTTGGTTTTTGATAGCTCACCCGCCTTTTTAATCAAAGCTTCAATTTTAGCCTCGTTGAGACGCGCGTCTTCTACTGAATAATTCTCTTTTTGCTCTAGCAGATCATTATAAAAACCAGATTTTTTGGCCACTTCCCAGAAAATTTCTTCGCAGTCCACGTCGTCATAGTGCCAAGGCTTCTTAAACAAATTAAAGTGAATAATCTTAGTATCTTCCGGT
Source organism: Candidatus Nanosyncoccus sp. (assembly GCA_045649305.1). GTDB lineage: Bacteria > Patescibacteriota > Saccharimonadia > Saccharimonadales > Saccharimonadaceae > Nanosyncoccus. The sequence goes on from JAZRPR010000033.1 coordinate 28,962, forward strand.
AACTCACCTTTTACCGGTTGCATATTCCATTTTGATTCGAGGTGCAAAATGCGCCCGCGGCAAATCACGTTGAGATAATCTTGGTCTGGCGCCACTAGGTTGGCATCGTATTTCTCAATCAAGTGCACAAGTTGTTGTACGTAGTGTATTTTGCGTAGCTCTTTCAAATTCAAAAGCATCACGCCAGAATTAACATACTCTTGATATGGTACGCCTACGGCTTTATCTACGTAATGACGGAACTCTGGCACCGCTTCAACTTTCGGATCCACTAAGGCCGCCACGCAATTGTTGCCAAGATTAGTATTAAACAACTCCGCGAGGTCGCCCATTACGATGGTGTCGCTATCGATATAGATGGCTTTTTCATATTGCGGGAACAGGCGCGCAATAAACGAACGGTAATAATATACGGCGGATGAGAAAAAGTCGCCGCTGCCCGTCTTGTTAGAACAGTGATTGATAATTATTTTAAGATATAAACTATTGGTGATTTTGCGGAATTGAATCTCGCAGTTTTTAGTAACAAGATTGCGTAGTTTTACGTAATTTTTAAAGGTAATGCCATCATGCAAAACCACGATACGATAGTAATTCTTTGGGTCGGCATGCTGAGTGATTGACGTGATTGTACAAGCCGCATACGGCACAAAATCATTGTTAATCGTCAAAAAGACTGGGACGACTTTAACTTTTTTGAATATTCTTTTTCCGGTATTGAAAATACTCATAACTACTCTTCTTGGAATATTTTACCATACTTTCATAAGCTTCTTTGGCAAGTTTGGCGCGGTTCTCGTCGTCCGTTAGTTTTGGATCTGGATAGAATGGACCGTCCACATAAACCGTCATGTCTGGGCGAGCTTGGCCTTTTTTCTTGGACTTATGATAAGTGGTGGTCATAGTGAAAATCGGAATATTATTGCGCACCGGATATACGAACGAGCGGTCGCCCTGCGGGAATTGACGAATCTTAGTGGCATACGGCCAGACGTGCGATTCCGGATAAATCACTAAACAATTTTTTTGTTTGAGGCGGTAGTCGATAGCAGCATGGAATTCGGCCTTTTGCTCTGGCGTAGAGCCAAGTGGCATGATGCCAAGGTACGGCAAGAATTTACCAACGCCCGGCACGTACAAATTGGCCGGAATAGCAATCGTATAAATGTGACGGTCTGCTATAATGGCCGGCGAAAACGCATCGTGAAATGGGTTTGTGTGGTTGGCATAAATCACGTAGCCAGTTTTGCGTACTTTCTTAAATAGTTTGCGGTTTTCGACTTTCATATGCAGATAAAAGCGCGCATAGAAGCGAGCAAACAATTTAAAACCGCGATACAAAATAGCGGAAAAAAGTTTTACAAAAGAATTTTTGCGAATGTAGACATAGTCTGCCGGCAATTCGACGCGGCCAGATTTTTCCTGCTCTTTAGTTTTGATCGGATCGTCTTTTTCGGATTCGTAATAGAAAATCCTTTCGGATTCTGGAATATCCCCCTGAAACATCATTGCTTTCGCCATACTAATAATTATACCATATGCTTAATTAAGCACGCCGTGCGCTGCAGTAAAGGAGCTTTCGTCCAATTTCTTAAAGGTAAAACCTTGCGCTTTGCCATATTGAATAATGCGCTCAACCGCGTCAACCGAAAAGCCCTTGATATCGTGTTGCAAAATCACCCAGTCGCGATTCGGTTGCAGACGATTAACCACGTTCCAATAAACTGCGTCCGCAGTGTAAACGCTGCCGGCATCGCCAGAAGAGAGATTCCAGTCAAAATAAGTAAAGCCTTTTTCTTTGACCATGCTAGTGAGCGTAGACATGATGCGGGTGCCACCATCATAATTGCGGCTGACGGTATTAGAGCTGCCGCCCGGGAAACGCAAAAGGTGCGAAGTATAGCCAGTGATGTTTTTGACGCGCTGCTGCACGGCCGTGAGGTCCGCGAAATAATTATCAACGCTCGAGTAAATGTACGCATAATCGTGAGTGGCCGAGTGGAGACCTACTGCGTGGCCTTCGTTATACTCGCGCAAAATCAAGCTATCGTCGCCGCGGTTAGTTACGAAGAAGGTAGCCTTTACGTTGTAGGCTTTAAGAATGTCGAGCAGGCGACCAGTATCGGCGCCCGGGCCATCATCAAAAGTAAGATAAATAACACCACTATTTGTAGTAACATTGACGGTCTGCGTAGCTGTGGTGATATTGCCAGAAGTATCGGTTGCTTCGTGATTAATCACGTAATGCCCTGCCGCATTGACGTCATAGGTGCCGGTAGTCTTGATGGCAATTTCGCCATCGCAATCGTCGGTGGCGGTTGGTTTTGGCAAAGCAAATTCGGTACCCACTAAAACCGAATAATCGGTATCACCATTCAATTCAATGGTTGGCGGCGTGTCGTCTTTAACTTGGGCCAGCAAAACTTTTTCGGCTTTGTTTTCTTCGCTATCCGTGGCCGAAACGAAAACGCCAGAAAAACCCAGTTCAATTTCAGCTTTGCTCGTAAGGTCGCCGTCTGCTTCGTCTAGTACTTTATAGTCGAACGGCAAAATCTTACCGTTTGGACAAACTTGCACGATGCTGCTGCTAGTTTCGATCGTTGGAGCACCCGGACCATTGACGGCCGGTTTGGTTTCGCGTGGCCAAAACAGAAATAGTCCGCCGCAAATTAATCCACCAAGTACAAATGTTGCAAAAAGAGAAAGCAAAACTACGCGTTTTTTGGAATGGGTTCTTGGCACAGGTTTTTTCGATTCTTCTTGCATAAAAACCTCTAGTTCAATTTTAGCACAGCGACGACGCTATGGTATAATATAAGCGTGGCATGGGGCCATCGTTCAACGGATAGGACATACCCCCTCTAAGGGTACAATGCTGGTTCGATTCCAACTGGCCCTGCCATTTTTTGTGCCCTTTGAACAAAAAATAACCCCAGCGGGGTTATTTTTAGCGACCGTTCTTGAGATTCAAGTGTTTACGTTTGTCGCTGTGTTTATGATTGTTGTTGCGATTTTGTTTTGCAACAGGTTTCATAGTTGCTTTTCTTGCCATGGACAAATTATAACATAAAAATTCCAAAATGCCTAAAATTTAAATCCATGATTTTGAAATGCTTATGCTATAATATTTCTATATGGATGAAAATGATATCCAGACCAGGCGTCGCAATAACGAAGAGATGGCGACGGCTAATCGCGCACGACTTTTGTTGTTGCCTTATCTTGATACGCGCGAATTCGAAAACACTATTCCGCTAGTGCCAGGGCTTTTGACCAAAGAACAAATGCACCGGGACTTTATTATTCCTTTGCAAAAAGGTGAAGGCGATGAAATCCGCGACCAATTCATGGTCACCAGCCAAACGCCAAACAAGCTCATTAGCCGCATCCGTAAAGAATATTCCGATGCTGGCAAGCGTGTTGATTTGTTCCTGATTTCCAATTCGGCTTATCGTACGTTCATGTTGCGCTACGATCCACCGCGCGAAATTATTTATGACGATATCAAGATTGCCGACGAAGGCGACTCCGCCACGATTGAAGCTGTTTCGCAAACTCTCAACACGGTTTCACCAGAAAAAGTTTTTGACTTCTTGATTGACCAGGCCGACAAACTTGGCGCTTCGGATATTCACATCGAAAACATGCGCACCGACATTCGCATCCGCATGCGCGTAGATGGCATGTTGCACCCAGTTGCCAATATCGACAAAGACCATTACCGCATCATCTTGAGCGAGCTCGGTTCTCGCGCTAATATTTCTACCGCTTCGCAAAAGCCGCAATCCGGCCACATGCAAAAAGAAGTCTTCAAAGATGGCGCGTCGCACGTAATGAACATTCGTGTCGAGACAATTCCGACTCTTTATGGCCAAGATGCTGTGCTGCGTTTGTTCAATTTTGACGAATCACTGCTAAATCTTGATTTCCTTGGCATGTCCGACGACGAGCGCAAAGAAATCGACGAGGTAATTTATCATCCACGCGGTTTGGTTTTGATGGTAGGTCCAACTGGTTCTGGTAAGTCGACTACGCTTTATTCAATGTTGAACGCTTTAAACACGACTGATCGCAAAATTATTACGCTTGAGGATCCTATTGAATATGGCCTGACTGGCATTTCGCAAATTCCAATCGAAACCAACGACGGTGGTTCGTTTGCCGACGGCCTGCGCTCGGTGCTGCGTCTCGATCCAGACGTCGTGATGGTGGGTGAGATTCGCGATGCCGATACCGCCAAGACCGCCATCCAGGCTTCGATTACTGGCCACTTGGTGCTTAGTTCGTTCCACGCCAATTCCGCCGCGGCAGCCTTTGCTCGTATGGTTGACTTGGTTGGTGCAAACCCGATTTTCGCTAACTCGATTCGCTTAGTAATTGCTCAGCGTTTGGTGCGCAAACTTACCGACGCCAAACAACCGCGTGACGCCACGCCGGCCGAAGCCAAATACATCCGCTCCGTGCTCGAAGGCGTGCCAGCCGAGAGACTTGCCGGCATTGATCTTAATCACATTGTGCTCTACGAACCGGTCAAGACTGAAGAAAATCCATTCGGTTTTAACGGCCGCAAAGCCATCATGGAACAACTCTTCATGACCGAAAATGTTCAGGCCTTTATCCGCGGCGATATCCAAGACATCAATATTCCGGCAGTTGAAAAAGCTGCCCGTGAAAGCGGTATGTTGACGCTCGAGCAAAAGGGTATTATTACTGCGCTCCGCGGCGAAACCACGCTTGAAGAAATTTCCCGCGTGATATAATTAATACATGAAAATAGTCTTTCCTGAGATTCAAAATTCTTTAATCAAAGAAGCGGTTTCTCGATGTCCAGAAATTGAAGCAGTGCCAGCCGCAGACGTGGCGGAAGCCTGTGCGTTTCTAAACGATGGCTCAGCCGACGGCATGGTAGCCGGCATCGATGTTACCACGCGTGACGTTCTGCTTTCCTGCCGCGACCATTTAGCTAGGTCTGGCAAATATTTTACGAGCTCGTTTGTTTTGAAACGCGGTGAGGAAACCTTGATGGTTGCCGATGGCGGTGTTTGCAAACATCCGGATGCCGAAATGTTTTTCGCTATCATTATGCAAACCTACGAAACGGCGCGTCATATTTTCGACGAACCGCACATTGCCTTGCTCTCATTCTCGACTTTCGGTAGCGGCGGCAAAGACGCTACGATTGACGTAATCCACGAGGCCTTAGCCCGCGTGCGTGCAGAGCGTCCAGAAATTATGATCGATGGCGAAATGCAGCTTGATGCCGCAATCAATCCTACTGTTGCCGCAAAGAAAGCGCCTGATTCCCCAGTGGCCGGGCGAGCAAATGTTTTGATTTGCCCAGACCTTAATTCTGGCAATATATTATACAAGAGCCTCGAGCAACTTGGCGACTGGACCGCTGCGGGGCCAATTTTGCAAGGTTTTAATAAGCCGGTTGCCGACCTGTCGCGTGGGAGCACGGTTGACGATATCGTATTAACTATCAAAATAATGGAGGAATTACTATGAAATATTTTGGTACCGATGGTATTCGTAAGAAAGCGGTTGATTTCACGCCGCGTTTTTTGAGGGCGATTGCCAAAGGTTTAGTAAATTATGCTGGCAGTAGCGATATCAAAGTTTTGATCGGCGGCGACACCCGCGAATCGTCCGAATGGATGATTCGCAGTTTTGAAGAAGCTTTTGAAACGCTCGGCGTAGAATACAGTTCGGTGGACGTTTTGCCAACGCCAGCAATTGGCTATGTGTTTTATACGGCCGGATTTGATTTTGCTATCGACATTACTGCTTCGCATAACCCATATACCGACAACGGCGTAAAGGTTTTCGAAAGAAATGGCGAAACGTATCGCAAGATTTGTAACGCTGGCGAAGCCGTGATCGAAGCAGCGATCGACGAGGACCAAGATTACGAAGTAGTGGCTACTGAGCTACGCGAAAATTTGCACGACGAAGCCATGGAACGTTATCTCGAACATATTTATAAATATATTGGCGAAGTTGACCTTAAGGGTCTTCGCGTTGGCCTCGACTGTGCGAACGGCGCCATGAGCGTGGTGGGTGGCACGGTTTTTGAAAAACTCGGCGCTGAGGTTTCTTTGATTAATGCGGACGCCGAGTATGGCCAAGGTATTAACGCTAACTGTGGCAGCACTCATATTGAAGGCTTAATAAAATTCGTTGTCGATAATCATCTAGATTTTGGCGCCGCGTTTGATGGCGACGGCGACCGCTGTTTGATGGTGGATGCCGACGGTGAAATTATTGATGGTGACCACATGACGGCAATTCTAGCTAAGCACCTGGGGCTGCCGGCAGCAGTGGTGACTGTAACCGCCAACCAAGGCTTGCTCGAATGGGGTAAAACTTCTGGCGTACATCTTGAGGTAGTGCCGGTAGGCGACCAACATGTGACGGCCGGCATGCGCGACAATAATATTTCGCTCGGTAGCGAGCAAAATGGTCACGTCACTTTACCAGGTGAGCCAACCGGCGACGGCATGCTTACTGCGCTTTCGATCGCTAAGGTCGTGGCTGAAACAGGCTCGAGCCTGCACGAACTTGCCAGCATCATTACCAAGATGCCACAAGTAGGCCTAAACTTTGAAGTGACCGCTGAGGCCAAGGACACATTTAAGACTTCTGAGGCCGTGAAAAAAATCTTGTTGGAATTTGAAGAGAAGCTACGCGCTCTAGACGGACGTTTGTTGGCTCGCCCAAGCGGTACCGAGAACTTGATTCGCCTCATGATGTGGGGCAACGATGAAGCAGCAATTACCGCGTTGATTAATGACTTGGCTACCGCCCTGAAGGAGGTTTTATGATTGTTTCGCGAGTTACCGAATATTCACCTGAACTCGCTCAGCGCGTACGAGAACTTTTGATTCAGCTTTCGCGCAGCGGCAAAGACAAAGGCGAAATTCCAGCAGAGTGGTTTTTAGATATTGTTAACTCGCCTTGGCACGATTTGCTCGTGGCGCTTGATGATAGCGGCCGCGTGATTGGTATGGCTTCGCTTTCCGTAACGATGGGTCCTGGCATTTCCAAAAATGCTTATCTCGAAGATTTTGTAGTAGACGCTGAATCCCGCACCGGCGGCGTAGGTTCTGCTTTGTGGGACGAAATGCTTGCATGGGGCCGCGAAAAAGGTTGCAAACGCATGGAGTTTACTTGTGGTAATGGCCGCGAAGTAGCACAGGCCTTTTACAAAAAGCACGGCGCCGAAGTCTACGATACGAACTTCTTTAGGATTGATTTGTAATTTCGAAAATTAATGCGTTATGGTCTGATAAATTGTTTTTGGTGCCAAGTAGTTTGGTTCGGTAGTTTTTTGGAATTAACGCATGATCATAGGCAACAACGTCGGCCGGGAATGAGACATATGGATAAGTTCCAGCAAGCAAGCAGTAATCTTTTTGCCACAAATCTTGGTGCTGTTTTAGCTGGGCGCTCGTCATGTTGAAGTCACCGATAATAGTTCGGTCGTGTTTGATTCTTTTTAATAATTCTTCTAATTGAATATGCGCGTTATTGTTGGCGGCGAGATGAATGTTGGTGATTTTGAAGTTTTTAAAATCGAGGTTTTGCGCGATGCGCGGATGCGGATCACGGCGACCGCGCTCATCGGTAGCAACTTTGTGAAGGCGAAGCGTTTTGAGCTCCGCTGCATCGAGATTCGACATGATGGCTTCCCCGTCGGTAAAAATCGCATTTTTATCTTTTTCGTACAGTTTTTTCATGCTGGTCGCACGCTTTTCTGGCGGGACGTTTTCGATTTTGCACTTACGGCTGAGTTTCGACCAAACATTTTGGTATGGCTTTTTCATGAGTCTATTGATATCGTCCGCCAGGCTCTGACCATTTTCAGAAAACGAAACTTCCTGGAAACAAACAACGTCCGCTTGCTCTTGGTCCAAAAAATTAGCAATGCGTTTAATGCGCGCGGCATAATCTTCGCCGAGGTCATCTTTTCTTGCTAGATTAAGGGTGATGATTTTCATTTCTATTAGTATTATACCGCAACAAAAGAAACCCCCACCAACCGGTGAGGGATTCTACGTTTGATTAAAAGGTGCGTCTATTGGCAAAGTCTTTTGGAGCCCCAAAACGCTCTCGTCCTGAGATGTTCTTGCCAGTGCATGGATTCAAGCCTCTTGCGGCAGTCCTCCTCGATTGCTTCCATCTGCTCGCGCGACAGCGAGTGTTCTTCTAAGATCTTCACCGGCTCATAAACCGGTATCTTCTTAAGCCGTTTAAACCTCTCGTGCATACTTACCTCCTCATTTGCATAAATACTCTCCTGCTCTCTCGGCTCCTGCAGCGCGCCTGTCCGCGTTCTGTTCGAGCCTGGAAGCAAGGTTGCTTTCCAAATTCATGAGTTGCCTACGAGTAACCCTAGTGCCTCGTTTCATTGGACCGAACTTAATCATGCTTTCCTCATTGAGTTTCACGGTTCTAATCGCCAAAATTAATCACCACCTTTCTCTAATGTACTGGAGCAATTATAGCAGCTTTGGGAGGCTGCCGTCAAAAAGACTTCCAAAAAAATACCAACATAATGCCACAACGACAAAAAAGAGCCTCGGGGGAGGGCTTAGTTTTACAGTGGTACACCCGGAGGGACTCGAACCCACGACCCTCTGTTCCGAAGACAGATGCTCTAATCCACTGAGCTACGGGTGCATACGCCTATTATACCAGATTGAAAATTTTTATGCCGCTTATGCAAAATGTGTTATACTGAGGTCATGGGAAGCATATATAGTGAAAAAACCTTAGGGGGGTTACAAAATTTTAAAAAATATCTGTTCCGCTTCGCCGTAGGCGTACTGATATTTGGTGTAGTGCTTGGCGCTATACTAGTTTTGGCTGGCGACACGTCCTTGCAAACCGCACAGACGCTTGGCTCATGTCTAGCCACAGTATTCATCATCGGCATCATGTTGATGGTGACAACGGCAGAATTAAAACTAATCGAATCACGCAAGCCGTCAGTGCAGATTCTCGCTACGATCGGCCTCGCATCAAACATCATCTGGACCATCCTTTGGGTGATTATCGCCTGGATGCCAGAACTCTGGGCACAGTCCGCTGTTTATAGCTACTTCGGCTACAGAATTGCGCCCCTCATCAAAATTGCGTCCATTTTCACAGATTTGTCACTCTTTGGCTTAATCTGTGGCGCTTTGATGAACATCTTCGAAGGCGAGAGGAATGATGTAATTT
>JAZRPR010000034.1:0-15824 GCA_045649305.1 Candidatus Nanosyncoccus sp.
ATCTTCAACCCTGCAGCTGCTTTGATGTATCAAATCTTCCCAACTGCTGGTGCCAACTTCGGCGAGATTTTCGGTGGCATTTGCTCCGCACTTGCAACCTATGCAATCTTCCCGATGGCTGGTGGCGTAATCGGCTTCTACATTGCCGACTTTGCCAGCAAGCTTTCTGAAGAGAACGCTTAAAACACTGACTAAAAAATACGCTTCGGATTCCGGAGCGTATTTTTGTATGATGAATTAATTTTTAGGAAAGAGCGGAGTTTCTGGAGGTACGATTTTTTCACCCGCAAAAACAGCCTCAGTTTTCCCTGTTGCGGCAGGGAGGAATGGTAAAAGCATCTTGTTTGCAGTCTTGAGTCCTTTAATTAAGCTCGAAAGCACGTCATTTAGCTTATCGGTTTCACCGTTTTTGGCTAGCATCCATGGCTTCTCGTCGTCGATGCGTTTGTTGATATTCTGAATCTTTTCCCAAACGTGATCGAAGGCCTTAGCAAATTCAAAATGATCCATCAAATCACAATAGGTTTGGTCGAATTCGTCAGCCTCGATACCGGCGGCGCTGACATTATTCTTCATCGCCATCGTAGCAAGACGTTGCACGAGGTTGCCGAAATCGTTGGCAAGCTCGGTATTATAGGCGCTCTCGAATTTATCCCAAGTAAAGTCGCCGTCTGTGAAAGTATCAACGTGGCGCAAGAAATAATAACGGAAAGCGTCCGCACCGTGTTTGTCTAAGACCTCGATTGGATCAATTACGTTGCCAATTGACTTGGACATCTTTTGGCCATCAGCCAAGATAAAGCCGTGCGAGCAAATCACCTTTGGCAAAGGTAACCCGAGCGCGAGCAACATGGCTGGCCAAATGATGGCATGGAACCTTAAAATATCCTTGCCGACAAATTGTGCGGCAGCCGGCCACCATTCGTCGATGGAATTTTCTGGATAACCAAGTACGGTGATGTAGTTTGAAAGTGCGTCAATCCAAACATACATAGTTTGGTTTGGATCTTCTGGCACCGGAATGCCCCACGTGAGTTGCGAGATTGGACGCGAAACCGAAACGTCTGGCGCTTCTTCGAGCATCTTCAGGATTTCTTTCTTGCGGAATTCCGGCAAAATCAACATCTCGTCGCTTTCAATGCGAGCGCGGATTTCGTCTTTAAAATCGGAAATTCTAAAGTAGTAGTTCTCTTCTTCAAGATGTTCGTATGGCTTCTGATGATCCGAACAAACGCCATGATTTTCATCGTACTCTTTTTGAGTGACGTAGCTTTCGCAGCCTACACAGTACCAGCCGCCATAAGTTGCGGAATAAATATGGTCCTTGATGCGGCGCCAAATTTCTTGGCAGCGAGCCATGTGGTCCTCGTCGGTGGTGCGGACATAATCAGTATATTCAACATCTAGACGTTTGATAAAATCTTTGAATTTTTGCGCGTTTTGGTCGACATATTCCTGAGTCTCAAGACCGCTTTCGGCAGCTTTGCGGAAAATTTTATTACCGTGTTCGTCGGTGCCGGCTTGGAAACGCACTTCGTCGCCGCGTAGTTTATGATAGCGTGCATAAGTATCAGCAATAATATAATCCATGGCATGACCAACGTGTGGCGCGCCGTTAACATATGGAATTGCTGTAGTAAGATAAACTTTTGACATGCTATAATTTTACAATATTTTTGGATTTCTAGCAACAAAAAATCCCGGTCGCCAAATTGCCGGCCGGGACTCTGTTTTAGTTAGCGGCGGTTTTGATAGAGCAGGTGTAGCCCATATCCTCAAAATCGGTTTTGGCGGACTTCGTCGTAGCCGAAGCGTCGACGTAGTACTCGAGGCCATCCGGAATAGATTTGTCGAGCAAAACCGTACGGGTCAGGATGAGATTCGGCGAACCACTGGAATACGAAGTTGTGAGCGGATCATATGCTAGGCCGTAATCTGCGTACATAGCATCGAAACTATCGCGGAGCTCAGTGCTGGCCGCATCGGCAGCATCAACGTCTTCATATTCGAGTTTGTATTCTTCGCGATATTCAACCATTTTGCCGTCCGTATCGAAGTTTTCTTCAATGGTGATCTTACCGCTTTTGGCGTCACCATAGCCAGAGAGGTCATCATCAGTCATCGTGTATTCGCATGACAAGGTCTTATCGATGGTTGGACCTTCGTAGACGACTGGCTCGTCGGCTGGCCCTTCGTTGCCACCGGATTTCTTTGGCAGCATCATCATGACGATGATAATGACAAGAATGATAGCAAGCACGGCACCGACAGTAATTAGAATAAACATTAGTTTGCGTTTTTTATCTTTATTGCTAAGATCGGAAGAATTAAGATCGAGCGTACTGTTGTCGTAAGAGTTCATTGCGTCGTTGCCAAAAGCGACATTGTTTGTTGGCGTAGTTGGGACAGAAGCACCCATGTCGGCAGGATTGGCCGGCATCGAAATGGCGCTACCAATTGAGCCTGGCACTGGAGCAGCGGCTTGGATTGGTTCGTTCAAAGCGTCAGCGAGTGCGTTTGAGCCCGGATTGGCTGGATCTGCCAAAGGCTCAGTGGCACCAAGATTGTTAGCTGGTGCAGCTGGATTTTCAAATGCGTTTTCGAATGACATAGCCGGGGCTGGAATTTCTTCCATCGTCGGGACCGGAGCTGGCTCTGGAGCTGGGGCCGACATTGGCGGCATTGGTGGCATTGGTGGCAACGGTGCCGGTTCTGGTATCGGTGCTGGTTCCGGCATTGAAACCGGTTCTGGAGCTGGGGCCGACATTGGCTCTGGCATTGGTTCTGGCGCGAACGGCATTGGAGCTGGGCGCGTTGGTGCTGGAGCTGGCTGAGAGCCGGCTACCGCAATATCCGGCATCGCATTTGGCAACGGAGCTCGCGGCGGAGTCGTTGGCGCCGGATTTGGGTTGTTATTGTATAGTGGATCCATTTTCTTCCTTTTTATCTCTTTTAACTTTACTACTTACGCTTAACTCGGTCAAGTTTCTTGTCGAGACCTAGAGAATCGACCATATCTCTTAGAACGTTAACCGACTTTGCCAATTTGATCCCTTCGTCTTCGGAGAGTTCGACATCAATTTGCCTGACGATGCCCTCTCGCCCCACTATGGCTGGGAAACCATAGTAGATGTCGTCATAGTCGTGGTAGCCGGAAACCGCCAGCACCCGACGTTCGTCATTCAAAATACAATTTAGGATACGCACCGCGCAAACGCCGATGCCATATTCGGTGTTACCTTTGCGATCAATAATTTCGTAAGCCTTGCCACGGACAAAACCCTCGATGCCGTTTAATGTAGACTCCGGCAAGAGCGTTTTAACGAGTTGTCCTCCGACATTGGCCGAAGACCAAAGCGCGAATTCCGAATCGCCATGTTCGCCCACCTGGTAAGCGTGAATGGATTTCGGGTTAATCCCAACGTAGCTAGAAATACGCTCGCAGAGTCTGGCCGAATCGAGCACGGTGCCGGTGCCAATCACCTTTTCGCACGGCAAGCCGGAGAATTTCCAGACTAGATAAGTAATAATGTCAACTGGGTTGGTAACTACGATAAAAATACCATTAAAGCCGCTGGCCATGATTTGATCAACCATGCCCTTGATGATGTTGGCATTTTTCTTGAGCAAATCGCGGCGGGTTTCTTTGCCATGTTGTGGTGCGCCGGCCGTGATGATCACAACGTCACAATCTTTGGCATCTTTGTAGGTGCCGTTACGGATCTTGACGTAGCTTGGTGCGACCGCAATCGCATCGCTTAAATCCATCGCCTCGCCTTCGGCGTCCTTAGCGATGATATCCGTCAAAATCAATTCGCCCACAGCAGTTTGCTGATTCAAAATCGCAAACGCAATCGAGGCGCCGACATGTCCAGTACCGACAATCATTACCTTATGTGACATCTGCCCACCTTTCTTTATTCTATTTTAGCATAAGTTTTATAAATAGTCACTGTCATTTAGTGATTCAAAATAAAGTCTGAGTTCTTCTTTGAGATAATCGTCCGTCATATTTTCGAGTTCTTGCAAGAAACCTGGCGCCTGGCGTTCCAAACGGGCGCGGCGATACTCCTGCCACTTCTTGGCTTCGGCATTAGAAAGCGTCTGCGGGAAGTTTTTGGCCTTGTAATGCAGAAGTAATTCTGGCAATCTTTCGTCGATAAAGTCTGGGTTAAAATCGGCCAAACGGTTGACTTCGGCATTTCTCACCGCCTCGCAGCGAATGCGATCACGATCGTTCAAGAAGCCGTCGTAGAGCGCCGATTCAGGATCGACGGCTGGCGGGAATTCTGGTTTGTTCTCGATTTCTTCACGCATTCTTTCGGCAAATTCAGGATGTTTTAAGAGGATTTCGAGATTTTGGTCGACAGTGGCTTTGTCGAGATTAATTTTTTGCCAACCATCGGCTTTGTCGAGCACGCCGAGCGGCGCTACGGCTGGACAGCGGTTAAAGCAAAGTTCTTTCACGGCCGGATAGTAGCTCGTGCGTTCCTCGTCTTTTAAGAGTTCTTCCAAATTACAGCGCAAATCGAATACTAGAATGTTGCCGTTTCTGGAGCTAGTGAGCGGGAAAGCAACCGTGGTTTTGTTGATTTTTGACGAATAACGGCCAGACGAATAGACGAACGGTTTTTTGTCGTCGAGGTTGACGATTTTTTTGACGTCGTTTTTGCCACGAATTTTAAAAAGGAAATTAAATAATTCTGGCTGTTTTTCCTTGATTAATTTGGCGACGTCGATGGAAGCTTGAACGTCGGCCTCAGCGTCGTGCGCATGTTCGTGTGAAATATTATTCAACTTAGTGATCAGCTCGAGACGGTTGGTAGCTTTGCCGTCGGCAGTAACCGGCCAGTTGATTCCCTCCGGGCGGAGCGCCCTAGTCATACGGACCACGTCGAGTAAATCCCAACGACTGCGACCGTCTTTCCATTCAAATTCGTATGGGTCGTAGAAAGTACGCCAAAAAAGGTGGCGCATGAATTCATCGTCAAAACGCACGGTATTGTAGCCGACGGCGATCGTGTCCGGCGTAAAGATTTCGGTGGTGACAAATTTTGCAAACTCAGCCTCGGTAATGCCGTCAGAAAGAGTTTTTTGTGGTGTGATTTTGGTGACGGCGATCGCGGACGGACTCGGCAAAGTGTCTTCTGGTAGTTTTACCAAAATGTTTACCGGTTCGCCGATTGGATTCAATTCCAAGTCGGTACGTTGGCCGGCGAATTGCATAATACGGTCTTCGCGCGGGTTGAGACCGGATGTCTCAAGGTCGTAGAAGAAGAACGTTTTGGCCATAGTCGGTTTTATCTTATTCCTCAACCTGAACTTCGGATTCGCTGGCGGCCTTGATTTGCTTGTCGTAATCGATGCCGTAGATTGCGTACTGATACTTAGTCTGGGCAAGGTTGACTTCGTCGCCAAGCTGGGAGAGTGCGTCGGTTTTTTCGACTGGCATGACGATGAATTTGAGCGGTTTATTATAGCCACCGCAGATTTCACGCGTGTCTTTGTAGGCGAGTTCGCCAGGAATAGTCAGCTCGCGGATACCGCCAAGCTGCATGCCGACCACGCCGCGTTCCCAGCCCTCGATGAGGCCCTGAGAAGCGTCAAGAACCTTCGTGAACGAGCTTGGGGATTCGTTTAAGTTGAAGGTTGAATCAAAAATACTTTCGTCGGCGCACCAGCCCACATAGTAAGCGAGATAGTTAGTGTCGCCTTCAGCTAGCACGCGGCCACTACCAGCTTTGAGGTCTTCGGTTTGAAGGGCCATTTCATTAGCAGTGTTTTCGTTGTAGGCGGTGATGCGGTTTTTGAAGTTAATAAACTCACCGAAACTACCGGCCGAAGCGTCAGCCATTTCCTGCTGCTTTTCACTAAGAGCCTGGGCATAGCGCATAACCATCGCATCAGCATCTTCGATAGAATTGTTACTATTGGCCAGCACGATAGCAGCGTAAGACGCGATGAATGAGCCGAGCATCAAAATAGCAATTACGGAAATAATTAGTCTTTGTTTCTTGCTGGTTTTCAGCATTTCTTGGTCCATAAAAACTCCACTTATTAACTCCTTTAATAATAACACTTTACGCACAAAAAAATAACCCCCGAAGGGGTTATTTTTTACCTGAAATTACTCAGCTTTTTTGGCTGGGCGCATTGGCACAGCAACTTTCTTGAAGCTACCACCGGCTTTTTCGATAGCGGCGACAGCAGTCTTAGAAGCAAATTGAGTCTCAAGGTTGATTTTTGCAGTGAGTTCACCACGGGAGATGACTTTGACCTTGGTGTAAGGATTTGAGATCAAATTCTGATCGGCGAGGACAAAGTTGTCGACGTTGCCTTTGAGGTCGTTCAAACGATCGGTGTAGACAACTTCAGCTTTGGCGTGGATACTCTTGAAGCCTTTAAGCTTTGGAATGGCCTGCATGATAGCGCGTTGGCCACCCATGAAGCCGGCAGCCATCTTGCGATGACCAGTACGGGCTTTTTGACCCTTGGTACCGCGGCCAGCGGTTTTACCTTGACCAGCGGAGATACCGCGACCCTTGCGGGATGGGCGAGTATTTTTCTCAACGATTAAATCATTGTATTTCATTACTTAGTCTCCTTTTTGGCGGCTTTGGCACCGTTCCACTGATCGCGTGGGACTTGTTGCTTCAAGCCTTCAATTACAGCGTAAGCAATGTTGACTTTGTTGGTAGAACCAAGTGACTTAGAAATCAAGTTCTTCACACCGGTAAGACCCATGATGGAACGAACGGTACCACCAGCGATAATACCAGTACCAGGAGCAGCTGGCTTCATAAGAATATCAGCGCCAGTAACCTTGGTTTCAACTTCGTGGCAGATGGTTTCGCCATCCATAGCGAAGGTGATCATTGATTTCTTAGCTTTGGAAGTAGCCTTGGCGACAGCGGTGGTAACATCGTTACCTTTTGCAACGCCAACACCAACTTTGTTCTTGTGGTTGCCAATAGCAACAAGTGCTTTGAAGCGCATGCGGCGACCACCAGCTACAGTACGAGAAACACGGTCAACGGCGATGGTGATTTCATCAAATTCCTTTGGTGCAACATCGGCTTTGACACGATCGCGACGGTTGCGGCGATCCATTTTCTTGCCAGCAATATCGCGGGATTCTTTCTTAGCTGCGACCTCGTCGGTCATTTTAAGGGTGCCGGATTTGTTAACGACTTTTGGGGCTTTGTTTTCTTCGGCCATAGCTAAAACTCCAATCCTTCCTTGCGGGCAGCGTCGGCGAGAGCGCTGAGGCGGCCAGCATAAATTTTAGAACCGCGATCGAAGACGACTTTTTTGATTTTGGCCTTCTTAGCTTTTTCAGCAATTTCCTTGCCGATGACAGCAGCTTTCTCGGTTTTAGAACCAGAAAGTTTTTGACCAACGGTAGTAGCATAAGCCAAGGTGACTTTTTTGTCATCGTCGATGATCTGAGCGGTGATGTGAAGATTTGAGAAATTAACGCTTAAGCGTGGGCGCTCGGCAGTACCGTGAATCTTCGCACGGGTGCGATTAGCGCGAGAAGCAGCTTTCATTATTTCTTACCTGCCTTTCCTGCCTTACGAATGATAACTTCGTCGACATATTTAATACCCTTGCCCTTGTATGGTTCAGGTTTCTTAAGCGCGCGGATTTCCGCAGCAACTTGACCGACTTGTTGTTTGTCGATGCCAGAGACCGTGATTTCCATTTTGTTGGTAGTCAAAGTAATGCCTTCTGGGGCGCTATATTTGACTGGGTGTGAAAAACCTAAAGCCATTTCGATGTCTTTTGGACCGCCAGATAGACGGAAACCGACACCGTTGATTTCAAGTTTTTTCTCAAAGCCTTTGGTAACGCCTTCAACAGCATTGTTAAGCAATGCGCGTTGCAAACCGTGCCAGGCTTTTGATTTTGGTTCGTCATTCTCACGAGTGACGACAATTTGAGTACCTTCGACCTTAGTAGTGGTCTTAGGCTGAACCGGGACGACGAGTGAACCCTTTGGTCCTGCGACAGTAATTTCTTTGTCGCCGACCGTGATTGTCACTCCCGCCGGAATCTCGATGGGTTGTTTTCCGATACGACTCATATTTTCCCTTATTGTTAATATCTTGCCCATTATATCACGAAAATGCTTTTAATTCAAGAGAAAATCCCCTATTTCTAGGAGATTTTCTGGTTTATCTTTTTATTATAGCACGTTTTTGTATTTTTGTCAATTCTGCCCCTGTTTTAGCGGTTCTTTTTGCTGAATTTGACTACGCCAAAGAGGGTAGCGGCGACAGCAATCGCAGCGATGACGGTGGCAGCACTATCGGCAACGGCGTTTTCATCCTCGGTATGAGCACCAGTTTCTGGGGCCTCAGCGGCAACTGGGGTTGGCTCATCCTTGTAAGCGATCGCATATTCAGAGAATTTATCAGACTCAAGTTCAACGAAGCCATCGACGAGTTCAGCGTCGAGCACCTCGTAGACCACGCGGCTAGAATCTAGTCCTGGTTCCTCGTGGAAGCGGACGGCCATGAATTTACGCGTGTAGCCTTCTGGGGCCTGATCGTAGCCTTCTGGGATAGCGAGCCTGAATTTGATCGGAGTATCGAGCTCGTAGAAGTCGGCAAGCCACCAGTCCTCATTAAAGAGTGAAGCATAGACTTCGTAGGCAGCAATAACTTCCATACCGTCGAGAGCGCCTGGGCATACTTCGTCGGCATACCTGAGGAAGTCTTCGAGTCCACCTTCTTCTTCATCGTTGGTAATTCCATAGATATCGAGCGTGGCATAAAGGTCTGGGTCACTCAAAATTGCATCAATGAGATCGTAAACAAAGTAGGCATTGTCCGCTTCGCCGTCCTCGAGATATTTCTTGAGGGATTTAGCAGCCATCTCGGCGAGTTTGGTGGCATTTTCTTCATCGATATTTTCGCTAGCTTTTGGCTTAACGCTCCAGACAGCAGCTTCGATCGTTGAATCAACTGGGTTGACCAAGTTGTGAAGATTGAAGTTGATGAGAGCGGCGCCAGTAGCGTTGCCGGCGATCATCCAGTCGGCAATCGTCATGAATTCTGGATGGTCAGTGCCAAGCGTACCATACTGTTTGGCGATAGCATCAAGATAGATACTAAAGTCAAAGGTATCACCTTTTTGAATCAAGATTGGGGTGGTTGGCAAGTTGACGTTAGCCGCGTTGTCGACGACCCAAACGTGGGCGTCATTTTCAGCTGGAACTTCGTAAGCATCTTTGCCATCGTCGAGTTGCTCCTCGGCTGGAGCTTCGCTATAAGTACCACCAGTGATGAACTTTTCAAAGTCTTCGCTAATCACGGCGTCGTCGCTAGTAGCGTTGAAAGTACCGTCGTTGATTACGACCGTAACGTTTTCGATAGCTGGGGCTGGGTTGCCCTGTGGGTTAGTTTCGCTAAATGGCACCGGAGCAGTGAAAGTACCGCCATTGATGGTGACGTTGATTTCCTGCTGAGTAGTATGCTGAGCAACAGAGATAGCGGCACCAGTGGTGGTAGAACCGCTACCGTTGGCGGCCGTCGTGTAGGCGACGTCGGCCGGAACGCTGATGGTGCCGCCGTTAATGGTAAGGTCACCAGCGCGGATTTCGATACCGGCTTCAGAACCATTAATTACGCCGTCGTTAATAATCGTAACGCCATCAATTTGTGGAGCATAAACACCGAGCGCGGCGTTGATAGTGCCACCATTGATGGTAAATTTGGCGCCAGCGCAGTCGGCGCTACCATTGCCACTGATACCGATACCGCTACCAGCATTAATAGTGCCGCCATTGAATTCGACTTCGCTATTACCGATACCGACGATTCCCCAACCGTCAACCGTGATTGAGCCACCGTTCATAGTGACTTTGCCGCCGGTCGTATCCCAGTCGGCACCAGCATAGATGGCATAATCTACGCCTTCAATAGCGCCAGATTCAATAATAACCTCGCCACCGTTAACGACCCAGACAATATCTTGCGCAGCAGTCTTGACGAGCTTGCCTTCGCCAGAAATAGTGAGCTTACCACCAGAAACATAGAGGTCGCTATAATAATGGCCGAAAGTAACGGTATGGCCATTGAGGTCGAGCGCAGCTTCGCCATAAATACAGGCCCAGTCGCCATCCGTGACCGTGATATCATCGCCAAGTTGTACGCTGCCGCCAGCTTCGAGGGCAGCAATCAATTCGTCGCTAGTCGTGACGACGGCGGCTGCGTTGCGAGTACCGCCAAGCATTGGCGTAGCAGCTGCTGGTTGAGCCGGCTCTTCTTCACCGGCTGGCTCCGCAGCAGGCTCTTCTTCCGGCTCTTCTTCTGGCTCTTCTGTGTCCAGTTCCTCTGTTAAATTGTTAATATTTGCGTCGGCTTCCGCACCTTCCGACACTGATTCATCGCCGTTCGCATCGCCTTCGGCCGCAAAAGCCGGGGCAGCAGAAACGATATTTGCGCCCACCAACAAAAACGCAACTAGTGCGCAAAAGAATCGTTTACACTCCATAAGAGACACTCCTTTTATTATTACTTAGACAATATATCATGCCTGTAAATAAGGCAAGCATAAGCATATTTTTTGTGCTATATTAAAAATATGAGAAAGTCTTTACAGACATTAGTCTTTTTCGCCATTGGTTTGGCGGTTTTCGATGGCTTAATGCTGCTCAGCGTAGCTACTAGCAGTGCGTCAAATACTTATGACCCAGGGACCACGATTCCCCCGGTCACCGAGGCTAAGACGCGGCTTCTATTTGAGGGCACCGTATTCTGGGGCAGACGCACCAACACGGCGGCACGCAACTCCGAACTTGGCGTGAAATATCCTTTCGCTCAGTTAGACACTTTACACCGCGAGAATTACCAAGCCTGGATTGCCAACCTGGAGTGCCCGATTACTTCAAATGAGCACACCGAATATGAAGAAGAGGAGCTTTTGATCTTTAACTGTAGCCCAGATTATCTTGAAGAAGCGGCTAAATACTACTCTGCTTTCTCGCTCGGCACCAACCACGCCGACAACTGGGGCGAAGAAGGCATTGTCGAGACAAAGGAAAACCTTGCTGCCGCCGGCATCCAGTACTTTGGTCACTATCGCTACGACAACGGCACCGAAAACTGTGGCATTCTTTCGCTTCCGGTAGAAACTACCCTCGAAAATGGTTTGATTTATGAATATAATATCCCGGTTGGCTTCTGTAGCGCGCACGGCGTGTTCGGCATCCCGACCGAGGAGGCCTTCGCCAATATTGAGCATTATGCCAGCGTACTACCAACCATCGTGATGCCGCATATGGGCGTCGAATATCAGAACTCCAATGACGAGCTTCGCCAAGTGCTTTTCCGCGAGATGATTGACCGCGGCGCCGACATGGTACTGGCCGACCATCCGCACCACGTACAAAACGCCGAGGCGTATAACGGCCACTTAATCGTTTATTCGATGGGCAACTTCATGTTTGATCAGCAATTTGATGAAACGGTTTATAGCGCCGCAATTGATGTGACCGGCACTTTGCCAAAAGAAACCGACTTCGAAGCCTGGGATGGCATCGCCGAGACTTGCCTTAAAAAGCACGGTGATTGTCTAGTGGATATCGAAAACAGCGGCCTGCCGAGGCTCAACATTACTTGGGGTAATTACGATTTTGTCGCTACTACCGATGCTGACAACATCCAGACCAGATTGGGGGATGAAGGCGTTCGCACATTTGTCGGCAATCGCTTGAATTGGGACAACGTAGTCGTTAATCTAAAATAGCAAAAAAATAATCCCCTTTTTACCAGGGATTATTTTTTTCGAAGTGAGTTTCACTTACGAGAAGCGGTCTATTATTACCAGACGCGGACTAGGATTTCACCACCGAGGCGGTTTTTCTTGGCTTCGCGGCCAGTCATCAAGCCTTTAGAAGTCGAGATGATGACCATACCACGACCAGATTTGATCGTTGGGATGTCTTCGGCTGCGGTATAAACGCGGCGGCCCGGCTTCGAGACTTTTTCGATCTCGTTGATTTTTGCAACTTCACCAGGGTTTGCAATCACGACGTGGAGCATGCCACGTGGTTTTGCATCCTCGATATCATAGCTTGCAAGATAGCCGTTCTTGACCAAGGTCTCGATTACAGCAACTTTAAGCTTGGAAGTAGCAACACGAATTTCGGTTTTGCCAACCATGCTAGCATTGCGAATGCGGGTAATGAGGTCAGCGATTTGATCTGTAGATTGTAATGACATATCTTTCTCCTTTCTCCTTACCAGCTACTCTTGGTTACACCAGGGATTTCGCCCTTGCTTGCTTTTTCACGGAAGGTAATACGGCTCATACCAAAGCGGCGCATGTAGCCACGTGGGCGGCCGTCGAGCATGTCACGGTTTTTGAGACGAGTGACAGAGCTATTCCTAGGAAGCTTTTGGAGACCTTCAAGATCGCCAGCGGCTTTAAGCTCAGCACGTTTAGCGCTGTATTTTTCGTATAGTTTGCGGCGTTTTTCGTCACGGAGGACAGCTGATTTCTTAGCCATATTACTTAGCCTCCTTAACAAACGGCATGCCGAAGAGTTCTAACAATTTAGTACTTCCTTCCTTTGAACCATTTTTAATAATAAACGTGATTTCGAGGCCATGAAGAACGGCTGCATCTTCGAAAGTAATTTCTGGGAAAACAGTTTGTTCCTTAAGGCCAAGGTTGTAGTTGCCTTGCTTATCGAAAGACCTGGCCACACCGTGGAAGTCACGGACGTGTGGAAGGGCGATATTGATAAGACGATCAACGAATTCATACATCTTGTCGTTGCGAAGGGTCACGAGGTAACCAACTGGGGCACCCATGCCTTTACGAATTTTAAAGGTTGCGATTGACTTCTTTGCAAGACGGGAAGTTGCGGCCTGGCCGGTAATTTTGGCGAGGGTAAGTTCAACGGTTTCGGTGAACTTTTTGTCTTCGCGTTTTTTACCAACACCACAAGAGACAACAACTTTCTTGAGTTCTGGGACTTGGTTAATATTTTTAAGGCCAAGTTCTTTTTGTAACTTCGCTTTCAGCTCTTTGTTGTAGAGCTCTTTGAGGCGAGGTGCATTTTTAACGTCTGCCATTATTTAGCTCCTTTCTTAGCTTTAGCGGTTGTTTTAGCAACTTCAACGAGTTTGAGGTTGGAAAGCACGATACCAACATGAATATCTTTCTTACCACCTTTTGGATTGAGGTAGGTTTTCTTCATGTGGCGTTCGCGAATCTCGATACCTTCGAGGTAAGCTTTGCCATCTTTAACTTTGATGATTTTAGCGGTTTTACCTTTGTTATCGCCAGCAATGACCATAACTTTGTCACCGGTTTTTAGATTCTGTGCCATATTAGAGTACCTCCGGTGCTAAGCTAATAATCTTGGTGAAACCAAGGTCACGAAGTTCGCGTGGGATTGGACCGAAAACGCGAGTGCCTTTTGGAGTTTTATCATCGTTGACGAGAACGGCAGCGTTTTCATCAAAGCGGATGGTTGATCCATCAGGACGGCGAATTGGATTGACCGTACGAACGATAACTGCTTTTACGACAGCTTTTTTCTTGGTGTTACCATGTGGATCGGCGTCTTTAACGCTGCAGGTGACGATATCACCAACGCGAGCGTAACGAGCGCGGGTACCACCGAGAACGCGGATGACGCCAAGTTCCTTGGCACCGCTGTTGTCGGCAACTTTAAGACGGGTTTCCTGTTGTATCATATTATGCCTCCTCCTCTTCTTTCAGTTCAATGGTGCCGTGTGAGCGCTCAAGAACCTTAACAAGGGTGTAAGCTTTAGTTTTAGAAAGTGGGCGGCAGGCTGCGATTTCAACGCGGTCACCCAACTTTGCTTCGTTTTTCTCATCGTGAGCGGTGTATTTACGAGTTTTCGTAAATTGCTTGCGATAGAGTGGATGTGTTTCGCGATTCGTGATGGAGACGGTAATGGTCTTATCACGCTTATCGGAGGTCACGATTCCTTGTAATGTGTGTGCCATATTAGAACTCCTCTTTCTTAATAATTTTACAGCGGACTGGGAGCTTGTGAGAAGCCAAGCGAAGGGCTTCTTTGGCTTGCTCTTCAGTCACGTCAGCGATCTCAAACATCACAGTACCAGCTTTAACCTTAGCGACGAAGAATTGTGGTTCACCTTTACCGGAACCCATTTTAACGTCGAGAGGTTTTTTGGTAACTGGGGTGTGTGGGAAGATACGAATCCAGATTTTACCACCACGCTTAATGTAGCGGGTAATAGCTTGACGGGCGGCCTCGATTTGGCGGCTGGTGATGCGTTCGTTGTCGATCGACATCAAACCGTAGTCACCAAAAGCAACAGTGTTGCAGCGAGTGGCGACGCCTTCGTTTTTACCTTTGCGAACCTTGCGGTGGGCAGTTTTCTTTGGAAGTAAAATAGCCATATTATTTCTCCCCCTTGTAGATCCAAACTTTTACGCCAACGATACCAGCAATGGTTGGAGCGTGGCAGCAGTAGAAATCGATATCAGCACGAAGGGTGTGTAGAGGCACGGAACCTTCGATGAATTTCTCGCGGCGAGACATTTCAGCGCCGTTAAGACGGCCAGAAACCTCAATGCGCACACCTTTGGCACCTGCATTCATAGAAGATTGCAAAGCCATTTTGACGGCGCGGCGGAAGTTCATACGTTTGCCAAGTTGGAAACCGATGTTTTCTGCAACGAGTTTAGCGTTAAGTTCTGGTTTTTTAATTTCTTCAACATTGATACGAATTGGGGTATCAACAATTTTTTCAAGCTCTTTCTTGAGCTCGTTGATGCCAGCACCTTGCTTGCCGATCACTGCACCAGCTTTAGCGGTGAAGATAATAACGGTGGTAAGGTTGGCAGAACGCTCGATGTTGACTTTAGCAATAGTCGGGCGAGCTTTGAAGCGGTTTTCAACCGTTTCACGAATCTTAGCGTCTTCGACCAAGTTTTTGCGGAAGTCAGATTTCTTCAAAGTGAACCACTTAGAAGACCAGTCTTTGCTGACTTGGAGACGGTAAGAGATGGGATTAACCTTCTGACCCATATTACTTGTTCTCCTTTTCTTTAGCCGGTTCGGCTTTCTTAGCTTCGGCGGCCTTCTTTACTTTCTCTTCGCCGGCGACCTCGACAAAGATGTTGCTTGAAATCTTTTCATATGGCAAAGCGCGTCCACGAGAAGCTGGAACATAGCGACGCATGCGAGTTCCGGCAGTTACTGAGATACGAGCGATGCGAATAGTTTTTGGATCGATAGAAACTTTGGAGTTATTGAGAAGGTTTGCGTTAGCAGACTCAATAGCTTTACGGACGGCCTTAGCGGCGCGGCGTGGGGTGTTTTCTAGGATCACGATAGCGTCAGCGACATAGCGGTCACGGACCAAGCTAGCTACAACGCTAGTTTTGCGTGGCTGGCTGTCGATGCCTTTTTCATATGCATGAGCAAAGTGAGTAGTAGCCATGATTAGTTACCTCCCTTTGCAGCAGCAGCCTCAGCGGCTTTCTTGCCACCGTGGCGCTTAAATTTACGGGTTGGCGCAAACTCGCCGAGTTTGTGACCGACCATGTTTTCGGAAACGAAAACTGGAACATGCACGCGACCATTGTGAACTGCGATAGTGCGTCCGACCATTTCTGGAGAAATTGTCGACTGACGAGCCCAAGTTTTGATCACGGTGCGATCTTCGGCGGAGAGAGCAGCAACCTTCTTCGCGAGTTTGTAGTCTATAAATAGACCTTTCTTAAGACTGCGAGACATTATTTCCTCTTTCCTTCGTGGCGACTGCGCACGATCATTTTATTAGTTTTCTTATTATGGCGAGTCCTA
>JAZRPR010000035.1:0-23212 GCA_045649305.1 Candidatus Nanosyncoccus sp.
TGGCTTAAAGTTTGCGCATCTTTATCACGAAGCAACGCATGCCGCAAACTACGGCATCTCCAGCATGAACTTGCATTTCAATTTCCCAACTGCAGTAAACTACCAAACAGAAGTCGTAAAACGTGCTGGCGGTGGCGACACTACGGAATTTGAAAAAGCCGGAATCACTTGTATTTCGGGCATGGCAAACTTTATTGATGAAAATACAATTGCTGTGGGCGAGCGCGAATATTCCGCAAGCCGTTTCGTGATTGCGACTGGCGCCAAGCTCTCGACTTCTGGCATTGCTGGCACAGATTTTGTACCATTCTCCACTCCAGACGATGCGCTTTCTGGCAGTCGTTTACCAAGGGCCGTCTGTGTGGTGGGCGGCGGCGCTACCGGCTGTGAAATTGCTGAGTATTTTGCTAAGCTCGGCGTAAAAACCGCTTTACTTGAACGCTCTTCCCGCTTGCTTCCGCGTGAGGATGAAGAAGTCGGTAAAGTGATGCGCGATTATTTCGAAAATGAACTCGGCATTGTAGTTTTGACGAACGCTCGCGTGGTAGCACTCGAAAAAGATGCCACGAGCAAGCGTGTAGTATTTTCGAAAGACAACCGTGAAAAAATGGTGCGCGTAGACAAAATCGTGCTCGCGACCGGTTCCGAACCGGCAACCGATCTCGGCCTCGAAAATGCCGGCGTAAAGTATAAAAAGAGCGGTATCTTAGTAACTAAGAGTTTCCAAACTTCAGCTAAAAATATTTTTGCCGTGGGCGATTGTATCGGTGGCGAATCTTCAACCGACCTTGCAGCTGCGCAGGGTAGTTACCTAGCTTCAACACTTGGCTATCGCGTAAAAACACCATTTGAATGCGTCGGCGTGATTCGCGCTGTAGGCACCTGTCCAGAAGTGGCCACGGTTGGCTATAACGAAGACGATTTGGTGCGCCGCGACAAACGCTATCGTAAAGAAGTAGTTTATTTGTCTGAAGTACGCGCTGCTAAAATTAGCGGATTTAAATATGGGTTCGTAAAATTGATTACAAATAAAGAAAATCGCTTAGTGGGCGCCGTGATCGTAGCGCCGGGTGCCGTAGCGATGGCACACGAGTTGGCCTTGGCCGTACGCAGCCGCGCCACTTTGATTGAAATCGCGACTTTGCCGCACAAGGCAAATACCTTTAGTGAGGCAATCCAGCTGGCCGCACGCAGAATGTTAGCGAATAAGAAATAATCCTAAAACCAAAAATAGCACTAATTTAGGGGGGTAAATTAGTGCTATTTTTGGTTGTGGGGGCTGGATTTGAACCAGCGACCTTTTGGTTATGAGCCAAACGAGCTACCAGGCTGCTCTACCCCACGACGTGCTCTTATTATAGCAAATGCTTAAAATTTTGCAACTGTTTTACCAGCGTGGGGCAACTTCTTTGGAATAAACCGTGCGAAGCGAAGTACTCTCGTTGGCTTTAGCTTGGCTAAAAATGTAAGTGGCTGGAGAGACGTTGATGACTTCGGCTGGCACGGCAGAGTAGGCACCGGTAGCGGCACCGTAGGCGCGATCGAGCTCCAAGTCTTTAGCAACAATTGGACCGTTGATGCGAAGTTGCTTGGCGCATTCACTTTCGTCGCCGACAGTGCTGCCTTCTTTACAGGTATCGATGGTGCCGTTTTTGGCGATGAGCCAAGCATCTACGCGAGTGACGCTGTAGCCGATGTTGATATTGCCGTTCGAAATGACGATGTATTGCGGAATTTCGGAAGCCTTCGTGTAGCCAGCGCCGTTGTTGGTGCTGTTGTATTGAAGATTGCCAACGATGGCGACTGCGCCTGTGGCAAAAATCACGTGAGTAGTACCGGATGGCAAGGAACCGGTGGCCTTGATGCTGAGTCCGGAGTTGGCGTAGGTGTAGCGGACGCCATTAACCTCGATGTAATTACTGCTGTCCGAAAGATCGACGCCGTCTGCAGAATTACCAACGTGCTTCCCTTTGATTCTGGCGGTATCCATGTAATCGTCTAGGTTTACAGTATCGCTAGCGGCGACTCTAACGCCGGAGTTACCGGCGTTGCCAGCGGAACTACCGCTATAGCAGTTATTATTGGCAACCGTGATTGGCTGATATTTACAAGTTGAGCTAGCGCTGGCGCCAAAATTGTAGTCGTATCTTAGTACGCCATTGCTATTGCCAGTGTAACCAAGTGCGGCGCCGGATGCGGCCTCGTTGGTTTTGCCAGCAATGATACCGTGTTCTATCCATGGACCAAAGGCAAAAGTGCCGGTGACACTGTTGTTGTCGAGGTTATTCTTAGTTGACGTGTTGACGGCGATGCTACCGGCGGTGTAGAGGTTACCGCCGCGGATTTGGAAGGTTGGTTTCTTGGCGAGCTGAGCGCACTTGGTCTGCGAATCCCATTGGTCATTGCCGTTTGGATTGAGGCTAGTGTCGTCGCCGCTATTTGCCGGATAAATCGCTGCGGTCACACAAAGATATTTGCCGGTAGTGCCAAGTGAAATATCTGGAATATTGATAGTTTTGGTTGGCGAAGCGTGCCAATAAACGTTGTTGGCCGAGCCATCCGGGGTTTCGTCGCTATTGGTTTTGATGTTGGCGACATTAATCTGCAGGTCACATCCAGCAGCTCCAGCGAGACAGTTTTTGTCTGAACCGTCGCTACGGTCTGAATAATAAGAGTACAAGCGGTAGCTGGTATTTGGAGAGACAGTGGCGTAGGCCGAGTCTCCACCCACGACGCGACCGTTGGTCTTGCCCTTGGTACGGAAGGTGCCGTCAATTCTGGCCGTTTCACCAACATAGATTCGGCTATTGTTGTTTGGGATGGCTGCTTCGGCGGTGTTGACGTAGTTGTACGGAACGACAGCGGAAACTGCAACAGTCGTAACGGCCGAATGATTACTGGTGACACCATCCAGGTTCTCATTAATCGTAATGTCCCTAGGATTGGTCACATCACCAACGTTTCGTTGCGAAACTTGGCTACCAGTTCTCAATACGCCATGCTCGTTGTTGGCGCCGCTATGGCTGTTGCCGCCGGGACCCTTAGTAATGTCGTAATAGTTGGTTAAATTGAAATGATCCACCGTACCAACGTTGCTGCCGCCGTTGTTGGTCCAGCCATGGCCAGTAGCATCGCCGCCGTTAATGGAGTTGGTAACATAGTGACCATTGCGCCAGTTGCCGTTTCCGTTAACGAAGTAACGGGCCGCATTGGTGGTACCATTGACTGTAATTTCTGTATTAGTGGCTTTTTGAGATGCCGATAGGTAGAAGTGGTCGAATTCGACTGTTGCGCCAGGTTTTACATAGAGCGTAGCTTCGCTGCTGCCGGATTCGGAAGTTACGACGCTAGAAGTGTTACCAACTTTAACTTGCGACGCGAGTACGCTAGTACCACCACATTCATTGTATTCAAATGGGGCCCCGGACCACCAGCTCGGCCTGTTGACACTGGTTTTGTTTGGATATTTTTCGGAACAGGTCTTCTTGAAAAGATCTGGTGGAATAGTAATGCGGAGAATGGACTCGTCCGTGCCACAGCTCGTACTGCTGGTAACATTGTTCGCGCCAGCCCCTTTAGGACAGCGATAAACATAGATTGAGTCTTGATAGGTGTTGCCCTCAATCCAAGTATTGTCACTTGAACTGATGTCTGCTCGCTGCTCTACGTATTCTTTAAAGGCAGCGACGTCGATCTTGACCTCAATTTTTTGGCCCGGGAAACTCCAGTGATATTCGTTGAGATATCCATCATCATTAATGAAGCCCGACGGGAAAGATGAAGTATCGGTCCTGCCAAGTGTGGATTCAGCTAACACCTTGATGTTTTTTACATATGGCTTGTTGCCAGTCCCGCCGTATTGATCTTCCTGAAATGGCCTAACCTTTCTGACCTCGTCTTCCGTGTAGCTTTCGTATCCCAAGTAGCTCTCTGCGGCGCTGGTAGTTTTGCAGCGATTAGCAGAGTTCTTGAGATCATGATTTGGGCGGCAGTCACTGTCCAGAATGTGAAGAGCGATACCATCGTAGCTATATCCGCCGCTATCGCTACTGCCAATATACATTGCGGTTCCACAAGTGTAGGATACGCCATGGAAATAAACTGAAATTATGCCGTTTTCGTCTGGAGCGATGGCGTCGGTCGTGGTTTCGAACATAGCGACAACATCTGCATAAGGATTAGCTCGAGAAATGGTGTTATTAGGAAAGCCATTAATCCACGCCACGCCTTTTGGCACCTTTCTATCTTCGGTGGCGCACCTAAAGCAACCGCGGTCCATCGCTGTGTTTTTTTCTATTTTTTCACCATCTTCTTCATAGCTGAAAATTGAGTAATAGGCCAAACGATTAGCCTCTGTGTCCGTCAAGCCATACATGCTCATGAGATCGCTTTTAAAGTTTGCCTTGCAGGCGTTTTCTGAGTAGCTAGCTTGGTTGGCCAGGGCCCTTTTTGGGCTTAAAAACGTGTAAGTCAGGCCAAAAAAAGAGATTACGAGAAGCATAAATGAGGCGATTGTAATTTTCCCGCGTTTCATATTACAAATATACCATAAGCAGTAAAAAAGCGCCATCCCGGTCTTACGGGATGACGCTTTCGCGTCTGAAATGTCAACCTCCTTTGCCCTTAGTAGCTTGGATCAATTTCGTTCAATAAGGCGATTAAGTTGTCGCCCCAGCCATCATAAAAGTACACTTCACCACTGGGGTCAGCGTACTTAACATGCCATTCCCCACCGGCTTTTTGTGCGTAACCCTGACACGTATACGGCTCCTTGTAGAACTTGAACGTATGTTTGGTTTTATTGTTAAAAAAAATTTGGTAACCCAGGCTTTCGGCATGAGCTACACCGGCGTCGTACTCAGCATCCCAGTCTCTGCTAGGGGCCGTAGTGGGTGTCGGCGTCGGAGTGTCCGTGGGCGGAGGCGGCGGAGGAGGTAACGGCGTCGGCGTCGGTGACACTGTCGGGTCCGGAGCCTTAGTCGGCTTCGGTGTCGGAGTATTCGTCGGTGTCGGCGATACCGTCGGTTCTGGAGCCTTCGTCGGCTTCGGCGTAGGAGTCGAAGTCGGCGTTGGAGTGTCCGTCGGAAGCGGCGTCGGCGTGTCCGTGGGTGTAGGTGTTTCTGTCGGCGTCGGCGTGTCCGTCGGGACAGGCGTTTCAGTCGGTGTCGGGGTCGGGATATCCGTCGGGGTCGGCGTCGATGTCGGCGTCGGCGTGTCCGTAGGGATCACGGAACTTGTGGGTTCCGTCGTCTTTTTACCATTACATCCGTGGCAAGCCACGGCAGAGGTCGAGATCAAGATGATTGAGGCAACCATCAAAACCAAAAACCTCCAGCATCTTTCGTACTTCGGTGACATTTTCATTTTAAAGATCACCCCTCTCGATAAAGTAAGGAACTTTCCCGTTAGAGAAAGTCCCTCCTATCTTTCATTATATCGCACTTTTGGTTATTTGTCAATATTGGCCCCTAAAATAACAGGGGTAAATATTAGAAGCTGTTTTGATTGTAAACGCCGTATTCGGTCTTTACCACCATGGTCTTTCTAAGGCTGATCTGGTCGTTTAGAAGTTGCACGGCGAAGCTTGGGACGATGGCATTGTCGGTGATATTCTCTACCCTGGCCTCGATACGGCGGTACAGGTCGTTGGCGCGGCCGGTGGAGTCGATGCCGACCTGGTTCAAGAACGAAAGGCGGTTAGCATCTTGGCAAGTGGCAGTATCGCAAACTTCAACGGCGAAGTCGGTCTCTGGCTGGCCGTAAGGCAGCGATAAAACCAGCATAAAGGTGTCTGGGTTGCGACCTTCGCCCTCATCTTTAACTGGGCTTGGCAGCTCGATCGAAACCGAGCAAGAGAATTCGGCGTCGTTTGAAGCGGTGCCTGGTTCCCCACACTTTACTAGTGCTGGGATATTTTGCATAGTTTTGCTATTCGACGAGGCAAAGTTTAGTGGGTCGCTATTTTTAATTGTGTTATCCTTTGTAACGTCCATACGATTGGCATCGTTATTATGAGCGCTCTTTTGTTGGTTGGTCGGGACAAGGAAAATCATGCCGGTGTCGCTTTGACCGCTCGTGGAGCTAGTCATGCGGGAAATATCAAGCTCGTCGCCAAGATTGAAGTTGGTTGAGGTTTGCACCAGTTGTACAGCCATCACTGGTGGCTTGGCCTCGGTGGCCGGAGTAAGGGCCGGGAAAATGACTGAGTTGCCAGAAGTATTCACAAAAGCGAGATTGGTGTTGGCTTTTTTGCGGTTGGCATCAGAGTACCATTTGACACGGATGGATTTGGCGGCGTCGGCGTTAGTGATTTTGATTGGCACAACGCGCGTATATTCACCTTCGGTGATGGTGCCGCGATAGTCTGGATTTTCCTGAGCGATTTTGACGCAGGTATAAGCCTGCTCCATATTATTGTCGCCGGTTTTAGTCTCTTGAATGAGGACTTCCGTGCCGGAGTTCGGGCTAACGGCCGGGTCGCTCTTTGGAATGCGGTTCAAGATATGCCCGACCATGTCGCAGTCCGGGTGTTCCATGTAATAGATAATTTCACCACAGCTTACGTTGCCGGCCAGGCTAATGCTGCTGGCGGCCGTAGCACCTTGATTGAGACAGTTTTGATAGTTCAAAATCGCTACTTTGGCATCTTCGATGCCGGCCAAAGCCGAGTCGTAGGCAGATTGAGAAAGGTCACTATTGGTGGTGCGCGAAAGCTCGGCGATCACCACGGCGGCAAAGCTCATCGCGATAATCGTAAAGAGCAAGGTCGAGATTGCTACGATGTAGAAGGAAGCGGCGCCGGTACGTTTTTTCATATTATTCTCCACTCGCCTGGATGGCAAAATTAAATTTGTTGATAGCGCAGTAATCGAAATCTTCGATGTCGTATTCGGATGGGGTGGCGCAGTAGTCGCCAGTAGCAGTGATGTTGATGCCGCCTTTGACGGTAGCTAAAATAAATGAGCCGGAATAAAAAATGTCGCGCTCGGATTTGTCGGTGGCTGGCTTTACGACGGTGAGGTCGTAGAGGGCGAGGTCGCTATATTCGTCGTTTTCGAGCAAATCGACTGGCTCCTCGGCGACCGGGTCGGCTGCAGTGATATCGAAGGTGCTAGCGAGCGAATTGACCAAGCTAGCATTGGAATGGTACTGACTGTTGGCAGAAACCGGAGTCAAACAAACGGCGCGCTTTGGATCGCGAATTTTAATAAGGCGGAAATCCTTTAGTTCTTTGTTGCCGCTTTCGGTGCGATATTTGAGTGAAGCCCTATTGATGCCGGTGGCAACTGTGTAGGTTTCATCGAACCAGTAACCGCTGTTCCAAATATAGGAATATGAACCAGTACAAAATGCGCCAAAGAGCGGTACGTTGCTGAGGGATTTTTCCTGGTCGGTGTCTTCGCCGATTGTGACGTTGCCTTTGCGTAGCAGATAAACTGCGCTATAGGCTCCATCCGTGGTGCAGCCGCTAGCGGCACTGCCGGTGAAGCTGAGTTCGCAAATGTTGTCGAGTTTCTTGGATGATGAAGCGCCAATCGAAGCACGGAAATCATCGATTAAAGAATTCCCTACCGTGTTGACCTGCTTCAACATGAGGCCGCGTTTGTAATTGCCAATTAGATCCATCGTGATAACGACGACCGTGAGCGCAAGCAAAGCCACAAAAAGCACCGCAAAAGATAGTTCAATAAGAGTGAAGCCGGACTTCTTGCGGATTTTTAGTAACTTTTTCATTTGCACCTGTTACTTTCTGCGTCAAGCGAGACCACTTCAACGCCTGAGGCGTCGTGAGAAGTGCCGGCGAGGCGCACATTATAACGTTTGCCGCCATAGACCGAAACGCCCTCGGCCGCAATACAAAAATCTACTTCGTTGCTCTTGAAACTATCTTCGGTGAGTTTGGCGTTGAGCACTGTAGCGGCGCCGCTAGCGATAGCTTTTTGAACCTCAACCGTGCTGCCGGTCATCGAATAAGTAAAGACAGTGCCCGAAACCGGTGAACGCACAATTAAAATTGCGCCAACGAACTGACTGTGGTCTGGATTTTGGACCTTAGCCTCCCAGTTTAACGAATAGTCATTAACCTTGCCGAAGGCCTTCGTGACATCGTTTTTCTTTTCAATAACGTCAGTATGCAAATCTTTTAGCAACGCAATCGTGGAGCCGCTGCCGGATTCATTGATGTCGCCCTGGACATCATAAACATAGATGTTGCCGCTTGGATTATTCGCGGCGGCTTCGCCAAAGGTAATTAGCTTGCCATACATGGCGCGATCTGAACGGCCACCGTTGTCGCCGGAATCTTTGCCGCGTGGGTTTTCGACTTCGGAATAAGTAGTGCGGAGAAACTCAGCAAAATTCTGGACCGAATCATCATAGCGCTGGCGGTCGATCGAGGAGGTAGCACTAAAAATGATCCCCATGATAAGTGCGGCACTAACCGCCAAAAACAAGAGAACTTCAATGATGGTAAACCCAGAAGTTTTCGATTTCATGTATATATTATAGCATAAGCGACTAGGTATTTGGGAACAAGAAGTTCAGCCATTTGCGAAGGTTTGGCGTCTCTTGTTCGGTCTTGCCAATAGTGGCCTGAGCATGCTTGTTCTTGGCATAGTCCGAGTTGGCCGGCAGATAAACCATGTGCTCGCCCGGGAGTTGCTTATTGGCCAGTTTGCGTGCGGAAAGTTCCTGATATTCATCAGAGCGGTAGTATTCGTTTTCAAGTTCCAGGGTATCCACTTCCACGGTCAAAAGTTGCAGCTCGCGATTCTCTTCGCCGAGTCGCTCGGTGAGACGCCAGTTCCTGGACATAGCGTTGATCGAATTAAAAGTTAAAACCGAGCAAAAAACCACGGCCAAAATCAGCGCCGTGTTTTCGGCCACAAAAACATCGTGCTTTAGGCGATAAATTAGCCTGCGCGCTTTGATTTTGAGGCTGTCGAGTTTGTTTCTGCTCACGCTTATAATTATAGCATTTTATGATAAAATGAGGTAGCGGGGGTGTAGCTCAGTTGGTTAGAGCATGCGTCTTATACACGCAGCGTCCCTGGTTCGAGTCCAGGCACCCCTACCATAAACTTCCTGTGGAAGTTTATGGAACGGCAAACTTGCGAGCTGAGCGAGCAAGGAAGACGTACCAAAATCATGAAGTAAAAAAATGACGCCGTATCGCTACGAGCGTCATTTTTGCACCTAATTAACTTTGCGCGCAATTATTTTTTCTTGAGGGTCAAGAAACCATTGCGAGGATTTTCGCAAACCATACGATCGGCTGGAAGGTCACATGGGGTACCTTTGCCACCTTTTTCGTCTTTAGTAAAGAAATAGATGGTCTGAGGTTTGCCACCACGAAGAGTAACTTCAGATTTGTGCAAGAAGTACTTAACTCCCTTGCCATTGGTATGTTCGTAAGCCATTTAAGCTTTCCTCCTTAAGTTAATATATCTCTATCTTATGACCCCGAGAAGGTTATGTCAAGACTTTTTTATAGGGAAAAATAGGTTGATGTGGAAAATTATCCCTTCAAT
Source organism: Candidatus Nanosyncoccus sp. (assembly GCA_045649305.1). Lineage (GTDB taxonomy): Bacteria > Patescibacteriota > Saccharimonadia > Saccharimonadales > Saccharimonadaceae > Nanosyncoccus. The sequence goes on from JAZRPR010000035.1 coordinate 9,531, forward strand.
GCTTTCTTGATGGCTGGGCGGTCGAAGCCCACAATACGCTGCCCATTAATCTCCGTAACAGGGACAGTGGTTATGGTTTTATCGGTCGTAGCGTCGACTTCTTCGTACTCAACGCCTAGGCTATCGAGCCAATCCATAAGGGCATGACAATATGGACAAGTTGTTGTAGAAAAAACTTTTATCATGCTTTTATTATCTCATAAATAGGATGACTATTTTCAAAAATAGCCAGAAAATAAAGCGGAAGAACAAGATCAGTAAAATAATTAGCGTCGCTAAAATGGCGAAGCCAGCCGGACATGGTGCCCAGATTGGCGAAGCGAAGTTCTTGCGATAAAGTTCGGTGGATGGGATATTGGCATAAATTGTATCCTGAATGCTATCGGTAGTTGGATGGTTGGCAATTTCTGAGGTCATACAATCAAGGTAGCCCTGGCTAGCCCAAGTCCAGCCATTAGCAATAGCAATTGGCTTACAGACATCGGAGGCCTGCTTAAAAACGTTGCCGTTTGGATTCTCGTCGTTATTTTCGAGGGCAATCTCAGCCTCGGCTAATGCGTCGGTTGCCGCGCGGATATATTGTTGTTCTAGATAAAATACGCCGGTACCTAACGTGAGCGTCTGAATACCGTTGTGTTCATAAATATTCACCACAATATGCGAAAAGGTGAATTGTTTGAGCTCTTCGAGCTTATCGGAAAGATCAGAGGAGGCATGCGCATCGGCCTGGAGTACTGCATCGCGCAGTTCTACCATTTTAAGATTGTCAAATCGAAGCAAGGTGGCATCTAAGAATAGCAAAAGCGCACACGCCAAAAGCAATCGCCAAGTCTTGAGACGATGGACTTTGAGCTTTTTGACTTTCCTAAAATTAAGATTTCCACCCATAACAATCTTATTATAACATTAATCTTCTGGCAGAATGGCGAGGTGGCTCTCGTCGAGCTGGCTCTGATCAACCTCAGAAGGCGAATTCATCATGAGATCAACGCCGTTGCCGTTCTTCGGGAAGGCGACGATGTCGCGAATATTCTCTTCGTTTTCGAGCACCATAAAGATACGATCAAGGCCCGGAGCACAACCAGCGTGCGGTGGCGCACCAAACTTGAAGGCATTGAGCATACCGCCAAAGCGAGCTTCAACGTATTCGTTGCTAAAGCCGAGGATATTAAAGGCTTTGTACATAATTTCTGGGTTGTAGTTACGAACGGCGCCCGAAGCAACTTCGTAACCGTTCATTACCATATCATATTGGTCTGCCACAATGGCGAGTTTTTCCTCGTCGGTTTTGGCGTCTTCAAGTGCTTTGAGACCACCTTTTGGCATACTGAATGGGTTGTGACCGAAGTCGAGCTTCTTGCGCTTGTCGTCCCATTCGTAGAATGGGAAGTCCACGACCCAACAGAATGAAACCACGTTCGGATCTTTCAAATTGTAGAAATCGGCAAAGGCAATACGGAGTTGACCAAGTACTTTGTTGACCAGCTTGCGGTCGTCTGCGCCAAAGAACACAGCGTCGCCGTCTTCGGCACCAGTACGCTCTTTCACGGCAGCAATTTCCTGCTCGCTCATGAATTTAAGAATTGGGGATTTGGCTTCGCCATCGCTATAAAGAATATAAGCTAGACCGCCAGCGCCTTCTTTTTTGGCTTTTTCGGTAAAGTCGTCGATTTGCGAACGAGTGAGGCTGGCGCCACCTTTAACGCAGATAGCCTTAACGCATGGAGCTTTGAAAACTTTGAAATCGGTGTTCGCAAAAGCGTCGGTAAGCTCAACTAATTCCATGCCGTAGCGGAGGTCCGGCTTGTCGCAGCCATATTTTTCCATTGCTTCAACATAAGAAAATTGCGGAATGTCTTCGGAGAGTAGTTTTTTGCCAGCAAATTCGGTAACCAATCTCTTATAAAGTGGTTCAATAGTTTCGCGGACGATTTGGCCATCTTCCACAAAGGACATTTCGAGATCGAGCTGGTAGAAATCACCGTAAAGACGATCTGCGCGCGGATCCTCATCGCGGAAGCACGGAGCAATTTGGAAATAGCGATCGACACCGCCCACCATCAAAAGTTGTTTGAACTGTTGTGGGGCCTGTGGCAAAGCGTAGAATTTGCCCGGATGAAGCCTGGATGGCACGAGAAAGTCGCGAGCGCCTTCTGGCGATGAGTTGGCCAAAATTGGCGTAGTGATTTCAGTGAAGTCATGCTCGTACATGTAGTTACGAATAAAGCGATAATACTCGGAGCGGCGTTTGAGGCGGCTCTGCATAGATGGACGACGCAAATCGAGATAGCGATATTTGAGACGCATTTCTTCGGAAGTTTTTTCACCGTCGTCATGGGTGTTGACTGGCAAAGGTGCGCATTTGTTGAGCACGGTAAGCTCAGAGACAACCAGCTCGATGTCGCCGGTTTCGATGTTTGGATTCTTGAGCGATTCTTCGCGCTCACGCATGGCACCAGTAGCGGTGAGGACAAATTCGTCACGGACGGTTTCAGCAAGATTGAAAGCGTCGGCATTTTCTGGGGTGACGACTAACTGGATAATTCCCTTGTGGTCGCGGAGATCAATAAAAATCAATCCACCATGGTCGCGGCGCGAATTAACCCAGCCAGAAACAGTTACAGTTTGGCCCAAAAAATTTTTTAGTTCGCTAGTCAATCTTCTCATGCGGTATATTATACCATATTTTTAACCGATGAAGTAATCTAGAAGCATCTCTAATGTGAAAAATCCAGCTAGCTCGTCTTTTTCGTTCAAAACTAGGAAGTAGAAGCAGCCAGTTTTGCGAAGTTCTTCAACGACTTTGGTGAGTGGATCTTCTTCGTAGAGATACTGGAAGTTCTTATCGAGATATTTTTCGGCACGGTCGGTTTTCTTGATCTCGAGAGTATTGAGCGCATCAGTATGAATCACGCCTTTGACGTGCTCCTTATTGTCGACCACTGGGAAATGCAAAAAGCCAGATTTATAGAGACGGTCTAGCGTGAGTGGCCCCAAAAAATCTTTTTCATAGACGAAAGTCATATCGTTTTTACCGATCATGATGTCTTTGACCTTGCGGCTTTCAAAACTCATCACCGCCGAAATCTTTTTGCGGTCATCGCTTGATAGCACGTTTTTTGGCGTGCGGCGCATTACATCAATAAACTCATTGAGAGTTTTGGGAGTATACTTTGGCTCCGGAGCGCGATACTTCGCAAACTTCGGGTCGAGCCAGGCGACAATCTTTTTCATAAACCGTTCCCACATGCTATAATTATAGCATTTAAAGGAGAGTTATTTATGAGTAAAATCTTTGGGTGCGTCCTTGGCGTAGCCCTTGCTGCACTGGTGGGATATGGTATTTTTAACGCGACAAATTCTACTCCAAACGGAGATTACAATCAGGTTCTTGGGCCATCCGAAGAAAATGGCTTCATCGGCGACCATGTTAAAGGTTCGGCTGATGCTCCAGTGAAGATTATTGAATATGCTGATTTCCAATGCGAAGCCTGTGAATTCGCAAACGGCCTCATCAACGCCGCTCTCGAAGAGCTCGACGGCAAGGTTGCAATTATCTATCGCAACTTCTTGCTTTCCTATCACCAAAACGCTACCGCCGCTGCGTCCGCAGCCGAAGCGGCTGGCCTCCAAGGCTACTGGAAAGAATATGCCAACTTGCTTTTCGACAACCAGTCCGAATGGAGTGGCGCTACTCCATCTGAGCGCACCGCCCTCTTTAACGAATACTTCATGCTCGCTACCGACAACAAAGGCGATTTGGACAAGTTCCTTAGCGATATCAGTTCTGAAAATATTTCCAAAAAGATCAGCCACGACATGAAGATGGGTAAAGCTGCTGATCTCAAAGGCACTCCATCGCTCTATATCGATGGCGCTCTGATTGACTGGAGCGGCAAAGGCAGCGTTACGGTTAACGGCAAGACCATTACTTGGGATTCTGGCCGTCTCTCCGAAAAAGATTTTACCGATCTCTTCCGCCAAATCTACGAAGCCAAGGTCGGCGAATAACTTTCTTCTGACACAAAAAAGCCCCGGTTCTACCGGGCTTTTTTATTCGGAATCTCCCTCCTAGATTTCGATGAACTCTTGCCAAGCGGCAGGAGCAATGGTTGACTTTTTGCGTTCGTTTGAATGCTTGAGTCGTTTGATACGCATGTATCGATTTTCTCCTTAATGATATCGCTCCAACGACCGACCCACCTCGTAAATAGAGATACACTTCAAGAGCGACTTGTTTTATTTTAGCAAAGATTTTTGCTAAATCAAGCATAAACTTTGTCGATTTTTCACCCCTGTTGTTGCAGTGTTTTACAGGGAATCTTTGAATTTTTGATATTCTTTCAAAATATCATCATATTCGTGGATTTTGAGAGTTTTGTGGACCTTTTCGACTTCAAACGGTTTAACCTTCTGAACATGAAAAACTGGCAAAAATTTGAAGTTGTTGGAGAAATGGTGAAACACGGTGTCTTCCTTTGGATAATCCTGCTGCTCGTTGTATCTGCGCGGCATTAATTTGCGCTTTTTGATCACCTTGTTTAATGCGGCTTGATCCGCCAACATCATGCGGCGTTTCTGGCAGAGTTTAACTGCGCGCGGGAAAATCTGGGACTTTTCACATTCTGCCATATTAAAAAGCAACACACCAGAGTTCATATAGTCGCGTTTTGGAAAATTGTAGCGATAGAAGTGTTTGCCGTAGATATCAAGCACGCCGGCAGCCTCGACATTGTCTAGTTCGGTGTAATAAAAATCGTGCGGATCTTTGCGACAAACTACGTCGTAGTCTAGATAAAGCAGGCGGTCTTTTGGTAGCTCTTTGATTTCGTCCAAATAGAGCCTGAGCATCGAGCACGGCGTAAAATAAGATTTCATGTTGGCTTTTGGCAGACGCTTTTTGAAAGCCTCGGTGCCATCGATAGTTTTGACGAAGCTATCTTTGTTTTGCTTTTTTACCAGTTCGTCTAGGAACTTAGTGGTTTTTTTCGTGATTGGTTTGCTATTCTGATAGTCAATTGTGAGAATATAAATATTTAGTGGTTCTTTAACATGCTTGATAAGCGACAAAATCGAGACGAGCAGCCCGTCTTTGATTCCCTGATCACCACAATACAAAATATTCATGAGTTCATTTTAGCATACTCTCTGAGCTGCGTTGCGGGTTGTTTATTGTTGACATGGGGTGTTTGCCGTGATATTAATGATATTGAAGCACTCGCACGGCGCCGAAGGTACCTACCGCGGAGGCTTCGCGAAGTTCTTGCACGGGGCAGTATGCTCCTACCGCGGGAGCTTCTTTTTTTTGGTGCGACGCGCGGGAAGACGCTCGCCGAAGGCTCGCTAGCCGCCTACGGCGGGCGAACCCTTAGAGGCCGAGTCCATACTTCGTATCAGATAAAAAATAAGACCCGTAGGGTCTTGTTTTTTATCTGGTGCCCGGAGCGGGAATCGAACCCGCACGGATTTCTCCATTCGATTTTAAGTCGAACGCGTATACCAGTTCCGCCATCCGGGCGTTGTGGCAATATTATATCACACAACTAGGGAGATCGCCACTGCTCCATCAGCGGCGGCAGTCACGAGTTGGCGAACGCTTTTGGTTCTGCAGTCGCCCACGGCAAAGATGCCCGGGCAGGAAGTTTTGCAGTCTTCGCCGGCAATAATGTAACCTTTTTCGTCTAAATCCACAATTCCCTTCAAGAATCCCGTACTTGGGACGCGGCCGATTGCAACGAATACTGCAACCGCTTCTTCTGGAATCGACTCGCCGCGGCGAACTTGGTAGACTTTTGAGGCGATGGTTTCGAGATATTTAACTTCGCTTTCGGCGGTTTTGCCACCGCCAATTACAGCGACTGGTTTACCTTTGTAGAACATGCCGTCGCAGGTTGCGCAGTACGAAATGTTGCGTTCTCCGACTTCTTTCATTTGCTCCGCGTCGAGTTTGCGTGGCTCGGCACCGACGGCGATAATTACGTTTTTGGTTTCATATTCGGATTCTTCGGTGATAATTTTGAAGCCGTCGTCCTGTTTTTCGATTTTTTCGACTTTTTCAAATTCGATTGTTGCGCCAAGCTCCTCGGCTTGTTTTTGGGTTGAGAGAATGAGCTCGGTGCCGGAAATACCGAGTGAGCCCGGCCAGTTATCAATAGAAACGGCATTAATGATTTGTCCGCCGCAGATGGTTTCTTCCAAAACGAGGGTGGATTTGCCGGCGCGCGTAGCGTAGATTGAAGCGGTTAGCCCAGCGATGCCGCCGCCAATAATAATCACATCGTAATATTTTGAACTCATTTTATTCTCCTAGAAGCTTCTCAAGTTTTTTGATGTTTTGTACACCGATAAGGCGGCCGGCCTCTTCGCCGTCTTTCAACAAAACAAAACATGGAATGGTAGACACGCCGTACTGCTCGGCGAGTTCGTCCTCGTCGTCGATGTTGACCGGCGTAATTTTAAGTTCTGGGTGTTTTTCTTTAAACTCGTCTACAACTGGCTTCATCATTTGGCATGGACCACACCAGTCTGCGTAAAAATCTAATAGTTCCATTACAAAAGCTCCTTAATTTTATCCTCAAAATCAGCTGGGGTATCTGTTGGGCCAAAGCGCAGCACGACTTTGCCGTCGCGATCCACCACAAACTTAGTGAAGTTCCATTTGATAAAGCCTGGCTCCTTTTTAACTCCAGGGATTGCCGCAATCGCTTTCATCGCGAGTTTGTTTTTCATACCCTTTGGAGCTGGATCATCGGCGATTTGTTCTTTCAAGAATTTCCAAATTGGCTCGGAGCCATCACCATTGACTTCAATTTTGGCAAGCTGATCAAAAGTAGTTTGGTATTTTGCAGTGCAAAACTCGTGGATTTCGTCGTTCTCGCCAGGGGCTTGATGGCCAAACTGGTTGCATGGAAAATCCAGGATTTCGAAACCTTTTTCGTGATACTTCTTATAAAGCTTTTCGAGGCCTTCGTATTGCGGCGTAAACCCACAACCCGTAGCAGTGTTTACAATTAACAAAACCTTGCCCTTGTATTTTTCTAGCGATTCCTCGCCGTTTTTGCGGGTTTTAATTTTGAAATCGTAAATACTTGCCATGCGGCGTCTCCTGTTAACAAGTATTATTATACCTTATTAATAACTGGAATCACAATCGGCGTGTGGCCGGTGGCGTCAAACAAGATATGGGTGATGTCTTCCTTGATTTCCTCTTTTAAGACTTTCATTTCTGGGTCGGTAGAAATGGACTTGTCGGTCTTGGCGCGCAAGTAGTGGCGAATCTTGCCAATTAATTCCTCGGAGTTATCGAGATAGATAAAGGCACGCGAGATGATGTCTGGAGTTTTTACCAGATGACCGGTTTTCTTATTCAAAGTTAGAACGATCACGAAAATACCTTCGCGAGAAATGTGAATACGGTCTTTCACCACGGCTTCGTGGACTGGCTGGTCTGCATCATCGTAAAGTTTGTTGCCAACATGGATGCGGCCGGCTTTGCGAATGGTCTTTTCCTTAGTAAATTCAATTACGTCGCCGTCATCCGCGAGCAAAATGCGGTCGTGCGGAATGCCAAGCACGTTCTCGGCCATCTCGGCGTTGTGCTGAAGCATGTAGAACTCGCCGTGGTATGGCAAATAGTTGGTTGGATGAAGGCGAGTGACGAAATCGACGTGATCTTCGAAGTAGGCGTGGCCAGAAAGGTGAAGTGGGCCAATGTTCGTAAGATGGGTTTTGCCGTTTTGAATCACCTGGGCGCCCTCGCGGAGCAAACCATCCACCGTGCTCACCACGTGTGGCTCGTTGCCCGGAATTGGGTTGGACGAGAAGACGATGGTGTCGGTAGATTTAATCTTGATAAACTTGTGCGCGCCCGAAAGCATGCGGCTAAGCACAGCATTAAGCTCACCTTGTGAACCGGTACAGACGATACAAACTTTTTCGTCTGGCATCTTGATGATGTCTTCCATCTTCACGATGGTGTCTTTTGGCACCTTGATGGATTTAGCGCGGAGTGCGACTTCGACGTTGTTGATCATTGAGAAGCCGGAGAAAGCAACTTTGCGGCCACGAGCGGCAGCTTCTTTCAGGACCAACTCGATACGTGAAATCTGGGACGAGAAACAAGAAATAATCACACGGCCGTGGACGTAGTTGTCCATAACTTTACCGAGGTTCTCGCCGACGTCGTATTCGGAATGTGGGTGGTGGCCCGGCGAGTCGATATTGGTAGACTCGTTGAGCATGAGATCGATTCCCTCTTTTGCCACGATTTCATCGATGCGCTCGTAGTCGGTTTGAATGCCCATTGGTTTTTCCTCATGGCGCCAGTCGCCAGACACATAAATCGTGCCGTTTGGTGTGCGCACTACGATAGCACAGTTGCCCGGGATTGAGTGGAGGGTATGGATAAATTCAACAGAGAAATTTTCGCTAACCTTAATGATATCGTGCTTAAACGGATCAACGACTTGATAGTTCATTTCTGGAGCATCATCAAGCTCAGACATTTGTTTCTTGATCATACCGATTGTAAAGTCGGTACCATAAATCGGAATATACTGGCTGAATTTTGGCAAAAGATGGCGGCAGGCACCAATGTGATCGAGGTGGGCGTGAGTGAAACAGATCGCCTTGACCTTGGCCATATTGTCTTCGAGATATTTGATGTCTGGAATCATGTAGTTGACGCCAGGATAATCGTCGCCGGCGAAGAGCACACCCATATCGATAACGATCATTTCGTTTTTGTACTCGATGATGGTCATGTTTTTACCAATACCGAACTCGCCAACGCCGCCGATCGGGATAATACGGACAGAGTCTGGATCGGTGCGGAGATTTTTGAGTTTAGCGTTGGTAATTTGCTCGCCGTTGTAACCGTTGTAGCGGGATTTGTTGACCGGAATGCCGATAATATGCTGGGTGGCCTGAGCATTAACGTCCTGGGAAAGCATGCGCTGGTGGTGGACCATCTCGCCTTTTTTGGTGGTCACAGAAAGATTAACCTTGCGTTGCTCGGCTTCGGTTTTTGGCTTTGGCGCGGCGGCCTTTTTGGCAGCCTTAGCTTTGGTAGTTTTCGCAGTTTTGGTGGCCTTTTTCGCCACAAGTTTAGCATCTTTGCCACCGGGGGCAAAGTTGGAATTAAAATTGCGTTTCTGGGCTTCTTCGAACTGCTTCTTAATGTCTGGGAGGCGTTCCTCTCTCATCTTTAAGAGACGAGCACGGCGCTCCTCTTCCTTTATGTTCATAGGTTTTCCTTTTTAGTTTCAAGTAAAAAATTAGTGTTTTTATTATAGCGCAGTTTAACGGTTTTGGCAAGTTTTAAGAAAAAGCCGCCCGGCTAGGGGCGGTCTTTTTTAAATACCAGTAAGCGGCGAGATGTCAGCGCCGAGATGCCTCAGACGATCTGGAAAGTCTTGATAGCCACGTTGAATCGAGTAGACGTTGCGCAAAATCGAAGTGCCCGGAGCAGCTAACATGCCAATCAGCACCACCACGGATGGGCGGAGGGCCTGCGGAGCGACCAATTCGGCGGCACGCCAGTTGGTTGGGCCTTCCACAAAGACGCGGTGTGCGTCGAGAAGTTCGACCTTGGCGTTCAAGTTCGAAAGTTCCGTAGTGTAGACGGCGCGGTTTTCGAAAACCCAGTCGTGAATCAATGTGCGGCCTTCGGCCACGGCGGCAATCACCGAGAAGAACGGAAGGTTGTCGATGTTGAGGCCCGGGAACGGCATTGGGTGAATCTTATCAATCGGGGCAACCAAGTCGGCTTTCTTGATGTAGAGGTCGACTAGGCGCGTGCGGCCATTGGCAGCCAAATACTCTGGCGAACGCTCAATTTTGGCATGCATAGTTTTGAGAATCTCGAGTTCGATTTCGAGGAATTCGATCGGCGCGCGCAGGACGGTGATTTCGGAATGCGTGACGAGTGCAGCAGCGATAAACGACATAGCTTCGATCGGGTCTTCGGACGGGTAATACTCGACATCGGTGTCGATACGGCGGCAACCATGAATTACCAGGGTCGTAGTGCCAATGCCAGAGATTTTAACGCCAAGTTTTTCGAGGAAGAAACAGACGTCCTGGACCATGTAGTTGGACGAAGCACCCACGATGGTGGTTTTGCCCGGATAAAGGGCTGCAGCCATCAAAACGTTTTCAGTAACCGTGTCGCCGCGTTCGGTAAGCACAATGTATTTGTCTTCGCCGGCGCGTAGTTTTTTCTGGTTAATCGTAACGTCATAAAAGCCACTATTTTTGGTAGCATCTACTTCTAGGCCAAAGGCTTCGAGCGCCTGCAGGTGCGGCTCCACGGTGCGTACGCCGAGCGAACAGCCGCCAGCGTATGGAATGCTAAAGTGTTTGTAGCGGTGCATCAATGGGCCAAGGAACATGATGATCGAGCGAGTACGACGAGCTGCTTCAACGTCCATTTCGTCAAGTTTCAATTCGCGCGGTGATATAATCTCTAGATCACGGCGACGGTTGCGCCAGTTGCATTTAATGCCCAGCGATTCCAAAACTTCAATAATACGATAGACTTCTTCAATGCGTGCAATGCGATGAATCACAGTGCGGCCGCGGTTCAAAAGTGCAGCACAAAGCAAGCCAACGGCAGCATTTTTGGACGTGTTAATGGTAATTTCGCCAGACAATTCTTTGCCGCCACGAATGCGGAAACCTTGCGAAGCGGAGTCGTTTATAGAGAGGATTTGCGTTCCGAGTGCGTCGGAAAGCTTCTTAATCATTTCAAGAGAAACATTCTGGCCGCCTTTTTCGATGCGGTGAATAGCGGATTGAGATGAACCAACGGCCTCAGCAAGGTCGCCCTGGGTCCAACCCTTTTGGAGACGCATCTGCTCGATGGTCTCGCCAATAACTTCCTGGTAATTCTTGGCTTTTTTCATACCCAGAATTATATCATGAGGCGAATAATATGTAAACGATTTTAGGCGGCTTTTTTGATAACCTGAAGGCCCGGTAAATCGCGGCCAAGCAAGAATTCAAGTGCCGCTCCGCCACCGGTAGAAATCAATGAGTAACTTAGACCAGCATGCTCGCCCAAAAGCTCCATCACGAAACCAGTAGTATCGCCGCCACAGATTACGGTATTAATTCCCTCGGTCTCGCCGAGGATTTCGGCGACCACGGTGGAGGAAGTGGCGTAGGCTGGGTCTTCGGCTTTGCCAAGCAGGCCGTTCCAGACTACGGTTTTGGCATCTTTTAAAATTTCAGCAATTTTAATAGTAGCGAGCGGACCAACGTCGAGCTTGGCGCCACTGAGATCTTCGTCGAAATCTTCTGCAACGTAAATTTTGTCGCTCGTAGCCTTGTAGCCATCGGCGGCAATTTTGCCACCGACGATAATTTTGTCGGCCGTATCCAGGAATTTTTCGATGAGCGGCTGCTTATCCTCAATCTTGGAGCCACCAATAATTACGACAAACGGATGTTCTGGGCTTTCGGTAACTTTTGATAATTTCTCGATTTCGTTTTCGATCAAGAGGCCGGCATAAACCGGAAGGAATTTGGCGACCGCATCGGTAGAGGCGTGCGCGCGATGGATTACCGCAAAACCATCTTGTACATAAAAATCTGGGGCGACTTGGTCGATGATGTTCTTAATAAATTCTGGGGAGTTCTGCTCTTCGCCGGCGTCAAAACGGAGGTTTTCGAGCAAGACAACGCGTTCTTGGCTTGTGAGCGGAGCTTTCGGCAAAGGCGCAAAACCAACCTTTTCGTTTAGAAGTTGGCTAAGGCGCTCCGCGACTGGGCGAAGTGAAAGTTTTTCATCTTCTCCTTCCGGGCGACCAAGATGCGAGATGATGACAACTTTTTTGGCGCCGTTATCGAGCAAATATTGCAAGGTTGGCAAGCTGGTGACGATACGCAGATCGCTGGTGATATTTTGTTCCTCGTCGAGCGGAACATTATAATCGGCGCGTAACAAGATCACCTTGTTTTTGACATCGATATCGCGAATGGTTTGAAGACGCATAAACCTCCTTTAGATGTAGCGAACTCTAATAGTATCAGTCCCACCGATTTTGTCTTTGCCGCCAGAAACGATCACGGCGGTTAGATCTTTTTTGCCAGTTGAAAGCTGGAGGTAACCAGATTCTTTAAGCTCCTCAGCAAGGGCTTGGCCGTAGTTTTCAGAATACGGACGCACAAAGGCTGAGTTGGCATAAATCAAGGCCATTTGGTTGGCAACGCGGTGGTCGCTAGTAACCGTGATGATTGGCACGTTCGGGCGCTGAGCGGCGATTGAAATCGGTGTAGCGCCAGAGGCGGTTTGGCAAATAATCACATCAGCATCAATATTCTCAGCAAGGCGAGCGGCGGCGTCGGAAATAGCATCGTAACTTTCATATTGCCCGACTGGCTCATGAGAAATTGTAGTGATGCGGGAATGATTCTGAGTGTAAAGAATCACTCTCTTCATAGCTTTAACAGTCTCGAGCGGGTACTCACCATTGGCAGTTTCATCCGAAAGCATCACGGCGTCGGCACCCTGAATAACGGCGTTGGCCACATCGGAGACTTCGGCACGGGTTGGCTCTGGGCTGTCGACCATCGAGCTCATCATTTGAGTAGCGACGATACAAATCTTGGAATAAGCGCGGCACATTGCGATAAGTTTGCGCTGAACGATTGGCACAACTTCGGCGCCAGCTTCTACGGCCATATCGCCACGAGCGATCATGATGCCGTCTGCGGCTTTAACGATGGCTTCGAGCGCCTCGTCGGTTTCGATGGCGCGTTTAGTTTCGATTTTTGCGATGATTTTAGCAGTGGAACCGTGCGCAAGCAAAAGTTGGCGCAGGTTTTCGATATCATGCGCGGATTGGACAAAAGATAGAGCAACGTAATCATAATCACACTTGGCACCATATTCGATGTCGGCGAAATCTTTTTCGGTGAGAATGTCGCCGTCGAAGTTGGTTTCTGGCAAGTTAAGGCCTTTTCTGGACATGATGAAACCGTCGTTTTCGACTGCAACCTTGATGGCGGTCTCGGAAACGATTTCAATTACGTGAGTGCGAATGCGGCCATCAAAGAGAAAAATCGGCTCACCGATTTGGACTTTTTTGGCCAAGTTGTACTGGATTGGCACATTCAAAGAACCATCGTGTTCTTCGATGGCGTAGTCGAGAACCAACTCGTCGCCAGCTGAAAGATCCAAGTGGTTGTCCTTCAATATGCCGAGGCGGATTTTTGGTCCCTGTAAATCTTGCAAAATTGCCACGGAGCGGCCTTTTTTCTCGGCAGCTTCGCGAATCCATTTAATTTGCTGGTCACGTTCTTCATTGGAACCATGTGAACAGTTGAGACGGCAACCATTGACGCCAGCCATAATAACTTCTTCAATTTTTTCTTTTGTGTTGGTCGACGGTCCAATCGTCGCCAAAATTTTGGTACGTTTAAATAGTTTGCTCATATAGTTCTATTATACCAGTTTTTCCGATAAACTTAAGGGGGTTTGTGCGGCGGCTTTAGGGTTGCACTTTTTAAAGAAGTAGTGTAAAATATATCTAGCAAATCGCGTGTGCTGGTCTCGTAGTATAACGGTTAGTACATCGGGTTTTCATCCCGACAACGCGGGTTCGACTCCCGCCGAGATCACCAAGGAAAAAGCAAGCTCTTTAGAGCTTGATTTTTATTTGGTGACGAGAAGGGAGAAG
>JAZRPR010000036.1:0-16558 GCA_045649305.1 Candidatus Nanosyncoccus sp.
GGTCAATAATAATGGCTTTGTTGATTTTGTCGATGCCTTCGATGTTGTCGTGGGCACCAGAAACGGTCTGGGCACGATGAAGGCGAGCAAGTAGCTCGTTGGCCAGAATACTGTTAACAAGGGTGGATTTACCAGAGCCGGAGACGCCAGACACGACGGTCATTACACCAAGCGGGAAGTGGGCGTCGATGTTTTTGAGATTGTTCTCACGCGCGCCACGCACCACGAGTTCGTGACCAGGCTTAACTTTGCGACGCTTTTTTGGTGTTTCGATCTTGAGCTCGCCGCTAAGATATTTACCGGTGAGAGAGTCTGGATTTTTCATGATTTCTTCTGGCGTGCCAGCGGCAACCAATTTGCCACCGTGAGTACCAGCGCCCGGGCCAATATCGATAATATAATCGGACGAAAGCATAGTGTCTTCGTCGTGTTCAACGACGAGTACGGTGTTTCTAAGATCGCGAAGATGCTTCAGGGTAGCGATAAGCTTGTCATTATCGCGTTGATGAAGGCCAATGGATGGTTCATCGAGCACGTACAAAACGCCCTGAAGGCCGGAGCCAATTTGGGTAGCGAGACGAATACGCTGAGCTTCACCACCAGAAAGAGTGTTGGCAGCGCGGCCAAGCTCGAGATAGCCGAGGCCGACGTCTTTCATGAACTTAATACGTTCGCGGATTTCTTTGAGGATTGGTTCGGCGATGAGTTTTTCGGAATCAGAAAAGCCGAGGTCTTGGCCCAAGATTTCGTAAGTAGCGTCGACATCCATTTGGCACATATCGACAATGTTGAGACCGTGGACGGTGACGGCGAGTACGGCCGGTTTCAATCTGGCACCATGACAGGTTTGGCATTCGTGTACGCGCATAAAGCGTTCGATGTCGTGCTTGGTAAAGTCAGAAACTTTTGGATCATTATAGCGGCGCTCGAGCATCGGGATGACGCCTTCGTAAGTAGCCTCATAAATCGTGCCGTCGGCAAAGCGGCCGGAACCCATGATTTTCATCTTATATTTTTCGTCGCCCGTGCCATAAAGAATTAGTTGTTTAGTTTCTTCGGAAAGCTCGCCGATTGGCACGTGAACGGAGAAATTATGCTTGGCGCCGACACACATTAGGCGTTTGAGCCACCAAGAGTCTTGGTTGACGCGATTAAACGGGCGAATGCCGCCCTCGGCAATGGTAAGGTTATTGTTGAAAACGAGTTCCGGGTCGATTTCCATGCGAGTGCCAAGGCCGGTACAGGTTGGACAGGCGCCTTCTGGGGCATTGAAAGAAAAGAGGCGCGGAGTGAGCTCTGGGATGAGCTCGTCTGGGTGGTCTTCACAAGCGTAGCGTTGGGAGTAGGTTAGGACCTCGGTATTGTCGGCGTTGATGTTTTTCTCACCCACTGCGGTGGAAGTGTCGTTGATTTTAAGTAATTTAATAATTCCCTGACCGAGTTCAAGCGCCTGCTCGATAGAGCCGGAAATACGAGAATAAAGATCTGGACTAAGGATAAAGCGGTCCACTACGAGTTCGATGTCGTGACGCTCGTTTTTGTTGAGTTCTGGGAATTCATCCAAGGCATAGACGATGCCGTCCACGCGAACACGGGCAAAGCCTTTGGAGCCGTATTGCTCGCTAATATGGGCGAATTCACCCTTTTTCTGTGAAACGATTGGGGCGAGGAGCATCAATTTGGAGCCGAGCGGAAGCTTCATGACTTCGTTAACGATGTCTTCGACCGAGCGGCGAGAGACCTCTTTGTGACAGACCGGACAGTGTGGCACGCCGACGCGGGCAAACAAAAGACGGAGATAATCATAGATTTCGGTGACGGTAGCCACAGTAGAGCGTGGGTTGCGGCTGGTAGATTTCTGGTCGATAGAAATGGCTGGGCTAAGACCGGTAATGGAATCAACATCTGGTTTATCCATCACACCGAGGAACATACGAGCGTATGAGCTAAGTGATTCGACGTAACGGCGTTGGCCTTCGGCATAGATGGTATCAAAAGCCAGGCTGGATTTACCCGAGCCAGAGAGGCCGGTAACAACCACCAGCTTGTCGCGCGGGATGTCGACGTCGAGATTTTTGAGATTGTTCTCGCGCGCACCGCGTACTTTGATATAACCGCCGTCGTTAAAGACGTCTTCTTTTGTCATACTTACTCCGAGTTAAACGTGTATATTATACACGAGATGAGGAGATTTTTCAAGGGGTAGAGACTACTTTTTGCCAATGCCGCCGCGAAGGCCAAGGGTTTGGCAGAGGTCTTTGAGGGCAGTTTTGTAACCATCCATGATGGAGATGGTGGGGCCAAAAAACTGACGAATGATTGGTTTGACATCGGCAAGATGAGAATCGCCAAGAATAATAAGGCCGGGTTTAAATCTTTTAAACTGGGCAAGGTCTCTAGCTACAGTTTCCTCCATGTATTCGCCAGAATTAATAAGCTCTATCCAGTGATCGCAGTCGAACTCTTGAGATTTCATTTTGAGATGGTAGACGAATTTGTGGTAGGCTATGGTCTTGCGGACTGATTTGGTTGTGAGGATGAGGGCGCGCTGAGCGTTAGTGCGCGGTTTTTGGCCGAAAGAAAAGCCAGCAAATTTCTGGCTCGGGTATTTTTTACGAAAATATTTGAGACTCGTAGTAGAGACTAGCTGGTTCGTAATAACAATAACTTCGGAATGATTAATGTAGGGGCGAAGTTTTTCTAGGGTTCTGGCTCTCGCAGTTTTGGGATTTTTGTAGCTTTGTTGAGACTGTTGCCAATCGATCACTCGAATCGTCTCGAGCACCGGTATTTCTTTTTCGATGTAGTCGGCAAAGAGTTCACCGCCGAAACCACTATCGAAAACGACAATGTTTTTCATCGTATTTTTCCTTTCCTTCCACCTAGGCGAAAATAGCAAATTTTGAGAGTAACTACAACCACCTCTACGTAGTAAATGAGACATTTTGTTGCATTTCTCATAAAAAAGTCCGAAAAATGGTTGATAAACGGGCGAAAAGTGGGGCGTGATATAATAAAGGCATGGAAAAAGAAATCGTCATTGATGAGCATATTAGGCTACGCGCGACAACAGCGGCCTCCGCTGCCGAAGAATATTTTTTAATCATCCGTTCCCGTGAGCATATTCTGCCGTGGCTAAGCTGGGTGCATATTTACGACGCTTTTACGAGTTTCGAAGACGGAGTGAGGGCTAGGCAAGAATATCAAGCTGGCAAATTAGAAGAATTTGAAAAAGGAACAAGCTACGCTTATGACATATATTACGACAATGAGCTTGCCGGCTGTATAGAACTCAAGACCATCTCACACGAAAACCGTTCCTGCGATATTGCGTATTGGTTGTCCAAAGACTTCACAGGAAAAGGCATCATGACAAAATCGGTAAATATCCTTGCAGCATTGGCTTTTGAGAACCTTGATATGCACCGTATATCTATCAATGTTGCCGACAAAAACCTAGCTTCTCGATCAGTCGCGGAACGTTGTGGCTTTAAACTGGATGCTGTATTGAGAGATCGTTTCTTTCTCGAAGGGGTCTACTACGGATGCTGCGTCTACAGTAAACTGGAATCTGAGATATGAAGTCTAATCCGACGAAGACTGGCGCAAGGGTCGGGAAGTTCGCCGTAATCGGAGTAATCTTGGCGGCGTTTAATTTTTTGGTTTACACGTCTTTCGCAAGACTAGTGTTTAAAAATAATGATTTGTTGTGGGTAGTTTCGTTAATCTCGTGCACGATCACGACAAGTCTGGCATATATCCTGCATTCAAAAATTACCTGGAAGGAACGCTCGATATCAAGAAAAAATGTCTTGATGTTCTTTGTCTGGAACGGGATTATGTCGTTCTTGGTTAGCCCGTTTTTGACCTGGTCGTTTGGTTTTATTAAGCCCTTGTACCAATTCGCGTTTAATATTTCGTCGGCAATCCACTTGCCGTTTGATTACGCATTCGTGGAGAGCACTAGTATTTTCGTGCTGACTACAGCAACAGCGATGATATTCAATTATCTCTTTTACGATCGATTAGTTTTTGGAAGCAAAAGTAAAATATGGGAGGACCAAAAAATGGAAGAAACTGGGCCAAAAGTTTCGATAATCGTGCCAGTTTATGGCGCAGCAAAATATTTGCCAAAATGCATTGAGTCATTGATGGGCCAAACTTACCAAAATTTGGAAATTATTTTGATAGATGACGGTTCGACGGATGGTTCAGATAAGATAGTCGATGAGTACGCCAAAAAAGACAAACGAATTAAGGTCGTTCATCAAGAAAACGGTGGACAATCGGCAGCTAGAAACCGCGGGCTGAAGATTGCGAGTGGTGATTTTATTGGCTTCGTGGACGATGATGACGAGGTGAGCCCTGAGTTTGTAGAGGAATTGTTGGGTGGCTTCAGGCCAGAGACTGCCATGACGGTTTGTGGAATGCATCGTAAGTTTTTGAAGGATGGTAAAACGGAAGATATTTATGTAAATCCGCTGCGTGTCTGCAAAAAACATGAAACAAAAAAGGCATACATTTTGTATTTGATGACGGTGGACGGACGACTATATTCGTCGGTGAACAAACTCTACCGTGTAGAGTATGCTAAAAAATGTGCTTTTGACGAAAAAATCAATTTTGCAGAGGATACTAAGTTCGTATTGGACTACATCAAAATTGCCAGCGGTGTACCAACATTTGTTTTGAAACCACTATATATCTATAATTACGGTACCGAAAATAGCACGATCAAAACAACCGCAGTGGATTGGAACAACTGGAAAGCATCCTACAAAGATCTCAAAAATTGGCTCGGACCAAATGCTACACTAAGGGAGAGGTTCTGGCTTCGCGCAGTTAAATTGCGTTGGAAAGTTTCTTACCGTAAACGTCGCGCTGGTAATTAATCGTGGTTCAAGAACGCTAAAGTGTCGTGCATCATGTCGTCAACAGAGCGTTCGGTCTTCCAGCCTAGCTCGCGTTCGGCTTTGCTTGGGTCGGCATAGAATTCTGGGAGGTCGCCATCACGGCGTGGTCCGATTTTGGTCGGGAGTTTCTTGCCATTGGCTTTCTCAAAGGCGTGAACCATTTCTAAGACTGAAGAAGGTTTGCCAGAACCAAGGTTGTAAACTAGAACACCCGGCTTCATGGCAGAAATAGCGGCGACGTGGCCTTTGGCTAGGTCGACTACGTGGATATAATCACGCAAACAAGTGCCGTCTGGTGTTGGGTAATCATCACCGAAAATGGTTAGCTCCGGAAGCTCGCCACGGGCAACCTTAACGATGAATGGCACGAGGTTATTCGGGATGCCGTTTGGATCGTCCCCGATTTCGCCAGATGGGTGATTGGCGACTGGGTTGAAGTACCTGAGCAGAACGGCCTGGAATTCCGGGTTGGCGATTGCGTAATCTTTGAGGATTTCTTCAATAAAGTATTTGGTTCTACCGTATGGATTAGTAATGCCGCGACCGGTTTCCATGGTTTCGACGTATTTAGGATCGCCTGGATCACCGTAGACCGTGGCCGATGATGAGAAAATAATCTTATTAACGTTATATTTGCGCATGCTTTTAAGCAGGTTGATGGTGCCGCCAATGTTGTTTTCGTAATATTCGAGCGGCATTCCAACCGATTCGCCGACGGCTTTGAGGCCAGCAAAATGAATCACGAGGTCGTAGTTCCCTTTTTCAAAAACTTCGTCTACAGCAGCCGCATCACGCAGGTCTACTTCAAAGAAGCCTGGGCGTTTGCCGGAGATTTTTTCGATTTTGTCGACCGTGGTAGCTTTTGAATTGAACAAGTTGTCTAAAATATCAACTTCGTGGCCTTCTTGGAATAGCTCTACCACGGTATGAGAGCCAATATAACCAGTACCACCGGTAACTAAAATCTTCATATTCTTATTATAACATTTTCGGGAAGCTGTTAATGTGCGTGATACAATAAAATGCATAAAGGAGTCGTTTGATGATTTTTGTCGATTTTCTCGGCTGGATTATGAAGCTTTGCTACCAGCTGGTTGGCAACTACGGCTGGGCTATTGTTTTGTTTACCCTGGTGAGCAAAATTATTCTTTTGCCAATCTCTATTTGGGTGCAGAAAAATTCTATCAAGATGGTCAAAATGCAGCCAGAGATCAACCGCCTGAAGGCAAAATATTTTGGCGATAAAGATACGATTGCCGAAGAAGAATCGAAAATCTACAAGAAGTATAAGTACAACCCGCTCGCCTCCCTAGTGCCGCTGGTTGCGCAAATCGCACTCCTGCTCGGCGTGGTAGAAAAGTTACTGAAAAATGCTGGCAAGTATAAAAAACAAATTGCCGCGCAAAGAGATAATTCGGTATATAATTTAGGTAAATCCGCCGAAGTTGGCGCAGAATATATCATCAAGTGCGTTCAAGACAAAATTAAAGAAAGGAAGAAAAAATGAACATTTTTGTAACGTTTGGCTACATTGACCCTTCGGTCATGACTTATGCAATTCAGGCTGGCGCCGGTATCTTGATTGCGGTGGGCGCTTTTGTGGGGCTTTACTTCCGTAAAGCCAAGAAAAAAGTCAACAAGAAACTTGGTATCGACGAGAATAAAAACAAAGAAGTCGAGTCCGACGAAATCGTGACCAAGAAAAAAGATGCTAAAAAAGATTAAACCATTATTCCCCGCCCTGGGGCTCTGCGCAGTATTTAGTTTTATGCTGACGGTTTTTGAGCCGTTAATGTTGTACGCGAGCGATTCGGAAGACTTTTGGTTCGATGTTTACGATATAATCCCGGAGCTGGTGACGATGTTTCTCGCGTTTACGTTGGTGCCGTTCTTATTCTTCTTCTTAGCGCAATCCGTGGAGAGTCTCACGCTGAAGAAGTCTATCATTTACCGCATTTTAGTGCTGATCTTTTTTGGCGTATTTGTAGTAACTTACATTCAAGGTAATTTTTTGGCCGGCTCTTTGCCGGGGATAGATGGCACTCCATTTAATTGGCGAGACTATTGGTTTGATTCGATAATTTCGGTGGTGTTGTGGGTAGCGGCGTGCGGCGGATTGATCTTTGCAGTAAAGAAATTTTCGCTCGAAAAAGTATTTAATTTGGTACCGAAAGTAACGTTGGCGATCTTCGCAATGCTAACTGTTTCCCTAGTGGCAACTATGGCGACAACGCCAGGAATGTTCGATGATAAGGAAACCTCGAAGGCTTCTTTTGATTTTTACAATCGCGTGTCCAGCAACCGTAATTTCTTCATTTTTATGGTGGACGCGGTTGATTCGAGAACCTTTGACGAGCTCTTAAAAGATACTGACCAATACAAAGAAGTTTTCAAAGATTTTACCTATTTCGAAGACGCGATGTCTTACTACCCATATACGAGAGACTCAGTGCCGGAGATTTTTTCTTCGCTACCAAATAACAATGAAACATTATATGTAGATTATTCTCACAAGGCTTACGCAGAGTCCAAAATTCTCCATAACCTAGCCGATGACGGTTACAAGATGAGTTTTTATGATGATTCGGCAATGATGAGTTATGATACGGCAGCAATGTTTGACAACATGTCGCGCGATACGCAGCTTCGTTCGAAAAACTTTTCAGGCGCGATCCTGAGATATGACTTATTCAAGTATTTGCCATTTTCGCTAAAAGGCAAAGTGCATATCGAAAGACTAAGTTTCCGTGATGCTAAGCTCGCTAACGGGCAGCAAGAGTTTTTCTGGGATAACGTTTTGCAATATGATATTTTGAAAAACGAATCTGCCGAAGTGGTGGACGACAAGGTTTTCAATTTCATCCATATTGAGGGCGGCCATGTACCGTTCGATGTGGACGAAAACGTAAACCGCATTAAGAACGGAACTTATGCGCAAAAACTTACCGCGACGATGAACATCATCAAGGCTTACGTTGATAGACTAAAAGATGCCGGCGCATACGATAATGCCTCGATTGTGATTATGGCCGATCATGGTTTAGTGGACGTGGATGACGAATCTGCCTACGTGATGAAGCGTTTTAACCCGATACTCTACGCGAAAGGCGTAGACGAGCACCACTCAGCGATGCTACGTTCAGACAAGCCGATTTCTTATGCTGATTTAAATGATGCCTTTGACCAACTGCGCCTGGGGGCTAGAAGCACCGAATTGTTTGCCGACATCGAAAATCCGAGGACACGCACGCTGGTTTATTATTATTGGACCAATAAAGACCACATGGTGGAATACACGACGGACGGCAAGGCGTGGGACGATTCGAAAATGGTACCAACCGGGCGCGTGTTCGATAGATAAACTACCGGATTTGTGATAAAATATAGCATATGAGTATTCCTCGAGTTCTAAACAAGAAGAACCGTATTCTTCTAAAAGAATTAACCAAAACTGATTTTAAACTAAGATACCAAGGCTCTGTGCTTGGTTATCTGTGGGCGCTACTACGTCCATTGATGATGTTTGCAATTCTCTATGTGGTGTTTGCTAAACTCTTGAGGTTTGGCAATGATATTCCACATTATCCAGTGTATTTGTTGTGTGGTACGGCCATGTGGAGCTTTTTCACTGAATGTACCTCGCAAGGCATACAAGCGATGGTCTCTCGTGGAGACCTAATTAGAAAAATTAGTTTTCCGAAATACATCGTAGTGGTTTCAGCTACGCTAACGGCCGTGATCAACATGCTGATTAACCTAGTTGTTATTGTCATCTTTGCACTAATTAACGGCGTAACACCAAGCCTTAGCTGGCTTTTGGTGCCGCTATCATTGCTTGAACTGTATGTTTTGTCTTTGGGTATTGCTTTCCTGCTCGGTGCTGTTAATGTGAAATATCGCGATATTACTTCTATTTGGGATGTCTGTATCCAGGCACTGTTTTACGCCGTGCCAATTATCTATCCAATTTCGATGGTCGTTTCTGCTAGCCCATTAGCCGCTAAGATAATCTTGCTCAACCCAATAGCTCAGGCTATCCAAGATATTAGGCATAACCTCATTACGGCTACCGCTGATACTACGTGGAGCATGATCGGTAATTTTTGGTTACAGATTTTACCGATTATTGGGGTAGTTGTCTTACTGGTTCTTGCTGCCGTTTATTTTAGGAAGAAGTCTAAGTTCTTTGCGGAGGAAATCTAATGAAAATTTTAGGGACAAGGCACGTAATCGAAGACGCAAACAACGATGTTGCGATTCGCGTTTCTAACTTGGAAAAAAGTTTTAAGCTTCCAACCGAGAGAGCCTTTGGCTTGAAACAGGCTATCTTTAATAGATTGCGCGGAATTAAAGGGTATAAAAAACAAGAAGTCTTGAAGGGCATCAGCTTCGAAATTAAAAAAGGTGATTTTATCGGGATTGTTGGCCGCAACGGGTCTGGTAAGTCTACCCTTTTGAAAATGCTAGCTGGGATCTACTACCCAGAAAATGGTGAGATTTTGATTAATGGAACCTTGATCCCGTTCATCGAGCTCGGCGTAGGTTTTAACCCTGAGCTTACTGGCCGCGAAAACGTTTACCTGAATGGTGCTCTGCTTGGTTTTTCCCATAAGGAAGTCGAAGACATGTACGATGATATTTGGAAGTTTGCCGAGCTTGAACAGTTCCAAGACCAAAAGCTTAAAAACTATTCTTCTGGTATGCAAGTGCGTTTAGCTTTTTCAATTGCGATTCGCGCCAAAGGTGATATCTTAATTCTCGATGAGGTACTAGCCGTGGGTGATGCTGCTTTCCAAAAGAAATGTAATGATTACTTTGCTAGCCTTAAAGGTAACCAAACCGTTATTCTGGTAACACACTCTATGGATAATGTCACAAAGTTCTGTAACAGAGCAATTTTGATTGATGGTGGGAAAATAAAACTTGACGGCAAACCAGAAAGAGTTGCCGAAGCCTATAAAAATCTTTGGAAGTAGAAAGGACCGGGCTATGGGTGTAAAAAATATTTCAAAAAAAGCCACAAAGAGAGTTGGCAGAGCTTTTGGGTTGTCTGACGTTAATGATAAACTAACCATATTGGAAAAAGGTTTTTACGAACATTTCGAAGAACTATCCAACAGGGTTCGTTATCTCGAGCAGCAAAACGCAGATTTGAAGAATTTCATAGTAGCCAATGCGGACATAGAAAAAGCTCCGGCCGCAAAAGGCTATTCCAGATTAATGCAGTTGGCTAACCTTAAACTGCTCGTATTGGTGAAAGAAATTTGCGAAAAAAACAACATAGAATTTTATCTAAATTTTGGTTCTTTGCTCGGAGCGGTCCGCCACAAAGGTTTTATTCCTTGGGATGACGATGTTGACATAATGATGGCTCGCGAAGATTACAATAGGTTTCTAAAAATTATTACTGAGCTTTTCGACGGGACAAAATTGTTTTTTGTCCACAGTGAAATCATAAGAATATTCTATGGTGACACCCCCTGCCAAATAGACGTATTTCCCTCTGATTTCTGTAGCAGACCAGTAGAAGATGAGGTGGACAGGAAGAAGCTAAGCGATAAAATACAAAAAATACATACTGAAAAGTTAGTTTTTGATTGGGGTAAACTTTATACACGAGAACGCACATTGCTTAACCTCTCTTATGACGAAGTGGAGGCCCTTAGAATAAAAACCTTTGGCCCGGATATTAGCAAGCAAGATGCAAAAAAGATACGCCCAGCAATTCATCACAGCATAGAAAAAGGGTTCTCTGGAATAAATGGGGCCGTGCAAGATTACGATTGGGTATATCCTTTGCGAAAAACTTCTTTTGAAGGGGTCCAAATGCCAATTCCTAACAGGCCGGATTTCTTGTTGGATCGTTACTACGGCGATTATATGCTTTGGCCAAACGATATCGCGCATAAGCACGACGACATTCAGAGTAGATTAAACAACGACACTATCATTACACTGAAGAAAATTATCAATTCCGAGATAGATTTATTGGAAAAAGTTAAGTAATTTCTTCTCGTCTCGAAACGACAACCGTCAGTGCATTATAGAATTTGCTAGATCTAGTGCATTTTTGATAGCTTTATCCATGTCCCAATATTGGTAAGCGCCAAGCCTACCGCCGAGAATCATATTAGGATATCTCTCTTTTAGGAGTTCTAGATATTTTTCATATAGTGCAGCCGATTCGGCGTTATTGACTGGGTAATATGCTTCCCCACTCTTTTCAAAGTCTGCCGGATATTCCCTGGCAATATATGAGAGTTCTTGATTTATCACTCCTGGTTGATGAATCTGGTAGTACTTATAATCGTGAGCCCTGGTGTATGGAACACTGGCGTCGGCTTCATTAATGACTGCTTCCCCTAGCCCATTTGTAGTCTTTTCTTCTTCGAACCTCAATGAACGCCAAGGTAATACGCCGAGTTCATAATCTAGAAGTTCGTCCACTTGGCCACAATAGATGATTTTGATACCTTCTGACAAATTGTCTTTGATGTCTCTAAAATCAGTGTTGAGCCTCGTCTCGATATTGTCAGAGCCTAGCATTCTTTCAACGATCTTGGTGTAGCCATCTTTTGGGATACCTTGGTGTTTAGCTGTCATAAAATATCTGTTGTCGTGCGAAAATCTCACTGGGATACGACTAAGGATATCGGCAGACAAATTAGTTGCTGATGTGTGCCACTGTTTCTCTGTGTAATTTTTGAGAAATGCTTCATAAAGTTTCTTGCCGACTAAGCTAATCCCCTTTTCCTCAAAGTTTTTCGGTTCGACAATACCGAGCTCCTTTGAATCGTGCTCGGCCTCAGCTTTGACAAATGCCTCCGCCTCTTCTGCCGTCATATCGGCGCCATAAAGCAGGTTCACTGTGTCTAGGTTGATTGGCATTGGGTACAGTTTGCCGTCATGACGAGTGTTGACCGTGTGGGTGTAATCGTTAAACTCGGTAAATTTAGTAACATAATTCCAGACGTCATCCATTTCGGTATGAAAAATATGGGAACCATATTTATGCACTTCTATACCAGTCTCTTCGTCTGTATAGGAATAAATGTTGCCGGCAAGATGGTCGCGACGATCTATAACCAAGACTTTGTTTCCGGCGGAAGCCAGGCGTTCCGCTACGGTTGCACCGAAAATACCAGCGCCAACGATGAGATAGTTTATGTCTTTCATGTTTGTTACCTAATTACCTTTCTTATAATGCTCTTCGATTTACGAACTATTTTAGTGAAAATATTTAAGTTTGCAATGTTATTAATGCCGTTTTTTGCTTTTTTGCTAGTTGGAGGAGCCTCGTTTTTGTGCTCCTTAATGAATTTTTTGGCCAGCTCTAAAATCTTTTTTCTCTGATCTTTTGAGGAGTGTTTATGCGAGAACCAAAAGCTTTCTGAAAACTGAGTCCAAAACAAGTTTGCGTGCTCTGGTAAAAAGTTATTTTTCTTATAAAAATCAAACAACTTTTGGGCAACGAGAAGATGGTCTGGAGAATAGGTGCTACCGGTGAAATTATCGGACATTATGGAGTCTTCGTGCCTAATGTAATGATAAAGATTTTTGTTGATAAAATAAGCTTTTTTGGCAACGCTCATATAAGCGTTGTAAAAATAGTAATCTTCGTTGTTTAGGCCGGCCGGAAAAGAAATTTTGAACTGGTCAATAATGCTTTTTCTGAAAATTTTATTACAGACCGAAGCATCGGTTTTTTGGATGACGGTATCAGAGATTTTTTGTTCTCCTTCAAATTTAACCTTGTAGTATAGGTCATCGCTGCGTTTAACCTCTTGGTGCGCCAAATATTCTATCTGTATTCCGCAAACAGCAACGCTAATTTCGTCAGACAAAGATATCGCCGACACCATCTCTTCGCACATTGTTCTATCAAAGGCGTCGTCAGAATCGCAAAACATAATATAGTCCGCTTTTGCTTGTTTTAGCCCTGAGTTTCTCGCCATAGATGAACCACCATTTCGTTGACTAATTAATTTGATACGCTTATCGCGTTTCGCATATTGCGCTAGTATTTCGCTGGATTTATCGGTAGAGCCATCATCAACACATATTATCTCGATATCGTGCACTGTCTGCCCTAACAAACTATCTAGAGTATTAGCAAGATATTCGTCCCTATTATAAACTGGAACTATAATACTAACTTTTGGCTTTCGCATTATGCTCTCCCTAGGCGATTTTTGCATTTTCTGGCTAGATCCCTAGCTGCGTTCCTGGCGGTATGGAATGGCCTAAAGAGAACGTACGCCTTAGGGTGTTTAATCGCTGTTAGTTTGGTATTATATTTTCCGACCTCGTCAAGGTTATCTGGGTCAAGCCAGCCTCTTGTTTTTGCTTTTCTATAATCCTCTTTTACTACATTGGAAAATTCAAGTGCGGCCTTAAATTTTAGACGATGAAGATTCCAGATGTATCCGCCGGTTTTAGCAACAAACATGGTCGGGCCAAGCTCGTCCAATGTACCGTTATCTTCAAGGAATTTTTCAATAGATTCATACTCTGTTTTAACGAAATTGATTTTTTTCGAATCTTTGACTGACGAATTAGAGTTGTCCGATCGATAATGCAAAAAAGCCTGTTTCACAAAATAAACACGCCTGGCCGACGCCCAAACTTTAAAGTTGAAGCCAGTGTCTTGGAAGGAGGCTCCTGGCGTTGGGAGGAAATCAATCTTGTTTTTCTCAAGAAAATCCCTTTTATAGATCGCGGCCCAAATGCTCGGTGGTTGATAAAAGATTGATCTGTTTTTTCTTGGGTCAATAACTTTGTTTAATTCTTTTTTAGGGAACATATCGCTGACGCTTTTGTCTTTCTTAATGTCGCCATAATATTCGTAAAAATTGCTTTTAACGACCTCCACATTCTCTTTCTTGGCGATATTATAAAGCGTTTTAAAAGCGTCCAATTCGATAAAATCGTCCGGTTCAACAATGCCAATATACTCGCCCTTGGCAACCTTTAGCCCCCTGTTCATAGAGTCGCCATAGCCAGTATTTGGCTTATCTATAATAATGACCCTCTTGTCTTTTTTGGCATATCTCTTAAGGATATCCAGGGAACCATCTTTTGATCCGTCATTAATGCAAATTATTTCAATTTCTTTTAGTGTCTGGTTTGTAAGACTCTCGAGACACTCTTCTGCGAATTTTTCAGCGCCATAAGTTGGCACTAGGATTGATACCTTCACTCTACTATTCATAGATATATTATAGCATGCAAAATACAGATATTGAGAGTTCTCGGGAATACGGCGTTGGGACATAAAACGTAGTTAAATTTAGCCGCTAGATTTTACCTTGCGAGTTATGCTATAATAGCTACCAGTAAAGAGAGGAGTATAATGCTGTATAAGATCCAGTCCCTGGTTTTTCCACACAACCAAAAACACCAACTTTGTAAAGAATTGTTCTACCGAGGAGATTCCGGAATTTTTGATACAACCAACAATTCATTCTCGTTGGGGTATGCGCAACACTGTGATCTTACGACATATATCAATGCCTGTTCCTACAGAAAATGGAAAGAATATACTTGCGTAGACAACCTTTCCATCGAACTGGATTTTGTAGGCGACGTTGAGATTTCTTTTGTTGGCTATCACAAACAAAGTTCGAGTGTTACTAAGGTCATTTTTGACAGCCTCAAATATAGCCACAAGCAGCGCAAACGCGCTTCTTATAAGTTCCCGGAAAACGATGAGCAAATGGTTGGAGTCGAAATAACCGCCTTATCCAACTGTACGCTATACGGTGGTGGTTTCTTCACGGAAATAAAGAAAAAATCTTTACGAAATATCGTGCTTAGCATCGCTACTACGACCTGTGGTAAAGAAGAATTTATAAAAGAAAACGTAAAATTGATCAAAAATAACTTATTATCTGACCGTGGAGAACTTTCAAAAAATCTCTATTTACATGTAGTAGACAATGGGCGCTCGCTTTCCAAAAAAGACATCAATGGCGCCCACGTTTTTCTACATCCAAACCCTAACGTCGGTGGAAGTGGTGGGTTCGCTAGAGGTATGATGGAGTCCTTACGACAAACACCGGCCGCGACACACGTGCTGTTAATGGATGACGACGTCTTAGTTCTGCCAGAAAGTATTGCCCGCACATACAATCTGCTGCGACTGCAGAAAGAGACTTACGCCAGCAGTTTTATTAGCGGAGCCATGCTATACTATGAAGATCCGAAAAAACAGCACGAAGATATCGGGACCGTAAACGACATAGCCGACTTTATTGCTCTAAAAGGACAGTTTGATCATTCAGACATTGCAGACTCTCTGGAAAACGAGTCGCAATATCCACAGGTCAAAAACTCTTATAGTGCTTGGTGGTATTGCTGTATGCCGGTGAGCGCTATAAAGAAAAACGGTTTGCCATTGCCTATATTCATTCGCTGTGACGATGTAGAGTATGGCCTCAGATGCAACCCGGACACTTTTATTACGATGAACGGTATATGTATATGGCATATGGGATTCACCACAAAATACAACCCAGCGATGGACCTTTATCAATCAAGTCGCAACCTCTTAATAGCGCAGTCCGCTTCGGGTGTGCTAAAAAATGTTAATTTTATCGAAACCAAAATTTACAGTTATTTCAGAAAAGAAACAATCCGATTTAATTATGGTGCTGCCGAACTGGTCGTTCGTGCACTGGAGGACTATCTCAAAGGACCAGATTTTATAAAGTCTGCAAATGGCGAGGAGATATTGACGTCTAACGCTCAGTTAAATCCTTCGTTTTCTCCACTGTCGCTCATAGAAGGAGGAGAGTCGTTTACTGTTTCTGAGAGTATCGGTGATCCACCGCTAAGTTTTTCCAATAGGCTTTATTTAAAAATTACTCGCAATGGTAACCGTTTTGCGCCACGATTCTTGTTTAAGCCTGGAATTGTTCCTATTAGTTTTGCATGGGAGCTCTCCCCTCAACGTATAGCAAGGCACACAAAAATTCTCGCTGTAAATCCGTATGATAAAACTGGTGCCATCTACGCCTTAGACAAGAAACGTTATGCCTCGTTGCAGAAACGTTATAAGGCCGCCATGAAACAGTATAAGAAAAACGGCGAAAAAATCGCTAAGGAATACCGCGACGCGTTCCCAGAATTCACGTCCGAAAAGTTTTGGGATAAATACTTGTCTCTAAACTAAGTTATTTTAATACATGCCAAGTGTTCAGGCCGTCATTATATATAATGCCTTTTTCGTACTCTTGGTACTCGATGTCTCCATCCTTCTCAATGTTGCTTGTTGGATAGCCTAGTATACCGGTTTCAAAGCCAGTTTTTTGCCATGCCTCACGGATTTTGCCCATGGAGATGTGGTAGCCATGTTGCTCATTACCGACAATGAGACCATGTTCGTATACCTGCCATTGGATAGTTGCGTTGCTGCTGATGTTACTTTTTGGAAAGCCCAGGATACTGCCCAGCTCTTTCCATGCTGAATAGACGCCGTTGTTGGCCACAAAATATCCTCTTTGATCGTTGCCATATATAATGCCTTTTTCGTACTCTTGGTACTCGATGTCTCCATCCTTCTCAATGTTGCTTGTTGGATAGCCTAGTATACCGGTTTCAAAGCCAGTTTTTTGCCATGCCTCACGGATTTTGCCCATGGAGAT
>JAZRPR010000037.1:0-10879 GCA_045649305.1 Candidatus Nanosyncoccus sp.
CAAACTTTAAGCCAGCCGCGTAGGGAACATCGCGCGTGTTGAG
Source organism: Candidatus Nanosyncoccus sp. (assembly GCA_045649305.1). Classification (GTDB taxonomy): domain Bacteria; phylum Patescibacteriota; class Saccharimonadia; order Saccharimonadales; family Saccharimonadaceae; genus Nanosyncoccus. The sequence continues at coordinate 44 of JAZRPR010000037.1, forward strand.
ATTGGCACCGCCAAACTCGCCGCCATCCACAATCGCAACTTTGCGCCTGGTGATGCGAGCAAGATTTAAGGCCGCTGCCGTACCGGCTGGGCCGCTACCAATGACGATAAATTCAAAATCAAATTTCTTTCCCATATCTTAGATAATTTTATCACGGATTTGGTAAACATAAGCCAAATCGGCGTTATATTTTTTGAGCTCCGCGCCCACGAGCCTTTCTAAATCTCGCTTCGTAATTAACTTTTTCTTGCGCACCGACTTGGCAACTGCCGTCACGGTTTTTTCAACAAACACATTTGCTGCGCCCACTGGAATACCCAGTGCTCGCGCTTCGATCTTTAATTCTTTGGTTAAATCTTTTTCGTTAAATTCAAACTTTTTCATCCGAAAATCCTAAAACTTATAATAAACGCGGCTAGCAAAATATACGAAGCGCTCAGCATGATGCGATAGTAGAGTTTATTTTTGACGCGAGCGCGTTCGATATCTGCAAGGTTTTTGTGGCCACGATAAAATTGTCCGCGAATTGCCAGCGTCGACGTCATCGAGAGAAGAATAAAAGTAAAGAATAGTAGCGGTTGATAAAGCACATTTGCGCTCGGGAAATTAATGATTTCAAGAATCACTACGGCATAAACCGGCAGTACGAAAATAATTTCTGGTATCCCAGCCGCCATGCCGAGTACAAAAATATCCGAAGGCTTTTTAGCTTTGCGGGTTTTTTCGAGAATGCTTCTAGCGAACTTGCGCGAGATAAATAGCTCGGTGGTGTTTTTGCTGCGGCGATAGTAAAAGAAGAAAATGAAAACGCCAAGCAACGCCAAGATTCCGGCTAGCGCCCAGTAGAGAATTTTAACATTAAAAGTTGGATTGTCGATCAAGAAATGATAAAACGCGAAGTAAGTTAAGAACAGAATCAGCATAGCAATAAGGGCGCGGCCGACAATGAAAAAGCTGCTCAAATTTAGCGCTGCATCGCGCGAATTTTTAGCGGAAGCGTAATGGTAAAAACTCAGAAAAATGCCCGGCACTAGCTGCAAAAAACCGCAAGCGAAAACCGCCAAAATCAAAATTCCCAAAGAGGTCAAAACGCTCATACTTAAAATTATAGCACGTTAGGGGTTTACAAGCCAGATGAGTTCTGCTAATAACGGCGCCATGGAAAACGCACCCGCCCTACCAATCATCTACATCAAGGCTGTTAATCCGGGTTACACCTTGGACGGACAGGCCAATGTCGGAGAGATGATTGAACTTGCCAGAAACGATGACTCCGACACTCCGCTCTCGCTCGCTGGTCTCAAACTCGGCTACACTAACTCCAGCGGAAACTCGGTTGACCTCCTCGAGTTTCCAGAAAACAGCTGGATGACCGGCGAGGGCTTACTCCTTCAACTTTCTGGCTCTTCGGAGCCAGCGCACCTTTCGTACCTTAAGACCTTGGCCATGAAGGCCGGGCCACTCAATCTAATTCGGGATGGGGAAGTCATCGATTCGGTTTGCTGGACGGGGAAAGACGGCTGCAGCGCAGCTTTCTCGAGCACCAAACCAACCACTCTGGTTCGCGATGTCGAAACTCTTGAATTCTTGCACCTAGAAAACTATGAGCCGAGTTTCGACCCCGATGCCTATTTCGAAGAATCCATTCCAGACGAAACGCCGCTCCGTCAGTGCGAAAAGCTCGAATTTACTGAAGTCCTTAGTTATTTTGAAACGACGGCCAGGGAACAATTCATCGAACTTTTTAATCCCACGACGGAGCCAGTTTTGTTGAACGGCTGCCAAATTAAGTACAAAAATAATTTTTTAAAACTGGAGGGAATTATTGATCCCGAAAATTACCTCGCAGTTTATCCCACCGATTTTCAGCTCACCAAAAACCCCACCACCAAAAACACCATCGAACTCTACGACACTGATGGTTCCCTGGTGGATACGCTGGAATATTTTAATAATCAAAAAAAGTCCGCTTCCTACGCCCGGGTCGGCGCCGGCGAAAACGGGGAAGCAGTTTGGAGAATCACCTTTGTTAGTACTCCCGGCGCCGAAAATATTTTGGCCGAAAATCCGTCTTGTCCGGATGGTAAAGTTTTAAACCCGGCAACCGGGAACTGCATCAAAATTGCCGTAGTAGAAGAAAAAACCTGCAAAGCTGGATATTATCTCAACCCCGCGACTGGGCGTTGTAAAAAATACCAAGTTACCACCACCAAAACTTGCCAGGAGGGCTACTATCTAAATCCGCTCACTGGGCGCTGTAAAAAACTCGTCACTAATACCGGCGCAGATTTCCCTGTCCAGGCTGAAAATTTTCAAGAGACTTCCAATTTTTCCGCCTTTGGCGCGCTAGTTGCAGTGATTTTGGTTGGGGTTGGTTATATGATTTTTCAGTTTAGGACTCAGCTGAAACGGCTTTTTGGTAAAGTTTTTCGATCATTTCATCGAAAACGGCGTCTTTAGACTGGTCGCCATTCACGTTTACAAGCAGACCTTGTTCGTTGTAGAAATTCAAAACTGGCATTGTCTTTTCGCGGAATTCCTTAAGACGGGTGGCAAAAATCTGGTGGTTGCGGTCATCTTCGCGCATGCCGCGGTCGCCCAAGGTTTTAGCGGCATCAAAACGTGCTTGCACGTCGCCCTCCGACACATTCAAAAGCACCACGGCTTTGATTTCGTGTCCAGCGCCGGCGGCTACGCTCACGACTTGGCGCTCTTCGCCGTACCAACGGCCGACTGACGACAAAATTAGTGGATAATTAAAGAGATCTTTGCGTTCCAAATATGGCAAAACCCACTCGTAGAAATAATCGGTTGGGGTTAGTTCCCCAGCACTAGTGAAGTTAAGTTTAGTTTCCTGTTCCATAGCACGGATAATCATGCCGCTGGATAAAAATTTTCCATCGAGCGCTTCGGCTAAACGAATGCCCTGAGTGTCTTTACCGGACATCGGCAAGCCAAAGATATTAATCGAGCCAGTGCCGAGCCACTCTTTGATTTTTGCAAGCTTTTCTTCCATAACCATATTATAGCATAGAAAACCCCTGCTAAAACCGCTTGGTTCTAGCAGGGGTTGAATAAAGAGGACGAAGAGATCATGCTGTTTTAAGCCAACCTACGACTTTGTCGTGAAGTTGGGTTATAGTTTCCGAATCCCACGGAATTCGGCGGATTTCAAACAGGCTGTTTTCCCCCAGACAAAGTTCATCGTCTTGCAGCCGCCAGCGTCCTAAGATGCTGAAAATGTTGGAATCCTTCTTGAATGCAATCAGCGTAACGTACGAGTTTTCTTTGTTCTTGTACGGGTACAGTACCGCTGACTCGTTTTCAAGAATAGGGTCGTGGGTCCGTTCGATTACTAGTTCTTTCACGCTCACATTTTTCTCTTGCATAAATGCCTCCTTAAAGATCTATGCCCTAGTCTTTGGCTAGGGTATTCGAATTCTTTGGGCTTTTTTAGCCCGAAGTTTTTCTATTATATGCAAAGCGCCGGCGTTCGTCAAGGCGATTTTAGCAGGTTTGGCACGAAGTTAGCACTCTTGCCTTTTTACTGCTAATTTTGTATAATTAAAGTATGAAATTAACCGAGCGCCAAAAAGAAATCTTGAGGGCAATTATAGAGGAATATGCCGAAACTGCTTCCCCAGTTGGTAGCATTATGATGGCCAAACTTTTTGAAGTTTCGCCAGCCACAATTCGCGCCGAAATGGCCCGCCTCGAAAGCTACGGACTCATCGCGCAGCCACACACTTCGGCTGGCCGCGTCCCGACCGACGCCGGTTATCGTTACTACGTTAATAGCCTCAACGATGGCTCAATCGAAAATACCGCCTCGGTCGATCGTGGCACCCATGCGCTCGAAGTACGCGTCACTTCGCAGTCTCGTGCCGATGCCGCCATTAGGGGCGCAGTTGATTCCCTAGTAGAGCTCACTGGCAACTTAGGCCTCGCCACTATCGGCGGCCAACTCTACCTCGCTGGTGTTTCCCGCCTCTTTGCTCAGCCAGAATTTATCGATAACGCTCGCGTGCAAGCTGTCGCCAAACTCCTTGATAACCTCGAGCCATGGCTTCGCGAAGCCGCTCCGGGCGAGCCACTTAATATCTTCATTGGTCACGAAAATCCCATCGGCAAAAACTCCGAAGTGGCTTTGATTATTTCTAAATTCCGTTCGCCATTTTCTGATAATAGTTACATCGGCGTGCTCGGTCCAACCCGCCAGAATTATGGCCGCGTAATGTCGCTCGTACGCCGTGCCGGTAAGATGTTAGAGGAGGTACTATAATGAAAAAACCACAACCAGCTGCTCAGCCAGCCCCAGTCGCACAGCCAGCCGTAGATCCGCTCGCCGCTAAAGTCGCCGAGCTAACCAACGACTTGCAGCGCACGCGTGCGGATTTTGAAAACTTCCGCAAACAAATCGAAGTGCGCGAAGCGTCGATTAAGTCTAATACCAAGATTGCTACTGTGCTTAAAATGTTGCCGCTCGTCGACAATTTTGCCCTCGCAATCACTACCTATCCAGAACTCGCCCCACTAGCTAAGACTTTCGAAAAGACCTTGGCCGAGCTAAACCTGCAACAAATCCCAGCCGTCCCTGGCCAAACCGAATTTAACCCAGACCTTCACGAAGCCATCTCAATGGAAGACGGCGACGGGGAAAAGGAAATCATCGCCGAAGTATTGCGCCCAGGCTATTTGTATGAAGGCGCCGTGCTCCGCCCAACCATGGTCAAAGTCACCAAAGCATAAGGGTGTTTCCCTTTACTTTTTCCCAAGAAAGGTGTAAAATATATCAAGTAATTAAAGGATTCTATAGATATGTCTGAATATAAACTATCTCTCGAAAAACGCGAATTAACAAAAAAGAAAACCGCTGCCCTTCGTGCTGCTGGTTTGATTCCATCTGTTGTTTATGGTGGCAAAGAGCCAATTCTTGCCTCTTCCGACTATGTTGCAACCGAAAAAGTTTTGCAAAAAGCTGGTTACCACTCACCAATCGATCTTGATATCGACGGCAAAAAACGCCTTGCTATTGTTAAGGACGTCCACATCGACCCAGTTTCTCGCCGCATTATCAACGTCGAGTTCGAGGCCATTTCTGCTAACGAAGTCGTTACGGCCACCACGCCAATCGTCATCTCTAGCTTCGGCGAATCAGATGCCTCCAAGCTTTATCACTTCATGTACACCAAAGCTATGGAAGAAATCGAAGTTAAAGCTAAACCAGCCGATCTTCCAAAAGAAATCGTGCTTGATGCTTCTAAACTCGTTTCTGTTGACGAAAAATTGACCGTCAAAGACATCGTCCTTCCAGAAGGCGTTGAACTTGCCGACAAAGAAATCGATCCAGAACAGGTAATTATCAGCCTTTACGACCCAGCTGCCGAAGCTGCCGCCCGTGAGGCCGAAGAAGCTGCCGCTGCTGCTGAAGCTCCAGTTGAAGCTGCTGATGTTCCATCCGACAACGGGGAAAAACCAGCTGAAGAAGCTCCAGCCGAAGGTGCCGAGGCTTAATTCCCGGCTGGCTTTTAAGCCGACAATTCTTCTAAGCGCTCTAAACTAAGACAAGCGTCGAGACTCGAGTTCTCGACGTTTGTTTTTGCGAACTTCAAACACTTCTCGATTGGCTCACCCAGCATAATTCCCCCTAAAATAGTGGCCGCCAAAATTGAATAAACCGAAAGGTGAGTCATCAAATTAGCCCGCGGCGTAGCAAAATTTTGTGAAATTTCGCGATATTTTATGACGTTTTGCCCGAGATAAATGATGTTTTTATGATTGAAATTTAGCGCGCGGTCTTCCACGAAAATAAAATCTGCCCTTCTGGCCAGCTCGGCCAGGGCGCCGGTTACCGGGGTCTTTTTAAGATGAACCACTAGCTTTGTATTTGGGAAGGCTTCAAGATAATTCATGATTGGACGGCTATCTTCGATGTTGGCGGAACGGTCTACGAAGATGCAATCAACTGGCTCATCTGGTGCCTCAAAGACAGTGGCGCGCTCAAAACTTGGCGCAAAATACGCCGTTTGCTCATTGGAAACTAGGATATAGCGATAAAGGTCGGTCTCGGAAGTTTTTTCAAACTCGATGCCATTCTCTTCTGTAAAACGAATTGATTTTTTCACAAAAGAAACATCCTGCTTCATGCGCCCCAAGATTTCAATCGTGATTAATGCCCCGCCCAGGGTGCTGGCGCGGCTAAAGAAACGGTGCTCGCTGGTGTTGAAACCAATATCGAGCCATTTGACGCCGTTTTCGTCGGTTTCAAACTTTTCGGCGCGCTCATCGATGTTCAAATACACATCTTTAAAGACATTGCCCACAACCAAAACTTTCATGCTTTAATTTTAGCATAAAAAGTTTAAATCTATGGTAAAATAAGCCTATGAAAACTTACGTAGTGGGCAACTGGAAGATGAATTTTACCATCGGTGAATCATCGATTTATCTTCACAAACTCTTGAAAAACATTCCAAAATTCCGCGACCTCGAAGTCGTGATCGCTCCGTCGACCATTGCTTTGCAGCCGCTATCTTTGCAGGTGGACCGCCATATTCTAAAGCTCGCTGCCCAGAACGCTTTTTATCGTGATTATGGCACTTTTACCGGGGAAACTTCTTTTGCGCAGCTGCGCGGTATTGTCGACTACGCCATTGTCGGGCATTCCGAACGTCGCCACATCTTCCACGAAGACGACAAATTTATCCAGAAAAAAGTTGCCGCCGCCGTGCGCAACCGCATCGTGCCAATTATCTGTGTGGGCGAAACCGAATCCGAACGCGCCTTCAACGAGACCGCTGATGTCCTGCGCGATCAAGTAATTGGCAGCCTGCTCGATGTTTCCGCTGAAGATCTCGACAAGGTCATTATTGCCTACGATCCGGTTTGGGCGATTTCTGCAAACCGCGCCTCGCGCCTGGCTACTCTCGACGAAGTCGCTGGCGCCGTCAAACTAATTCGCGAAACTTTGGAAGAAACCTATGGCAAAGAAGTCGCCGCCAATACCCCAATTTTGTTCGGCGGTAGCGTCACCCCGTCCAACGCCGGCGCCTACCTCACCGTTCCTGGCGTAAATGGTTTGCTCATGAGCAACTCCAGCTTGATACTCAGTGAGTTCACTGATATAATCAAAACAGCTAAAAGAGTACAATCATGAACCATCGCTACATCGATTTTGTCCCAAATAAACACCGTCCAGTTGAGCGCCAAGTTCCGGTTGACGAACTTGAAGGCGAAGATTTTTATGAAGAACCAGAACCGGTTGATATCCGCGTTGCTAGCGCGCCAGCCGATGTGCACGTAACTAGCAAAACTTTTGAAGAACCGATTGACGAACCGGGTTATTCCGGCTACCGCACTGCCACCGTGCGCCACTATGAATCAGACGATTTGAAAGGCGTGACGGTTGAAGAAATTTTGGTAGCCAGGGAAGAAGAAAACCCAGAAGCTAAGACCTTCGAGCCGGAGCCAATGGACTTTGGTCTCGGCATGGTAGAGGACTATGCCCCAGTCAACGAACGTCGCCCAGCCTTTATCAATACGGCTGCCGCCAAAGTTGAAAAGCGCCCACTTGGCTTTATGCGTAAGAGCGCCAAGGCTGCTGAGCCTGCCACTGATTTGTCTGCGCCTGATTTAGCTGCCGAACCGGCTGCCGATCCAGCTGTTGACCTCGAAGACGAGCTGAAGGTTGCCAAATCCGAAGACTTGAAGAAACGTCCGCTGCATTTTGGCAGGAAACCAGCCAAGACCGCTGAAGCTACCGAACCGGTCGTTGATTCCCCGGCCCCAGCCAAAACTCCAGAATTCAAAAAACCAACCTTCATCAATACGCACTTGGTTGAAAAACGCCCACTTTCTAAGACCGATTACAGGAACCGCGTTCCGGTTGTCGCCGAGGAGGACACCGACGGCCCAGTCACGATTATCGACAAGCCAGAAAAAGATTCTCGCCTCGGATTTATCCTTACGATTATCATCACAATTTTGCTCGGCGCCGCCGTTGGTACGGTTGCCTTCCTCTTGATTCCGAAATAAATTCTTGTTATAATTAGTTGGCACCGATGGCGGGAATAGCTCAGTTGGTTAGAGCGTCTGATTGTGGTCCAGAAGGTCGCAGGTTCAATTCCTGTTTCCCGCCCCATGCAATTTGCGAGTGTAGTACAGCGGTTAGTATACAAGTTTTCCAAACTTGGGATGAGGTTTCGACTACCTCCACTCGCACCAAAGAATGAAAAAATGAGAGCTTGCTCTTATTTTTTTATTCTTAGGGGTGAGGCCGAGGGGGTTTTCTACCTCCATTCACGCCAAACCATCTCGGTTGTGCTATTATAGAAGCATGGAAAAAACTTTTGATTTCTTAAAAAATAAGGTAAGCGCCACCTTTGTTGCTACTATCAACGGCGACAAGCCAAGCTGCCGACCATTCGGCAACCCAGTACTGTTTGAAGGCAAAATGTATTACATGACCAACGCCAATAAAAATGTTGCCAAGCAGCTCGCAGCCAATAACAATGTTTGTATTGTGGCGCTGAGTGGTGACGACTGGATCCGTATCAATTGCAAGTTGGTAGACGACAGTGACAACATCGAAGCCAAAAAGGCCATGATCGCCGAGTTCGAATGGGCCGAGATGGCTGGTTATACCCTAGATAACCCAGATTTCAAGATTGTTTACCTCGCCGAAGCAGACTCGACGATTTACGATGAAAATGGCACGGTTCTTGCCAAGGAAGAATTTTAAGTTTTGTAAAGAGGAGACACTAAATGAAAGAAGAAGATCCAACAACTGTAACGACGGAAGCCGCCAAACCAGCAGAAATCAAACCGGTCGAACCAGCCAAGTCGGCCACGGCACCGGTCAAGCCAGAAGAACCGAAACCAAAACGCAAAAAATCTACCAAAATCGTCTTTGCTGTCTGTATTATTTTGCTCGCCGTCGCCACCGGTCTTGTAATTTGGGCTGCCACTACCGGCAAACTCGACTTCATTTTTAAACCAAATTCCGACACTTCCAAAGTTGAAATTAGGCACACCGAATCAGTCACGGTTAAGTCGGACGGCGTTTACGTCACCGATGTTTCGGAAGTGGTCGACGCGGTTATGCCATCCATTGTTGCTATCACTAGTAAGACTGTCATCGACGCTGGTAATTTCGGCAGAATGTTCTATGGTAGCAGCAGCTATGTTTCCGAGGGCGCCGGCTCCGGTGTAATTGTCTCTGAGGACGACGAAAATATCTTCGTGCTTACCAACTATCACGTCGTAGAAGACGCTAGCGAATTGTCGGTGCGCTTCATCGACGACAAAAACAGCGATGCCACGGTGCGCGGCGTTTCGCAGAGAAAAGATCTCGCCGTCGTCGCCATCAAGAAGGAAAACCTTGAGAACGAAACCTTGTCCAAGATTAAGATTGCCACCTTCGGTGAAAGTAATAATCTCAAAGTGGGCAACGGCGTCATCGCTATCGGTAATGCGCTTGGCTATGGCCAATCAGTCACTGTCGGCGTCGTCAGTGCCTTAAACCGCGAAGTTTCTACCGACACCTATGTACAAGACATGATCCAAACCGACGCCGCCATTAACGGCGGCAACAGCGGCGGCGCCCTTCTCAATAGCAGGGGCGAAGTCGTCGGTATCAACTCAGTCAAATACTCGTCTACTTACTCGGACGGCAACGCCAGTATCGAAGGCATGGGCTTCGCCATCCCGACCTCAGTCATCACGCCAATCATCGAAAAACTGATTGGCGGCGAAGACGACGAAGGCCTATCTCTCGGCATCGAAGGTTACATGACCGATTCCGGCATGCTCGCATATTACGATTTGCCATACGGCCTCTACGTTTCCTCAATCGCTTCCGGCAGCAACGCCGAAAAATCCGACCTCTCAATCGGCAATATTATCACTGCCGCCGATGGCGCCGAGATCACCTCGATGGACACCCTCAAAAAAGTCCTCAACAAGAAGGAAAAAGGCGACAAAATCACCCTCAAGGTCAAGTACGTCAGCCACAGTGAATACAAAGAAAAGGAAATCGTTATTGCACTAAATTAGCACGGTTTTCGTTGACGCATTTAATAGAGCCCAGCCTAACCGCCGGGCTCTTTTTGCGCGTCAAGCTCGGGCTCGAGCCTGATTTTCACACACAATATTTTTTGAAAAATGCAAGCCCATAAAACTTATGCTAAAAACAGGGAACAGCCTGGCGCATTTTTCCATTTATGGTTTTTATATTGACTTTTTGCACGTTTTGTGTTACAATACGGCCAGAGTGGGTAGCAACTTAAAATCCGTTAGCAGGACTTCTTCGGAAGTTTATGTTGCTGCCAAAAAAACTTTCTATAGGGAGGAAAACATATGTTTGAGAATTTTAAAAGACTGGTGAAGGCCAGTCAGATCACAGAAGAAACGGCAGCGGCTGCCGAGGAAGCCCGCACTGCTGCACCGCAGCAGCCTCAGGTCCGTCCCGGATCAGCGGCTCGTCCCGCAACAGCTCGTCCCGCAGCGGCACGTCCCGCGCGCCCGGCAGTACGCCCGGCAGCAAAGGACGCCAGCTACGACGACTTCCTTGAGAAGGAGGTCGGAGAAAAGCTGGCCCACGAGAAGGCCGAATCCGAGCGCCTCGACGAGGCTATCACTGAGAACGAGCAGCAGCTGACGTTGTTGCTCGGTAATCTTACAGAAGAAGAAGCCAAGGACCCTGGTGTCCAGAAGCTTCTTGAGCGCCTCGGTAACGATGGCGCTAAGCTGAAAAAGCAGCGCTCAGAAAATCCGGCACCGGCTAAGGCAGCCCCCAAGGACGGAAACAAGACGCCCGAAGGGCAGCCTGAGGCATCC
>JAZRPR010000038.1:0-13545 GCA_045649305.1 Candidatus Nanosyncoccus sp.
TTATGATTGTCTCACTAATTGGCGTCATGCTGTTCTCGATGACGATGTCGATTACGCTCGCATTGCTCGTCTCCGTGCTCAAAAAAGCCCCTGGCCTAGCCTTTGGCCTCACCACGATTGGGCTATTCCTCGGCACTGCCCCGGTATTCTTCATCAAGCTTGGCAATTTCTTCACGAACTGTGCCCTCATCGTAATTGCCACCATTATTTGTTTCTTCATCTTAATGAAAATAACAAGAAAGGAGTCAAAATGAAGAAAACTTTAACTATCTCGGCTATTGCCATCGCTGCTATCTTTGCGATCTCTGGTCTATTCGTCGCTAATTCTTATGCCGACGTCATCACCCCTGGTGGCCGCCGTCCGGTAACCACTACCGAAGAACCAGCCGAAGAAAGCAATATTAAAGAAGTTTTGATTCTTGCCTTCACCATCATCAACTCCGGTATCTTAGTCGCCAACCTCATTATGCTAGCTATCCTTTGCTCCCGCAGCAAAAAAGCTCCAGCCGTAGAAGGCCCAAAGAATGCCTGAGATTAATATCACATCCATCGCGCCGTCTTGGCTCGCAACTTCGCTGCCATTTATTATCGCTGCAGCTTTAACGCTCATTGTTATATTAACGACGACCTATCTCGTCAGGAAGGAATTAAAACGTGAAAAAGACCAATAAAATAGCGCTTGGGGCCAGCCTCGCCTCAGCGGCCTTGGTTACCGTACCGGCCATTTTACCAATGAGCGTATCGGCAGACATGGGCGCACCATATGCTTATACGTTTGAGCTCGTAGTCACTAATCCGAACGGCGCACAATGTAAGGACGGCAACGGCAAAACCGTCAAGACGCTCGCTAACGGAGCGAAGTTCAAAGCTATGCAAGACTATGGAGACACCGTCAGTTCTAACAAGATAGAAAGCTACTACGTCATAGATGAGCAATGTTCGGTCTCGCCACAAGACATCAGTATGGCCAACAAAAACTTTGATTTGTCCACTATTGAGAAAGAAACATCACCGCTAAAACAATATGTTATCAACGACGAAGCATACTTATACAAAGGCCCGGGCGAACAATTCGGCAAAGTTGACGACAACTATCACTTGCCAAAAGGAATCGTAGTCTCTGCGGATTACTACGACGGATACTGGATGTATATCTCATACGAAGGTCACACTGGTTGGATTAACCACTTTAATATTTTCCAAAAACACCCAAACACCGCCGACATTGCCACTAGTGAATGGAACTCTAATATCATCACTACTCGCAATAAAGTCGAGCTCAAAGATACGCCATACGAAGACGGCAAAGTCGTTGCCACCATTGAAACTACCCCACTAACTGAACTTCCAGTACTCTATGTTTTTAACCTTAGTAAGTACGAAAGCCAGGTTTACATTTCTTACGGCGATAAGGCCGGCTGGTATCACAAAAACTCACTTAGCTACGACATAGCATTTTCCGTAAACAACAACTACAGCTACGCTATGGTCGCTAAGGAGGGCGAAGCTACTGTTTCTGAATTTGTTGACTCGGGAACAACTATTGCTACAATTCCGGCCAGCGTTGAAGTGCGCAAGATTTACACTTCCAACACTGCATCAACCAACCCTAACTTCTATTTCGAAGACGAGACTGAACGTTCTTACATTGAATGGCGCGATGAAGCCGGCAGACACACTGGATGGGTCGACAACATCGTTCTCGCTGACAGTATTTCTACCGGCACAAAAGAGCAATATGCCGAAATTGATCGCCCAATTCTCGACGCGGTAAACGGCAAAGAAATTGGCGAAACCATCGCAGCTGGAAGTCGTTATTATGCTGATTATTACTACCGCGTCTCCGACGATGAAGTTTGGTACCATATCTCGTTCAAAAATGACACGATTACGGGCTGGATAAAAGGTGCTTCAAAAGCAGAAATCGAAGAACTCGAAAAACAAAAAGGCAAAGCAATCGAAGATGCCATCACGAACCCTATCCCAGACATTCCAACCTATGACTATGCCGAAGCTCATGATAATTCCACGATGACGATGATTTGGCTCTTAGTCTGCGCTGGCCTACTTGCTGCCGCAGTTACCGCCCTTATCATTATTCGCGCTCGCCGCAGTGGCGAAAAAACCGCCGGCGATAAAGATAGCGACAACAAGCCTAGCGAAGATAAATCCGGCGAAGACAAATCAGGCAAAGAATTGGCCAACAAACCAGCCGATGAACCAACTAAGGAAGAGCCAAAGGCTGAAGAACCAAAAATCGAAGAATAAACCTCATACATGCTAGGTTCGTTAATTCAGTTACTGCTAACCTGTCTGGGTCTAACAATCCTGATCGAGACTACACTCGCTATCATTTTGGGCGTCCGCAAATGGGATATCCTCATCGTAGTACTAGCCCAAATTGTCACCAATCCTATAGTAGTACTGACCTCGAACCTAGCTATGTATCTTATAGCTGGCCACTACGACCTTGTTAGTTTTTATACGACTATGGCTATTATGGAAGTCCTGGCAGTTATCGCCGAGGGCTTTCTTTATAAATACGCTTTCAAAGATTATCGAGCGATCAAGCCGTTTTTGTTGTCTTTCATTTTGAACGGCATTTCCGTATCTTTAGGCTTTATTATTCTCAAATAAAACTATTAGCATTATTGACCATAGTGTCTTTTTGTGGTATAATAGCACAATTACACACGTAAAGGGGGTGTCACCATGACACAGTACATTTATCCTATATATTGCTGCTACGACAGCGATATCACGACGGACGAGGAAAACGCAATCGTTAGCGCTCTTAAAGAATTTAAGGCGCTGTTCCCGGAGCGAGAAATCCGTAACTACGGCAGAAGCTCTTGGGGCAATGGTTCGTACAACTGCGCGGACTGGTACGTCCAGCATACAGACAAAATCAACAAGCTGGAAATCGGTCACCAGCAGCTCGATGCGGAGAGCATGCTCAGCCTGCTAATGAACGAACCTTGGCAGAAAAAAAGACCGCATATCGATGTGGTTTTTGTCTCGGACGACATCACAATGAAGCGTTTGAACTTCTGCTTTGGTGCTGCATGTGGGCGCGTTACGGTGCAGAGCGTCTATCGCTACCGCCATGCCTCTAGTCTCAACGAAGAGGAAAAAGCGCTGGCTATCAAAGCCGTCGTGCTGCACGAGCTCGGTCATACCCTCAATATGGCTGCGAATCCTTATCGCAGGAAAACCGAGCCAAAACTGGGCATACATTGCGCCCAGCACGGCTGCATTATGCAGCAGGGTATGAATGTGCCGGAGTTTATCCAGCATGCCAAAGACGCACGCGCTCTGGACAGATGGTATTGCCCGCTCTGTCTGGCGGACGCTAAGCGCCACATCGCTGCACAGCAGCAGTTTGTCGTAGCAAACACCTAAAGAAAGGTCGGTCCCTCGTGGGCCGGCCTTCACTTTTTTTAGCGGTATCCTTCAGCTTGCGCCTCAAACAGTGCCTTATAAACCCCGCCCCGTTTACCGTATTACCGTTCATGGTTGCATTATGACACTTATAAATATTCTATTGCGCCAGGTTCCTCTTTGACTTTGTGCTGCCTAGACGAAATATGATTCACCTCGCAATAGCGTCTCTTAAATTTATCTTCGTTTTTTAATAATTCGCGCATTTCTCTTAAGAAATCACGGTAGTTCTTGTCTTCAAAAAACATATTTTCCGGATCTTCCTCGGAATATCTCTTAGACAGGCGCTCAATCGTAAAATTCAAATAATCCTCAATGTTCTCGTCCGGCATACGCTCTTTCGCCACGAAAAAACTACGAATAAAAACGATATCGATTCTCGAGTTGCGATCCGCTGAAGAAACCAATTTCCCGTAAACACTACGCGGCTCATCCTCCTTAGAAGAACGGTGATCCTCGATAGCTTCTTTAATTATTTGGCGTTCTTCGACCGTGAAAAACTTTTTCAGACCGTCATCGTTGGCGAAATTACGCGCCGCAATCAAATGATGCTTTTCGTGATCTTCATATTTGCCCCAATCATGGCAAGCAGCAATCGTATAGACCAAATCCGGTTTCAGCTGCAACCCAAAAGCTTCATTCAGCTCAAAGCTGCGACGAATCACCTCTTTGATATGTGCCAAATTATGTCCACCGTCGTTTTTGGCATACTCCGGAAAAATATGCTCTTCGATATAGGCTTTGAGTTCTGGATTCACAATTACCTCGGTTCCAACATACGAATTCATACTCCTATAATACACCAGATTTGGTATAATAAACTCATATGTTAGAGGTCAAAAACATTTCGTTCGTCGCTGATGGACGTAAAATTTTGGACGATGTTTCTTTTCGGCTTGAACCGGGTAGTTTTTTGGTAATCACCGGCCCGAATGGTTCTGGCAAATCGACTCTGGCCCAGATTCTGATGGGCATCAAAAAACCAAGTGCCGGACAAATCCTTTTTGACGGCCAAGACATCACCGAGTTTAGCGTTACCGAGCGCGCCAAACTTGGCCTCGCTTTTGCTTTTCAGCAACCAGTTAAGTTTAAGGGACTCACCGTACGAGAACTTCTCGAAATTGCCGGCAAAAATGTCGAAGGTGTTTTGACAAAAGTCGGTCTCGACCCGACCGAATATCTAGACCGCGAACTCAGCTCCACGCTTTCTGGTGGGGAACTGAAGCGTATCGAAATCGCTTCCGCTCTGGCAAGAGAAGCCAAGCTGACGATTTTTGATGAACCAGAAGCTGGTATTGATCTCTGGAGCTTCGAGAAACTCACCGACACTTTCAGTAAACTTAGAGGTCAAACCAAAGACCGCTCCATCATGATCATTTCGCACCAAGAAAGGATTCTAAAAATTGCCGACCAAATTATGATCCTAGAAAAAGGCAAGATTAAGTCGTTCGGCCCAGCCACCGAGATTTTGCCAAAAATTCTGGAGGGCCAAGAATGAGACTCAGCGAAGAAGTCAAACAGATTTTCTGCGAAGTCGCCGAGCTGACGGAAATTCCGGCCGGAGCCTATAATTTTAGAGTCAACGGCAAATCCGTCGGCCGCCAATCTAGTGAAAATATTGATATCAAACCTAAAACCGACGTCAGCGGCCTAGAAATTTATATCAAAGCTGACACTAAGAACGAAACCGTACACATCCCAGTGGCCATCAGCGTCACCGGTATCGAGGAAGATGTTTATAATGACTTCCATATCGGCGACAACTCCGACGTCACAATCGTCGCTGGTTGCGGTATCTACAATTGCGGTGGCGAAAACTCTGTCCACAATGGCATTCATCG
This sequence comes from Candidatus Nanosyncoccus sp., assembly GCA_045649305.1. Lineage (GTDB taxonomy): Bacteria > Patescibacteriota > Saccharimonadia > Saccharimonadales > Saccharimonadaceae > Nanosyncoccus. Next base: position 5,283 of record JAZRPR010000038.1, read on the forward strand.
CTTCTTTATCGGCAAGAACTGCAAAGTTAAGTACATTGAGCGCCATCTCGGACTTGGCCGCGGAGCCGGCGGCAAGATTTTGAACCCAACCACCGAACTCGAAGTTGGCGAAAACTCCGAAGCTACCCTCTATATGGAGCAGCTCAAAGGCGTCGACTCAACCATCCGCATCACCAAAGCGAACCTTGCTAAAGATGCCCACATCATCATCGAGGAGCGCTTACTCACTCACGGCCGCCAAACCGCCGAAAGTGTCTATCAAATTGAACTGGGCGAAGATTCTACTGCGGACATCAATTCGCGCGCCGTCGCCAGAGATATTTCAAGGCAAAAGTTTGCTTCTTGTATTGTTGGCAACAGCCGCTGCCGTGGCCATTCGGCCTGTGACGCTATTCTGATGGAAAATGCTAGCGTACTCGCCGAACCAGCCCTCGACGCCAAAAGTCCAGACGCCGCGTTAATTCACGAAGCCGCCATCGGCAAGATTGCTGGCGATGAAATCATCAAACTCTGTTCACTCGGCCTTACCGAACAAGAAGCTGAATCCAAAATTATCAATGGATTCTTGAAATAGTGTGCTATAATAAACTTAGCATGCTGGAATCGTCTAGTGGCAATGACAAGAGACTGTAAATCTCTTGCCTTCGGGCTTCGAAGGTTCGAGTCCTACTTCCAGCACCACGATTAAATACGCCCCTCGGGGCTTATTTTTTTGGCCTCCAAATTGACCGTTAGCTCAAAAAATGTTATAATATATTCAGGTTTTAGGGTGAACATTAGAAAGTAGGCGATTATTTTGGCTAAAACAAGAGAAGAATTCCGAACATATCTCGAAGAACAAGCCACCCAGTTTATGCAAGACACGCTGGACGGCAAAATTAACGCCAGCGCGCTAGACGATATCTATGCTCGCGAACGCAAGTATTGGGAGAAAGAATACGTAGTAATATATAGCTACGCTAAACTATTTTCTTTCCGCCAAGGCCGTATGGGCCCAGAAAACGCCGTAGCACCAGAAGAGCACTTCTATTTGACTCGCCAGGTCCCAGACCTCGAGAAGCTAGAAAATGTCATGCTGGGATACGCCAGAATCATAAGGTTCGACCATAAAGAATGCGATGATTGTCGTCGCGATGGTGATAATTATGGGTGCCGTGGGGAATATGAAAATTTCCTAACCCATGAAGACGCAGTCCAGGCATTCGTGTTTTTCTACCTGCGGACCAAAGATGTTGCAGCAGCTGCCGAACAATTCTTAAAAACACTCATGGGTGTTATTAAAAAGTTCCACAATCAATGCAATATCGACCTATATGATTACGAAGACGCACTCTTCGATCAGATATACAAGATGTACGAAAAAACCTAAAACCTACCGGTCCTAGTGGCCGGTTTTTTATTTGCAAAGAGCAATTCTTATGGTATCATATAGACAGTAAGCATAATCAAGATTATGAAAAAACAAGCTAAGGCAAAAAGTCAGTACCGAGACTACCTTGAAGAAGCCCACTTAGACAAATGGCAACGACTTGGCGTGATTTTGTTAGTTATCGTAGTTGCCGGGTTTATTGGCTGGACTTGGGAATTTATCCTAGCCGAATTTAAAGGCGGTTTTCGCAATTTCTACGTCAACGGTGGCAACTTATTGCCATGGATGAACCTCTACGCCTACGGCGCCATCGTCATCCTACTCACCACTTATCGCATGCGCAAGCACCCGTGGGCGGTATTTCTAACCGGTGCAATCTCTACCGGACTTCTAGAATGGTTCGCTGGCTGGCTCGTCTACACGGTAGGGAACGGCACCCGCTATTGGGACTACTCGGACTCCGCCATCGGCATCGGTCACATCAACGGCTTTGTTTGCCCAGCTAGCGCCTGCGTTTTTGGTCTTGGCGCCCTACTGCTCGTTTATTGTCTCTTACCACACTGTATTAAGCTTGCCCAACGCATGTCTCGCAAAAAATTCCTCACCATCGCCATCGCCCTGTTCTCGATCATTATAATCGACGACCTCATCAACCTCACCCTCAAAAACCTCGACATGCCAACCGCCCAAGATTTCTACGTTAATCGCGGCTGGGTACTTTTGGAAAAATAATTCGCCAATGCGATTTTTTGTGATATAATATTTAAAGTTGCCGCGATAGCTCAGTCGGTAGAGCGCATCCATGGTAAGGATGAGGTCACGAGTTCAAATCTCGTTCGCGGCTCCATTTTTTATGCTACAATAAAACTATGAATAAATTGGTGAAACGTGGTCTCAACGTCTACAAAATCTTCTTAAAGAATAAGATTGCTATGTCGCTCATGATGCTTTTTTCGGGCATTATGATGTTTATTGCCGCCATTAATGGCAAAGGCAACGATACCAAGACACTCCCGCTAATGATTACTCTTGGTGGCGCAGTTTTTGCATTCTGGTCACTTTACCATCTAGGCTACATCAAGTCAGATTACGACAAAACCAGCCGCGTAGATCGCCAAGAAAAAGATGCCGCCAGAAAAGCCATTTTCCTACAAATTGGCGAAGCCTCTATCTATGTCGTTATTGCCGTTCTCGGCATTTTCTTACTCGCCAACGAAAGCTTTACCAACAAGGCTCTCAACCTTATGGCCGGTGGCTTCACCACTTTCAACGGTGTACTTGGCGCCATCAATACCTTCAAGAAGAAAGACAACAAAAACTTCCGCTGGAAGTTCACTATTGGTCTTACGCTCGTCGAATTGATACTCGGCCCAATCTTTATCTTTGCCTCAGAAATCAATATTACTGGCTACATCATCATGGGTATTCTTACTACCGTTGCCGGCACCATCGAGGTAATCTCGGCACTCACCATGGACAACATCAAAAGCACCGTCAAAGACGGCAAGGATATCGTCCGCATCATGAAAGAGAAAGACGATAAAGAAAAAACTGCCGTTAAAGACCTCGATATCGAAATTAAAGAGCAATAAAAAATCGCCGCGTAAAACTACGCGACGATCCTCGTCCTTTTTTTGCGCCGTCATTTCCACAGTTCAGTCGTAACCAAGCAGTCGGCCACGTCCATAAAATTCTGATCATAACCAAATTTCAACTGGCTATACCTGATCCACATCTCAGACCACGAGCATCCAGAATCCAACAACATCTTGATTGTTTCGTTTTCCATAGCATCGTTATTTTTCTGATCGGTCAAATCGACGCATCTTTTTTCGCCAATATCCTTAGCACTGAAGTCAGTCTCAAGGTGTCCGGCGGAAGTAGCGTGCTGCGGCGTCATGGTCTTACGCTTGCCAAGCTCAATAAAGAGCGCTTCTAAAACGCATTCGCCAGGCAAACCCGCAACCAGCGTCTTAAACGCAGCCAGCTTGGCCTCCCACGAGTTGCCAGACCGATCCTTACTAACCGGGACATCGCCGATTTCGGCGGCCGGCAGATCATGCAAGACAATCTGCGCGATAGCGCGCTCGATGTCAACACCATCCCGCCCTGGGCCCGGATCGCCATAGCCATAAACGAACTTCATGGTAATCGCCATTAGCTGTGCTACCACGGTATGCTCGGCGATTGTGTCCGCCTGAGCATCAGGGACATTCCACTTCACCCAGCCAGAGCGCCGTTCTACGCTCAACTTACTGACATTGGCGAGAAAATCAATCTGCTCGTCACTGAATTCGGAATTAGAAAGCTCTTCTGCCTTATCCGGATCACTCCAGCCACGTTCAATTTCTCTGCAAGACTTCGCAAAGCGCATTGCTGGAGTATCATCGGCTCTATATTCCTCAACCAGTGCACTACCCCAAGCGTTCGTCTCAAAGATCTCTTTTATGATACCTGTCGCAAGGCTAGAATTGGACGCGAGCTCCATGACCCCATCGACTAAAATCAGCGCCAACGCTCTACCGATGCTAAACTTCAGATTATCATACTTTGCAATAGCAACCATTTGCCTTACAAAGATAATCTCTGCCGCGGATGCGTTCTTCCACGATATGCCTCTTACGGCAAAGTTTGCCGCATAAAGTCTCGCTGAATGCTCCTTCAGGAGTATTCCCATCCTTGCATGATTCTTTACTACATTCTCTTTTTCGTACATTGTCAAAACCTCCATTCGCGCATTTTAAAAGGACTAAAAAAGGCTTTCTGAAGCCTCTTTTTATATTATACCATAAAAAATCCCCTAGTAAACCATAAACGGTCCGCTAGGGGACAAAATTAGAGTCTTCGCCAGCCATCAGAGGTAATCATGATACGGTTGCCCGTACCTTTACCTCTATGTTTGCCCTTGGGCTTGCCTTCGCCACCACGCCTGAAACACCCTTCGGGCGGGGGAATACCGCGCTCCGCATAAAAGTTTTCAATGTCCGGCTGGTCAACAGGATAAACCTTGCCAGACATCACGATGAGGAACGTGGCCGACAAATTGCCAGCGCGAAAGCCGCTAGGAATTACGCGGAAAATCGCATCCTCATAATGAGTGTCGACGACGTAAACATCCCAGCACTCATTGGCGTATTCGGCTGTCGCTTCCATTAGCGACGACATCACCCAAGCCTTCGAGTTCTTAGGCACCATCACGTGACCACTGCCGCTCTGATTATGCTCGCCCTCAGACGACAAGATGATAAAAATTCGACTATCGTCATCTGTGGGAATAATCGACTTGATACCATCCTTGTTGTCGATCTTGTAGCCTTTCAATGAGCGATAAGCTTCAATTTCCATCAGTTCTTCCGGGGCATGGATGAACAGCAACCTTTCTTTTTTGCTATTCTGCTTGCGTGCAATCACGAAGCCATGGCCCCACTTCGTTTCTTCTGCTTTCAATGCAACATTGGAATAAATCATGTTCCTTCCTCCTTTTCCTCATCTTTCATCTGTGCCGCAACATTTCCCAGCACTCTCAAGTTGTTCTCTGTGACCGATCGTTTTACATAGTCCTCATCCTCATCCGTGTAATCAATCAAGCCAAAAATCGTCTCGCAGACAAAGCAATATATCTTCAAGCCGTAAGGATAAGCCGGTGACCCAGAATGAAGCATCTGTAGCAACAGCCCTTTTAACGCTTCTCGCACGCTCTCTTTGATTGGCGCATAGACGTCAAGCAAACAACGCATAGTAGCGAGAACCGCTATCATGGTCACAAAAAGACCCAGAGTGGGCGAAAGCGCGCCACCCTCTTCCGTAAAATCACCCTTGACCATAACCGAAAAATCATCGCCAAGCGTAGTCATAGCAGGAGCGCCGCCGTCGATCGTTATGGTCGCCAGGCCCTGCTTAATTTCATATTCTCTCAATCCGTTTTTGTCCTGTGAAATTGTTGCAACATTTCCATGCCAATAAATGGTCACGGTCCAATCACACTGCTTATTGAAACAACCTATCTTATTCTTGAGTTCATTCACATCACCAATAATTTCCAAGTCAACTTTTGCCAGCATAAAATCACCTGCCTTTACTCTAATTTTTAATTTCCAAGGCGCTCCAAAATGCGCCCAATTCTTATCTTTAATTATAACATAAAACGGCTAAAATACAACTAATTAGCTATTGCCAAAAACCGCAAAATAGTCTATAATCTACCACACTATACAAAATCTTTCGGAAGGAGGGCATTATAATGATCGCGAGATTTGTATTACATTTTGGTTCACAGAAAGACGTGCGCCGCGTTGACATTGCGGTAAAAGAAGGCCAGACTGCCGACGAAGCGGCAAAAGAGAAAGCCAAAGACTTTGGCCGCATGCCAGTCCCACCAAGCAACGTCGAGTACGTCATCGTACAAAATTAGAGCCAAGCACATCAAGAAAAAGCGCCGCGGCATTCCTGCGGCGTTTTACTTTGTACTTGTTAGATGCCAGTGGTCGCCATATTCGCACTTATAAACCCCAAGTTTCACCCCGTGGTCATATTCGGCCACTTTAGCCGCCACCTCCGCCTCTTCGCGCGTAGCATAAATAATCTTAGCGGTTTCACCCACCATGCAACGCTTCGGTACGTATTCGAGGCTCGGAGTTAAATGTTTGTGGCGATTCATGGGTAAAATTCTATCATATTGCCGAAAATCCTCAAGCGTGTTACTATATCCTCATGCCGACTTAGCTCAGCTGGTAGAGCAACGGTTTTGTAAACCGTAGGTCGTCGGTTCAAACCCGACAGTCGGCTCCAGTTTTGCGAAGCAAAACCAGACACCGTAGGTGGCTGGATTTTTTGTTTACAAAAAATCTGGAGACGAGTGATAGCGAGCGCGTTAGCGCGAGCGTCCAGTCGGCTTTTTCGTTTTAATAAAAATATGGAGGCGACTGCTAGCGAGCTTTAGCGAGCGTCCAGTCGCCTTTTTTGTTTTAGCAAAATGTAGTATAATGAAGCCAGAGGTAATGGGCATATTTAGAGTACATTAAAAGGAGGTGACAATAATGGCTAGAGGACCTAACCATTTCGCCGATAAATGGCAAAATATCATAGTTTACGTGGATACAAGACTGCCGAACGAACCGGCTCACTGTCACCTTTCGTATAAAGGGATCGACGTGGGCCAAATTTTGCTCGAGGCTGAAACTAAAGAACGCAAGTTTAAGCGTGGCTTCTTTGGGAAGAAAGACCTTCGCGCAAAATTCGAATTCATCGAGACAGTCAGCAAAGAACAACTGGCAGACTTTAAAGAGCGTTATCGAATAGATTGTCTCAGAAGAGCACCAAATAATGCATCCGATGCAGAAATCAATCCGATGACAGATATGATCAAGAACGCAACGGAGTTTGCAAGAACTCAAATCGATATTCTGCTCGAAGAGCAGAAGGCCCTAAATATGCGAAATTAATGACGCCCGCAGGGCGCCAACCTCCAAACCCTAAGGGCTCTTCAAACCCCCTACCGAAGAGCCCTTTCTTATGCCCCGAAATAAATGTTGTAAAATTTACTTTTTAACATAAAAACTATTGACTTCGCTACATATAGTGTCCTATAATCTTAACCAGACACTATATCTAGGGTCATACGTAAAATAATAAAAACCTGAATTATTGAAATACATTTGAAGGAGGTATATTTCATATGTTCAAAAAAGTCGTCAAGCGTGACGGAAAAATCGTCAACTTTAATCCAGAAAAAATCACCGAAGCAATCGCCAAAGCTGGTCTAGCAACTGAGGAGTTTAAAGCAGACCGCGCTAAAGCCCTCGCCGACAAAGTAATCAAGCGTGCCGAAGAGACCATTAAGGCTCGCACCCCAAATGTCGAACAAATTCAAGACATCGTCGAGCAAGTTTTGATGGAATCAGCCTTCAAAAAGACCGCTCGTGCCTATATTAAATACCGCCAGGAACGCTCCCGTGTGCGCGAAGCCAAATCTGACCTTATGAACATCTACAAGACCATCTCGATTGCCGATGCCTCCGAAGATTCAGATGTCAAACGCGGCAACGCCAACGTTGATGGCAACTCCGCCATGGGTAAAATGCTCCAGTTCGGCGCTGAGGGTTCAAAAGTCTTTGCTAAAACCCTTCTCCTTCGCCCTGATATCGCCGCCGCTCACAGCAATGGCGACATCCATATTCATGACCTAGATTTCTATGCTACCGGTACCCTTACTTGCTGCCAGTCCGATCCACTAAAACTCTTTGAAACCGGCTTCAACACTGGTCACGGCTTCCTCCGCACCCCACAGTCTATCGGCTCATACGGTGCGCTCGCTGCTATCTTGCTCCAAGCCAACCAGAACGAGCAACACGGTGGCCAATCCATTCCTAACTTCGATTACGCTATGGCTCCAGGTGTTAACAAAACCTTCCGCAAAGCCTTAAAGCGCAACCTCGAGAAATACAACAAATTTGCCGACAAGACACTCAAACTCGATGTTAAAGATGAGTATAACTACGGCGACGACAAAATCCTCGAGAAAAAGAAATTCCCGAAAGCCGTCATCGAAGCCGCTAACGAAGATACCGAACGCGAAACTTTCCAAGCTATGGAAGGCTTCGTCCACAACCTCAACACCATGCACTCCCGCGCTGGCGCACAGGTTCCGTTCACTTCTATCAACTTCGGTACCGACACTACCCCAGCTGGCCGCCTAGTCTCCAAAGACTTGCTCGAAGCCACCGCTAAGGGTCTTGGTCACGGCGAAACGCCAATCTTCCCAATTTCAATTTTCAAGGTCAAAGAGGGAATTAACTACAACCCGGGCGATCCAAACTACGACCTCTTTAAACTTTCGATGGAAGTCTCCGCTAAGCGTCTCTTCCCGAACTTCTGCTTTATCGATGCGCCATACAA
>JAZRPR010000039.1:0-1712 GCA_045649305.1 Candidatus Nanosyncoccus sp.
CGCGAAGCACTTGACGAATCTTGTCCAAATTACCAACAGAGCAAGTCAGTTCTTAACCTACCAAAGCTTAGGCAAAAAAGGCAGCCGCCAAGTCCGTTCTTGAACCTAGCTAGGCTAGAGGCACAACCAAGCCAAGTATGATATAATGACTCTATGGACAACGTCAAAATCATCGCCGTAGTCGGCATGTCCGGCTCGGGCAAATCGGTGGTCGTCGACCACCTGACAGCAAAAGGCTACCCAAAGGTCTACTTTGGTGGCATGATTTACAAAGAAATGGAAAAACGCGGCATCCCTCGCACCGAAGATGGCGAATCTGAGAAAAAATTCCGCGAGCAAATTAGGGAAGAAGAAGGCAAAGACTGGGTCGTAAACCAAGTCATCGCCGAAACCAAGGATTTAATTGGCGCCGGCCAAAAACGCATAATTTTGGACGGTGTATACTCATGGACTGAGTACAAAATTTTGAAACACGAATTCCCAACTTGCCTCACTTTTATTGCGATTGTAGTAGACAAGCATTTGCGTTACGAACGCGTCGCTAAGCGCCCTGGCAGAAGCTTTGATGGCAAAGCCATCCGCGAGCGCGACCGCAGCGAGATCGAGAACTTGGAAAAAGGCGGCCCTATTGTTGCTGCTGATTATTATATCTTGAACAACGGCACGATAGAGGATGCCAATAGTGACCTAGACCGCATTCTAAAGGAGATCGAGTTTTGACCAAAACCTATGACAAAAGACTAGTGTTGATTGACGGGAAATCGGTTTTTTATCGCGGATATTATGCTATGGGCGCGCTGAGCCTTAGCGACGGCACCCCCACGGGCGGCGTGTACGGCTTTGCGGCGATTGCGATGGAAATTGTTAAAAAGCTGAACCCTACCAAAGTTGTCGTGGCTTGGGATTCCAAATCCTCTACCTCCAAGCGTAGAGCTATTTACGAAGACTATAAAGCCGGTCGCATCAAACCAGGCGATGATTTTTATACCCAGATTCCATTGTTAAAAGAGCTCATCATCGGTCTCGGTTGGAATTTCGTCGAAATTGACGATTACGAAGCGGACGACATCATCGGTACTTTGAGCCAACAAGCCGACGACGCTGGGGATTGGGAGACTTATATTATTTCGAGCGACCTCGACATGCTCCAAATCGTGGATGAAAACACCCATATGTGGCGTATTTTGAAAGGTTTTTCTAATATCGAGCAAATCGATATTGCCGAAATCGAGCAGAAGTATAACATCAAAAAATCCCAATTCCTCGACCTCAAATCATTAAAAGGCGATTCTTCCGACAACATCCCCGGCGTCCCCGGCATCGGTGAAAAAACCGCTGCTAAGCTCCTAAACGAATACGGCGACCTCGACGGTGTCTACGCACACTTGGGCGACATCGCCGGCTCCACCAAAACCAAACTCGAAAACGGCAAAGACTCCGCCTACATGTCTAAAACCCTCGCTAAGATCATGTTCGACGCCCCCGTAAACTTAAACGATCTCGCCGACTTCCACCTCGACCCCGCTCGCACCATCTCCGCCCTCCGCAAACTCGAATTCAACTCCCTCATCCGCAAGTTTGAAAAAGACAATCTCAAATTGTCTGGAGCACCCGACAATGTCTTTTCGAAGGATGTCTCCAGATTTTCGAGCCCTGAGACGTATATTCCTGACGGCGCCGAGAAAGCTGCCCAAAGGGCAGACTTTCCCGGA
>JAZRPR010000040.1:0-20943 GCA_045649305.1 Candidatus Nanosyncoccus sp.
AATAAACTGGTGTTTTTGCAACATTGAGCCTTGATTTAATTAAAGTTTAAGTGTTTCTTTTATGCTATAATATTAAATTGTCTCGGCTTCTTGCATAGATCACCTCCTCTTTGATTTGAAGATTGAATCCCAAGCTTTTGCGACTGCATCTTTTCCGCCGTTTAATAACATGACCGGGATAAGAATCATGCTTTCGGTCGAATTAGTGCTGATCAAGATTTTGTTCCCGTAAGGGTCGCATATCTCACCATTGTCGCTATCTGACATATCTGCCAGAAGATTCCTAACTTCTTCGATGAAAACCGTAGAGCTCGTACTATTAACCATGAATAGGGTATAGTTAATGGGCGAGTACTTCGGGTCATCTACGACGTAGAATTCTCCGGGGATGTCAGACCACATCTTCTTATTTCCGAGTACGCCTGGCAGCATTCCTGTGATATCCAGTAGACATTCGTCTATCAGTAAATCGTATACCGAGCGCATCGGGATTTCTTTTGCCACTTCGAACCAGTTTTTCTTCGGCTCTCTGAGCGGAAGCCAATGCGGGAAGTTCATTGTCACACTAAGTGACTTTTTGCCCCTATCCTCCTTGTGCATGGCCGAAAGTGGTACAAAATCGGGATTTTTACATTCCAGGAAGGAACGCGTTTTTTTGAGTAAAACTCTCCCGTTCTTGTTTAAGATTAGGCTCTCCTTGTAGAGCTTTTTGAGCTGCTCCACGTTGTAATTTACCTTATCATACATAATCTACCCTCCTTCAAAAAGCATGATAACTTGTCTATTTTACCATAAAAGTTAAAAAATTTCAATATTAGCAAAATCTCCCTAAAAACCCCTTTACAACTATAAATAAAGCGTTTATAATAGATGCAAGTGTCTGGAGCTGGTTTTTATTAGTGCTCCCGACAAATTAATAACAAAGGAGATAATAAAGAATGGCAGATTTTGACCGTTCCAAACCTCACATTAACGTAGGTACCATGGGCCACGTCGACCACGGTAAAACTACACTTACAGCTGCTATCACAGCAGTTCTAGCAAAGAAACTTCCTAGCGACGTCAACAAACCAATCGCTTATGATCAGATTGACAACGCTCCAGAAGAAAAAGCACGTGGTATTACCATTGCTACTTCCCACCAGGAGTATGAATCTGAAAAGCGTCACTACGCACACGTTGATATGCCAGGCCACGCCGACTACATCAAGAACATGATTACCGGTGCTGCTCAGATTGATGGTGCTATCCTCGTCGTTGCTGCTAATGATGGTCCATTGCCACAGACTCGTGAGCACGTTCTTCTTGCTCACCAGGTTAACGTTCCAAAGATCATCGTCTTCCTCAACAAGATGGACCTCGCTGATCCAGAACTCGTTGAGCTAGTCGAGATGGATGTCCGTGAACTTCTTAACAAGTACGGCTTCGATGGTGACAACGCTCCAATCATCAAGGGTTCTGCTACTAAGGCTCTTGAAGGTGATCCAGAAAACGAACAAGCTATCATGGATCTTGTCAAAGCTATGGATGAATACTTTGATATTCCAGAGCACGATCTAGACAAGCCATTCTTGATGCCAATTGAGGACGTCTTCTCTATTAAGGGTCGTGGTACAGTTGCTACTGGCCGTATCGAGCAGGGTGTCATCAAACTTAACGACGAAGTTGAAATCGTTGGTCTTAAAGACACACAGAAATCTGTCGTTACTGGTATTGAGGCCTTCCACAAGACTCTTGATCAGGGTCAGGCAGGCGATAACGCAGGTCTATTGCTCCGCGGTATCGAGCGCGAACAGATCGAACGTGGTCAGGTTATTGCAAAACCAGGTTCTATCACCCCACACACCGAATTCGAAGCACAAGTTTACATCTTGAAGAAAGAAGAAGGCGGCCGCCACACCCCATTCTCAAAGGGTTACAAGCCACAATTCTACTTCCGTACTACGGATGTTACCGGTGAAGTCGAACTTCCAGCTGACAAAGAGATCGTCATGCCTGGTGACCAAGTTACCTTCAACGTCAAACTTCTTGCTCCAGTCGCTATGAACAACAACGACCGCTTCGCAATCCGCGAAGGCGGCAAGACCGTTGGTTCTGGTGTTATCACCAAAGTTATCAAATAATTGATACCCCAACCAAAAATCCGCTCTTAAAGGGCGGATTTTTGTTTATGCCTATTGATTAATATATATATATATATATATATAATGTAAGTAAATATAACCATTTCAGAAAGGAAACAATGGAAAATACCAATCCGGCTCCAGTAGCCGTAGAAAAGAAATCCAAAGGCTCACTCGCGTGCATGATTGCGCTCGCAGTAGTAGCACTCGCCGGTGCAGGCTTTGGCGTTTATGGCATGATTAAAGCCAACGAAAAACCACAACCACAAGACCTCAAAATCCAGGTCAAAGAAGATGACGGCACCGTCACTACTATCGATGCTGACAAAATCGAGAAAACCGACGATGACAAAACCATCATCATTGCCGACACACCAGTCGAATCCTCTTCTAAAGACTATATTTACATTGGTCGTTGGGGCCTCAAAATCAAAGTTGGCGATGAGCTAGAAGAGGTCACCTATAAATTCGATTATGTCCCATCTGACGCCGCCTGGAGGCTTGACCTCTCCGGTGGGATCAAGGGCGCCCAAGCTATGAGTGAGTTTAGCTCAGTCGAACGATGTTCTCTTGGTGTAATCACCAAGGTCCCGAAGGCAAACGCCGAAAGCTACAGACTTTACGGCAGTACACTAATAATGACAGATGGCGACTATGAGTTCTATTACGGCCACCCACAAGACTCTTGCGGCCCAGAATATTCCCTGGATCTAGAGCTCAAAACCACCGAAGCTATCGAGAGAATTCTCACCAACCCAGACAACTACATTAAGTTCTAAGAACGATAAAAATAAGCCCCACCTGGGGCTTATTTTTTAGAATCCGTATTTTGCCCTGCGCTTACGACGCTTATCAATCATCGAAAGAATCCCCATCGCTACAATAATCAAAAGCACCGCCAGTACCGCACCCGCCCAAGTCGGGCAAATAAATACTACTTGCGTAGCGGTTATCGTTTCTGCGCCTGGCGAAGATAGGGAATAGGTCACCTTAAATAGCCCTATCATTGGCGTATCAGCCCAAACATTCGTGACGTCAATCGCCGAATCCGGCAAAGCCGAATCGTATGCCGTATGATGATATAATTCGCCGCCAAAGATATTTTCAACTTTCAAATCACCAATCACCGCTACATCTACGTTGCCGGTGTTTTTGACTTCTGCGCCAGCCATAATCACGGTCTTCTTAATCGGGTTACCGTCGCTATCCTTAGCGTCTTCACTCGTACCGATTTTTAGCTCACCAAACTCAGCCTTTTCGATCGTCTCACCACCGTTAGCACGGCCATAAACCAGCATGCCGGCGCGCGAAACCGTTCGAATGCCGCCACCATCACCATTGCCATTATTCTCGACAAAAATCACCGCATACTGCCCACCGTCCGGCACACTTTCTGGCACCACCACTCGGTAGTTTACAGTTTGCTCAGTACAGGCCGCCAATTCAAAAGTCGCTTCCGCCGCATAGCCATCCGCCCCCGCAAATTCAATCCAGCGACTAATCTGTGTGCGCGCCTTCTCGGTAGTAAAATCTTTGTTTTTATTCTCATCCACCGAATATGGCGCCGCATAAACTCTTAGCGAAGCCGGCGCACTAGCACTCATGTTCTTAATCTTGAGCGTCCCCTCATGAATATCACCACCATCAAAATTAAAATCTTCCGATGCTGGGGATAGGGAAATACCACCCACGCCCTCCTTGCACTCAACTGCATAAGCCGGAGCCGTTTTCAAAAAAGCCATCACCGCCACCAGGGAAACAACCAACAAAATCTTCTTCATATTCCTCCTTATTACTATTATTATACAACAGGTTACTCCCCCTATTTTTCTTGACTTTCGCCGTAATTTATGTATAATAAGAAAACATATCAACATTAATCATCTATCTCTAAAAACTCATCGACGAATCATCTAAGTATTCATCTGAGATTATAGAGAGAAGGGAATACATGGCAGAAGCCAAAAAAGCCGCTGCAAAAACCGCAGCCAAAAGCGAAGGACTAAAAATCCGCATCCGTCTCAAAGCCTATGACCACCGCGTCATTGACCAGAGCGCAAAACAAATCATCGACACCGCTATCCGTACCGGTGCCCAGGTCTCTGGCCCAGTGCCACTACCAACCAAACGTTCAACTTTCACCGTTGTGAAATCTCCACACGTCTACAAGACCGGTGGTGAAGCTTTCGAAATGAAAGTTCACAAGCGTTTGATCGACATCCTCAACGCTACCCCGAAGACCATTGAGAGCCTCCAAAACCTCTCACTTCCTGCAGGTGTTGATGCCGAAATCAAGATGTAATTAAACACACAAAAATCAGAAATAACCCCCCTGAGGACCATAAGCTTGGCCGAACGGCCTTGAGTGTGTCCGAAGGGGGGTTATTTTGATTTTTGTATGCTATAATACATACATGATATTCGTATCAAAATTCAAGAAGCGTTTCTATTTTACTGCCGCTAAATACTTCAAGCATTTCGCCAATCGCTCTCTGAAACGCTGGAAACCACGCATCATCGCAATTACCGGTTCCGCAGGCAAAACCACCATGCTGAACCTCATGGAACATCAAATGACCGATAAGGCTCATTTTTCGCACGACGCCAACTCGGCCTTCGGCATTGCTTTTGATATCCTCGGCATGAAAGGCGTTAAAGGCACCAAACTTCACTGGATTCGACTTTTCTTCGAGGCGCCATTCCGCTCGCTATTCTATACCCGCAAAAAACCATTCTACGTTGTCGAAATCGACGGCGAACGCCCGCACGAGACCGAATTTTTGGCCACCTGGCTCAAGCCAGAGGTCACTATTTGGGTTTCGCTCGGCCTTTCGCATGCCGCCAAGTTTGAAAACGTTGTCAACTCCGGCGAGTTTGACTCCCTCGAAGAGGCTATCGCCAACGAATTTGCCAAACTCCCAGAAAACACTACCAAGCTAGTTTATATCGACGCCAACGACCCGCACATGAAGGCCGCCGTCAAAGATATCAAGGCCAAGGTGATCGCCATCAAAAAATCCGAGCTCAAAAAATACGTCGTCTACCCAGAGTTTACCGACTTCACCTACGGCAAAACCACTTTCCATTTCAATCACCCAGAAGTCCGCAACCTTTCGTTCCATCTCTTAGTTTTGCAAGATTTAATGAAATATCTTAAGTTGCCGTTCAACCCAGACTTTTCTGGCGTCAAAGTCCCACCTAGCCGCAGCTCATATTTCGAAGGCGTTAAGGGTATCAATATTATCGACAGCAGCTACAACGCCCACCTCATTTCGATGACTTCGTTCCTCGAAATGGCTCGCCTCATGCATGCCGACCACAAATGGCTAGTTATTGGCGACATTATCGATCAAGGCTCCATCGAAAAAGAAGAGCACGAGAAGCTTGCTAATCTGATTGCCGACGTCGAACCAGAAAAAATCATCTTGGTCGGCGAGCGCACCAAAAAATACACTGCACCAAAGCTCAAAGAGCTCGGCGTTTCTGCCCAAACCACCACCGATCCACATCGCGCACTCGATTACATCGAGAAGCACATTACCGGCAAAGAAACCCTCTTCTTTAAGGGTAGCCAATACCTCGAATGGATTATCGAAAAGCTTTTGAAGAACCCAGAGGACGCCGACAAACTCTGTCGCCGCGAACCAGCCGCCGTCAAACGTCGCAAAAAACGAGGCCTCGATTCATGAAAGAGCTCTACATCATTCACGGGTGGACCTATGATGCAACGCGCTGGGACAAAACACTCGAATTACTAAAAAAACAGGGAATTAAAGTTCACTTTTTGAACGTCCCTGGCCTCACCGCTCCATCCAAGAAAGTCTGGACGATTGACGATTATATGAACTGGGCCAACGAAAATATCCCAAACGGCGCCGTCGCGCTCGGCCACTCCAATGGCGGCCGCATCCTTCTAAATCTCTGCGCTAAGAACCCGGCCAAATTGAAGCACCTCATCTTGCTTGATGCTGCCGGTATTTATGAGGCTTCCGCCAAAAAGACTATCGTTAAAACTATCGCCAAAATCGGCAAACCTTTCCGCAAGATTAAGTTCATCGATAAAGTCTTCCATCGCCTCACCGGTTCCACCGACTATGCCAAAGCACCAGAAAACATGAAGCGCACACTCGAAAACATGCTCGAATCCGACAAGTCTCTCGACCTTACCAAGGTCACCACGCCAGTCTCGATTTTGTGGGGCAAAAAAGATACTATTACCCCACCGCGCCACGCCGATAAAATGAACGAGCGCTTGCCGCATTCTACACTCAAATTCTTTGAGAACTGGCCGCACTCTGCCTACATCAATTATTCCGAAGAGCTCGCTAAGGCCATCGTGGAGGAACTAAAGAATGTCTAAGCACTACTTCCTCGCCCAAGCTAGCCGCTTTTCCGCCGGCGAACGCTTCAAACGTCTCTTTGCCGTTGGCACCAAAAAGGGCCAAAAAGAACTCTGCGCCTACCTTGCCAAACGTTATGGTAGCGACGAGGCTCATGTTGCTATTACTAAAAATGGCCGCACCGCTCTTGCTATCGCTTTAAAAACTACGCTCGAGCCAGGCAGCAAAGTCGTCGTTAACGGCTTTACTTGCTACGCCGTACTCGAAGCCTTAAAAGCCGCCAAAATGGTGCCGGTTTTTGCCGACATTAATCCAGAGACTTTGCACTATGACGAAAAAATCCTGGCCGCTCTTTTAAAAGAGCGCGATATTAAAGGTATTATTATTCAAAACACTCTTGGTCTACCAGTAGATATCGCAAAAATCGAAAATCTCACCAAAAAGTCTGGCATTAAAATCTTTGAAGACATGGCTCACTGCACCGGCACTTATTACAAAGACGGCCGCGAGGTCGGTACGGTTGGCGTAGCCGCCGCCTTGTCGTTTGGCAAAGAAAAATCTCTTGATGCTGCCGCCGGTGGCGCCGTCGTGATTCGCGACCTCAGCTTTCCGGCTGTCAAAGCACCAAAAAAGCACGCCACTTTTGCCGACACTTTCCGCGCCCGCTTCTACCCAACTTTCTGCGCTTTCTACCGCCTACTCGCCAAAATCAAACTCGAAACTATCTGGATGGGCTTCTTAATCAAGACTCACCAAGTTGAGCGTTCCGCCAACAACAAACTCGATTTTGAACGCCGCGCACCGCGCTTTACTGCCAAAATTGTTTTGAAACAACTACAGAATCTGCCGAAGAACCGTCAACCAATTCGCAAGTTCGTTCTCGTCCGAGACCGCGACGAGCTACTTGTAAAACTTAAGCGAAATGGTTATCATTTTGATGGCTTCTGGTTTGAAACACCAATCGCGCCAGAACGCTTTTATAAGAAGGCTAACTTCGACGAATCCGCCTGCCCGAATGCTACTAAGATCGCCAAAGAAATCATCAACCTGCCGACCCACTACGACGAAGCTAACCTGATACCAGCGCTAAAAATAATCGAGGAGTACAAAAAATGAGTTGGGCTAAAGTACTAGAAGATTTCCCGGAAGCAAACTTTTTGCAGTCTCCAGAATGGCGCCGTGTCAACGAAATCATCGGCAAGAAAACCATCACCGAAGAATTTGAAGGCCGCGGTTACGCCCTGATGATCGTACAGGACGCCAAGCGTGGTCGTTATCTCGAAATCCCGTGCGGCCCTTTGATCGATTGGAAAAACCCTGAAACTTTGCGTGATGTCTTTACTAAGATTCACAAACTCGCCGAGCAAAATCACTGCGCTTTCGTACGCATCCGCCCGCAGCTCCGCCGCAACGCCGAAAATCTTGAGATCCTCAACAAACTCGGTCTCAAGCCTTCACCAATGCATCTTGCTGCTGAGCACACCGTAATTATTGACCTCACCAAAACCGAAGAAGAGCTCCTGGCCAACATGCGCCGCCAAACCCGCTACGATGTTCGCCGCGGCGAAAAACTTGGCATCACCGTTGAGAAATACAACACCGGCGAAGCCTTCCTTGAATTCCACCACGTCCAGGACGAAACCGCCAAACGCCAACATTTTATCCCACCAAAACTACCTTTACTCCTCGCCGAGCACGACGCCTTTGGCGACAACGCCACGATTTATATTGCTAAGCACGAAGGTCAGCCAGTGGCTTACGGCTTAATTATCGTTAATGGTCGCGAGGCCGATTACTACGAAGCCGCCTCCACCGATCTCAACCGCAAGCTCCCGGGCGCCCACGTTTTGATTTGGCAAGCCATCAAAGACCTCAAAGCCCAGGGCATCGAGCGTTTCAACCTTTGGGGCATCGCTCCACCAAACCAGCCTCATCATCGCTATGCTGGAGTTACCACTTTCAAGACCGGCTTTGGTGGCGAAATTGTTGAATACGTTCCGGCTCATGATTTAGTAATTAATAAATTCAAATATCTGCCAAACCTCATCGTTGAGCGCGCCCGCAAGAAAAAGAGGCACCTATGATCGAAGTAGTTAACGCCGCAGACCGCGCCGAGTGGGACAAATTCATTACCTCGTTTGAAGACACCAACTTTTTGCAATCTTGGGACTTTTATGAATTCCACGCTTCCCGTGGTAAAAAAGTTGTCCGCCGTCTTTTTAAAGACAACAGCAATCAAATCATCGCCGCCTATGCTGGCGTCGTTGAAACCGCCAAGCGCGGCACCTACATGGCCATTGCCGGCGGCCCAATTGTCGACTGGACCAACAAGTCTGCCGTTAAAACCGTCTTCAAAGACATCGAAGCTCAAGGTCGCGAAAACCACTGCGTCTTTGTTCGCGTCCGCCCACAGCTTGAGCTTTCCGATAAATCTCTAAAACTCATGCAAGAGCTTGGTCTCAAAAAAGCCCCGATGTATCTCTCGGTTGAATACGCCGGCGTTTTAAATCTCGAAAAATCCGAAGAAGAAATTCTTGCTGCCGCTTCTCAAGGCTTCCGCCGCAAGCTTAGGAAAGCCGAAAAAGAGGGAATCACGATTGAGACTTCTACCGACCCAGCTATCGTCAAGACTTTCTATAATCTCGAAGTCGAACACGCTAAGCGCCAGGGCTTTGTTGCCTTTTCTGAAGAATTTCTCACCAAACAATTCGCGGCTTTCGCCAAAAACGACGAAGTCATCATGTATACCGCCAAAAAAGACGGCGAAGTACTCGCCCAAAACTTTATGGTTTTCTACGGCAACGAAGCCAGCTATCATTACGGCGTATCCTCACCACTTGGCAATAAATATTCCGCTGCTCCGCTCCTCCACATGGAAGCCATGCGCGAAGCCAGAAAGCGCGGCATCAAACGCTACAACCTTTGGGGCATTGTTGGCCTAGACGAAACCAAGCACCGCTTCTACGGCGTTTCCGAATTCAAACGTTCCTTTGGTTGTGAAGAATTAAAATACACTCCAGCCCACGATTTAGTATTAAACAAATTTAAATACCTGCTCGATAAGCTTATCGAGAGCGTACGCAAGCGCGTTCGTCACGTCTAAAAGTATATTCATTTTCACCCCTGTAAAATCCCAGAAGTATAATTTTTTGTGCTAACAGTATAATTTATGTTATAATAAGCATAAGTATTATATAAAGGAATTTATCAATGGCACACATCAAACGTCAATTCATCGACAAACACTGGCTCGTGTTCTGCATCCGCGGCGCATTGGCCCTACTCGCTGGCTTCTTCTGCCTCTCCGGGCAAATCACCAGCTTCTCACAAACCGCATCGCTACTTAGCATTTTCTTGCTCACCATGGGCATCGTTGATGCTTCGAGCGCGCTTTACAACTCCGCCAAAAAACGTGGCTGGATCAACTCCGTCATCGACGCCCTCGTCGACGTGATTGCCGCCATCTGCCTTCTCTTCTTCGCTAACGAAAACATCGTCTATAGCACCATCGTGCTCGCTATCTACACTACCGTTTCCGGTATTATCGATATCGTCCACAGCTTCGTCGCCTGCGAAGACCAAACCGATCGCTTCATCCGCATCTCGGTTGGCGTTTGTGGCGCTGTGATGGGCTTCATTATCTTGAACGCTGGCAACTTTGAAATTTCTACCTTCATCCGCTTCTTCGGTACCTACCTCCTCATCGTTGGTATTGGTAGCTTTATCTATGGCGTTCACAACCTCGACCAAAAGAATGAAGACCGTACCGCTCGTAGCGAGGCCGCCAAAAAGGGTGCCAAAAATTCCGCCAAACTTCAAGCCAAAACCAAGGCCAAGGCTAAAACTGTTAAAAAGAAATAACTATGTTATAATGGAATCTCAAGGAGATTCTCATGAATTACAAAACCCCACGTAAGGCAATTATTACCGACGCTGGCTTTGCTAGCCGCTATCTTCCTATTACCAAAACTGTACCAAAAGGCATGATGCCAATTGGCAATAAACCAGTCATGCAAATGGTGGTTGAGGAATGTGCTGCTGCCGGCATCGAAGAAATCATTATCGTTGCTACCGAAGATGGCAAAGCTGTTTATGAAGATTACTTTACTAACCATGTTCCGCACATCGAAAAGCTCTTGACCGCTCAGGGCAAAGCTAGCCGCTTTGAGCCAGTCAAGGCGCTCTTTGATTTGCCAAAAATCACCGTCATCACTCAAGATAAGGGCCTGCCATACGGCAACGGTTCACCTTTTGCGTCCGCCAAAAGCTTTATTGATGATGACGAGGCTTTCCTCGCCGTCTATTCTGACGACCTCGTGCTTGGCAAACCAGCCGTACAGGATTTGATGGAAGCCTTTGAGGCTCACCCAGATGCTGTTGCCATCATTGCTGGCCAGCTCGTCCCACACGAAGAGATTAAGAAGTATGCTTCCATCGATTTCAACCCAGAAACCGACGTCTTAAATAGCTTGGTTGAAAAACCAAAGCCAGAAGAAGCCGCTTCCGACCTTGCATCCTATGGCCGCTATTTGCTCACTCCAGAAATCTTTAAGTATCTCGATCCACAGAATACCGGTAAAGACGGTGAACTCTGGACAGCCGATGCTATTGCCAGCCTCATTCCAACCGGCAAAGTCTACGTCAAAGAAACCACCGGCAAGTGGGTAACCACCGGCGACCCGAAAAATTACTTCCTCGCTCATCTCGAATACGTATTGAAAAACACCGACTATGCCGACGATGTCCGCAAGTTTGTCTCTGAAAACTAAATATGCTAAAATAACCTTAAGGAGAATAAAACATGAATGTAGCAGAATGGATTCTAGTTATCTTCCTCTCAACCGCTTTATTAATCTTCTTAATTCTTGGCATCGTTTTGCTCGCCAAATTAATCGGCGTCACTAAAGAAGTTAAAAAAGTCGTGATTAAAGGCCAAGATATCGCTGCTAGCGCTGGTGATGTAGTAGACAACGTCAAAGGCATGACCTCGATTGGCGGTGTCGTCAAAACCTTCGCAGAAAAATACACCGATCCAAAATATAAAAAACCAAAGGAGAAAAGGGATGGCAAAAAAAGCAACAACTAAAAAAACCGATAAAAAGGGAAGCAATAAGTTCTTCCTCGGCGCAGCACTCGGAGCTATCGCCGGTGCCGTAGCGGGCGTCTTTGCCGCTAAGAACGAAGACAAAATCAAAGCTGGCGCCAAAAAAGCCGGTGCCAAAGCTAAAAAAGCTGCCTCTGACGTCAAAAACACCGTCAAAGCAAAAACCACCAAAAAGAAATAACAGATTAAAAAGCACCCTTCCAAGTTGAAAGGTGCTTTTTTTTATTTTTTTATGCTTGACATCACAAAATGCTTATGTTATTTTGAAATTAGAGTGTAAGGTTATGCGGCTCCAAAACAAACATAACAAAGAGGGTCATACGAGTAACAGGACGAATCTAGTTTGAGGAATTAGTTAATCCTAAACATTTTGCGCCCCAATCTCAGACCCTTTTTGTTATAATAATAGTATGTCTAAAGGAGTTAAGCTGAAACCGAGTGATTTTGTGCACCTGCACAATCACACCCATTATTCTTTGCTGGATGGCTTAACCAAGATTCCAGAACTCGTTGATTATGTCAAAGCCCAGGGCATGGAAGCCGTCGCCGTCACCGACCATGGCACCATGAGCGGCCTAGTTGAGCTTTATAAATGCTGTAATGACGCCGGCATCAAGCCAGTCCTTGGCCTTGAGGCTTACGTTGCTGCCCGCAAGATGACCGACAGAGACCCTGCGCACGACAAGCAACGCTTTCATATTACTTTGCTCGCAATGAACAACCAGGGGTTCGAAAACCTCTGCCGCATCATGTCTAATGCCGAGATCAACGGTAAATATTACAAACCACGCACCGACCACGACGAACTCAAAAAATATAATGAGGGAATTATTTGTCTCTCTGGCTGTATGGGCTCCGAGATTTCCGAAGCCATCCGTGCCGGCGACGACAAGCGCGCCCTCAGCCTTATTGATTGGTATCGCAACGTCTTTAAAGACCGTTTTTATCTCGAGATGCAAGACCACGGCCATCCAAAATCTTCTACTCACTCCGCCGAGCAGAAGAAGGTCAATGACTGGCTAATGGCTCACGCCGAAGAACTCGACTTGCCGCTCGTTGTGACTTGTGATGCCCACTATTTGAAGCACGAAGACCAAGATGCCCACGAAGTTTTGCTCTGTGTTGGTACCGCCGCCAATCTTTCCGATCCAAACCGCATGACTTTGAAAGATTTCGATCTTCACGTTATCTCTGCCGATGAAATTATCGATCACTGGCAAGATACTTGTCCAGAAGCCGTCTTAAATAGTAAACGCATCGCCGATCGCTGTAATGTTGATCTTCAGCTTGGCCGCATTTTGATTCCAAAATTCCCAGTGCCAAAAGGCGAAGACGAAAAATCTTATCTCGATAAACTGGTCTTCCGTGGCCTAGTTTTCCGCTACTGTGGTAAAACCAAGGAAGAGACCGAAAAGCTCGACATTCCGGCCTGCCGCAAACTACTCGAAAAAGTCGACAAAGACCGTGACGAAAACTCCAGGATTCTTCCACGCATCGATTATGAGCTTTCTGTAGTCGATAAAATGGGCTACAACGGCTATTTCTTGATTGTCCAAGACTTTATTATGTGGGGCAAGAACCAGGGAATCGTCTATGGCCCAGGTCGTGGCTCCGCTGCCGGTTCTTTGCTGGCCTACGCCCTTCGTATTACCGAGCTTGATCCACTCAAATACGACCTACTCTTTGAGCGTTTCCTTAACCCAGACCGTATTTCCATGCCAGATATCGATACCGATATCCAGGATACGCGCCGCGACGAAGTGATTGAATATTGTACTGAAAAATACGGCGAAGCGCGCGTTTCTAATATCGCCACCTTTGGTAAAATGATGGCTAAAAACGCCGTGCGCGATGTCGCCCGCGTGCTCGAAGTGCCATACGCCGAAGCCGACCGTCTTGCCAAAATGGTGCCAGACCCAGTAATGGGTCATCACTGCCACCTTGCCGAAGCCGTCAAAGACGTTCCAGAACTCAAAGCCGAATACGAATCCAACCCGATTTCTAAAGAGGTCATCGACTTTGCCTCTCGCCTAGAAGGCACGATTAGAAACCACGGCGTGCACGCTTGTGGCGTCGTGATTGCGCCAAACGATTTGGTAAAATTCCTGCCGCTTGAAGTTTCTGCTAAAGGCCCAATCGCCGCCCAATTCCCAATGGGCACCGTTGAAGAACTTGGTCTACTTAAGATGGACTTCCTCGGCCTTTCCAACCTTTCTGTGATTAATAATGCGCTCCGCATGATTCGCAAAGTCTATCATAACGATATCGACATGTATTCTGTGCCACTCGACGATGAGGAAACCTACAAACTCCTCCAGCGCGCTGACACCACTGGTGTCTTCCAGCTTGAATCTGCCGGCATGAAACGTTATCTCAAGGACCTCAAGGCTTCGTCCTTTGAAGACATCATCGCTATGGTGGCGCTTTATCGCCCAGGCCCGATGCAGTTCATCGACTCCTTTATTCGCCGCAAACACGGGGAAGAACCAATCACTTATCTCCACCCAGGCCTCGAAAACTCCCTCAAAAATACCTACGGTATTATGATCTACCAGGAGCAGTTCATGCAGATCTCCAAGGAATGGTGCGGCTTTACTGGTGGCCAGGCAGATACTCTGCGCAAGGCAGTAGGTAAGAAGAAAATCGATCTCATGAAAAAAGTCAAACCGCAGTTTATCGAAGGTGCCGTCAAAATCGGTGGTGCTACCGAAGAAATTGCCGAGACTTTCTGGAGCCAGCTGCTCGACTTCGCCAACTATTGTTTCAACAAGTCCCACGCCGCATGTTACGCTTTGGTAGCTTATTGGACCGCCTATCTCAAGGCTCATTATCCAGACGCCTTCATGGCTGCTCTCATGACCGCCGACATGCGTTGGACCGACCGTCTCGCTATCGAAATTGCTGAATGTAAACGCATTGGCCTCAAAGTGCTTGGCCCGGATATCAACGAATCTTACGGTGACTTCGGTATCGTGGGTGGCAAGAAAACCATTCGCTTTGGCCTGTCCGGCGTTAAAAACATGGGCAAATCGCTCATCGAAGACATCGTTATTCCGGAGCGCGACAAGAACGGCCCGTTCAAATCGATTTTCGACTTTGCCAAACGTGTTGACTCTACCAAGTTCAACAAAAAATCCTGGGAAGCCGCCATCAAGACCGGTGCTTTCGACCGCTTTGGCTACTCCCGCTCCGACCTCTTGTTTAACCTAGAAAGCATTCAAGCCTACGGCGCCAAAGTTCAAAAAGATGTTGGCTCCGGCCAAACCGATCTGTTTGGCGCGATGGGTGACGCTGGCGCTATTCCAGAACCAGAAATCAAACCAGCCCCAACTCAGTATTCCGACAAAGAGCAGCTACTTTGGGAGCGCGATTTGATGGGCCTCTACCTCTCCGCTCATCCACTCGATAAATATGATTTGTATTTCGAAGAGCAAACCCACCCAATTTCTGCCGTCTGCGCTGAAAACAATGATAAAAGCATCGTAATTGGCGGCATCATCACCAACGTCCGCACCATTCTCACTAAGTCCAATACCAAGATGGCTTTCGTTAAAATCGAAAATAAAACCGGTGAAACCGAAGCCGTCGTTTTCCCATCCGTCTTTGAAACCTGCGGTGCCAAACTCGTTGTCGATAATGTCGTACGCATCTCTGGCCGCGTCAACGCTACGGACAAAGAAGGTCGCCCAACTTCCGAAATCAAAGTCCTCGCCGAAACTGTCGAACTTATCTCGGATGACGTACTCGAAAACTATCAAAGCACCGGCAGTCACCTCGCCGCACCAGTTGCTGCACCAAAGAAGCGCAACTTCAAATCTTCCGCCGAAAAAGTTAATTACAAAGCCCCAGCAGCGCCTGAAGAACCGGCTCGCATTATTGCTCCGCCAAAAGACCCGCGCAAAGAACGCCTGTTTATCTTAGTTGAAAATCCTAATGATACGGACACTCTCACCGCCATCCGCCGCCTCTGCGACCTTAATAACGGCTATCAAGACGTCATTCTTGTCCTCAAAGATGGGGAAGAGAAGAAGCCACTCCGCATGCCATTTAGAGTCGAAACCTCAGACGACTTCCTGGGTAAGCTCCGCGAGCTCGTCGGTGAGGATAACGTTAAAATCTCTTAAGTGATATAATTGACTTATGACAAAGTCAAACACTAACCCGATTGTTAACCGTCGCGCGCATTATGATTATCAACTTGGCGACGAGCTTTCTGCTGGCATGTGTTTGACCGGCCCAATGGTCCGCAAAATCCGCGACCATCACGTACAGCTCAAAGGTTCGTTTATTACAATTCGAAACGGCGAGCTCTGGCTCAATAATCTTACTCTCGGCGCCGAAAATACCGAAAACATTAAGTTGCTCGTCACCAAACGCCAACTCATGAGCCTTGCTAAAGCTCGCGCCGACGGCTTTGCAATCGTGCCAGTTAAAATGCTTGGCGAAGCCCGCCATATTAAATTGATTATTGCCACCGGTAAAGGCAAAAAGAAATACGACAAGCGCGAAACCATCAAAAAGCGCGACATCGAAAGGGGACGCTACTAATGCGCATTTATTCCTGGAACGTCAACGGCCTACGCGCCATCATTAATAAAGGTGCCTTCCAAAAATTTATCGATGAAAAACAGCCAGACATTCTTTGTTTGCAGGAAACCAAAGCCAAGCAAGGCCAAGCCGAAATCGACCTACCAGAATACGAAGAGCTCTGGAATTCTGCCGAACGTCCAGGCTATTCTGGCACCGCCATTTTTACCAAAATCAAACCACTTTCTGTACAAAATATTTTACCAACCGACCAAGACTTCACTGATCAATTCGGCGACCCACTAAAAGAAGGTCGCGTACTCACTGCTGAATTCGCAAATTTCTACCTAGTTAATGTCTACGTACCAAATTCTAAACACACTTTGGAACGTTTGAATCTTCGCGAAAAACTCTGGGACCCAACTTTGCTTAAATACCTCAAATCGCTCGAAGAGAAAAAGCCGGTCGTGGTTTGTGGCGACTTCAACGCCGCTCACACCGAAATCGATCTAGCCCGTCCAAAAGACAACGAAGAAAACGCTGGCTACACTAAAGAAGAAAGAAAGGGAATCGACAATCTAGTTAATGCTGGCTTTGTTGATACTTTCCGCGCCCTACATCCAAACGAAACCGGCCGTTACACTTGGTGGACCTGGCGTGCCAATGCCCGCGCTCGTGGCATCGGCTGGCGCATTGATTATTTCTTTGTTTCTGAAAATCTCGCTAAGAAAGTTAAAAGCGCCGAGATCCATGAAGCTATTGAGGGCTCAGATCATTGCCCAGTCTCAATCGAAATGGAGGCCTAATGGATTATTTTCATAAATACGACACCAATCCTTTTCCGGATTTAGCTTGGAATATCCCAGACCAGAAAAAAGGCAGCCTACTCGTACTTGGCGGCCACGCACAGAGTTTTAAAAACGTCGTGAAGTCCGCTGAAGCCCTCGCCAAAGACTTTCCAATCGAAGATTTAAAGTTAGCTCTGCCAGAAACTTTAAAGAACACTTTGCCGCCGCTTCCTGGCTTAATTTTCTTGCCGGCCACCGACGCTGGTTCCTTTGCCGATTCGGATGCTTTTTCAGAAATTATTCATACTTCCGACTTCAACCTGCTTACTGGCGACTTTTCCAAGAACAATATTACCGCCCGCGCCATCACCAAAATCTGCGAAATAACAGATAAGCCGACCCTCCTCACGCGTGACACTACCGACCTTATTTCAAGCGGCAACCCAGAACGCTTACTTATGAACGAAAATTTATGCTTTTTTACTTCCATCGCAAGCTTAAAGAAACTTTTGCAATCCGTGTATTATCCAAAAGTCATTTTACTTTCGCAACCGCTCATGCAAATTGCTGAAACTTTGCATAAATTTACACTTAGTTACCCAGTTTCTATCATTACATTCCATGGTGAGCAAATCATCGTTGCAAAAAACGGCAACGTCCACGCCGTGCCGATCGAAAAAACTGTCTACTCGGCACTTTCATTAATGATGGGCGATGCCGCCACCAAAATTGCTGCCTTCAATTTGTATAATCCAAATAATTTTGAGCAGGCCACCATCGCGGCACTGTTTTAAGACTTCTTCAATTTTTCTTCAAGCTCAATCGCATCACGCGAAATGTTTTTGCGACGGGTTTTCAAGAAGAACCACAAGAACACAGACACCGCTAAGGCCACGATAAATAAAGCAATCTTTACTACGTCCGGCCAGCTGGTAACGAGCAAAGACCAAATAATAATCATTGCCAAAGTCGCAAGATAAAACCAACGTCTTGCCATCACAATTTTGTGTGCCAATTTAAAGTTCGTGTCACAAAGCGAGCCCTTAGCAAAGTTGTCTGGATGGCCAAAGAAACGACGGTAAACAATAATTTCGATGAGGCCAGTAATAGCCGCCGTACCAAGCATCGTAATTAATCCAGCCACCAAATTAATGCGTAACGTAAAGAACAAGAACGCCGCGAACCACAAGAACATATCCGCAAAAATATCTACCGCTACGGCGTATTTACGATAGGCTGGCGGGTTTTTGAATGGCCACCTACGCGAACAATAGCCGTCAAACGAGTCGGTTAACTCAGCGACCACGAAAGCGATCAAAAACGCCTCTACGCAGCCTCCTACGAACCCCCAAACGATAATAAAAATCGCCAGTGCAATCCTCGAAAAAGTCAAAATATCAGCCAAGTATTTTTTCATCCAAGTAACCCTTTATAATATTTAATCAATTTACCAGTCTGTTTAGACTGCCTGACCTCGTCACGATGCTTAATCATCACTTTGCTCATTTCTTCGATACATTCCGGATGTGCCAAAATCTTGTTGATGGCCTCGGCCATTGCTACCGAGTTGGTATCTCGGCACATGATAAAACCGCCTTCCGGTACAATCTCACGCATGTCTGGATCACAGAACAATACCGGCACGCCGGCCGCTTCCGCTTCAATCAAAGTCATGCCAAAGGTGTCGTAGTTAATCGAAACCAGCACGTCTAGGTGGCTCCTGCTGAGTCGGTTCTTGAAGTTTTCAAAATCAGTATCGCCATGGAAAGTCACCGGCATATGATACTTCTTCACAAAACGCCCAGCGCGTTTCAAATCGTTACCGCCACCAAAGACATCCATTTTATATTTGGTCGGCCCTACCATTCTTAGAGCATTAAGGAAGGGCATCAAACGCTTTTCGCCGGTCACACGGTTGTGCCAAATAATTCGAATCGGCTCGCCCGCTGCCAACGTTTTTACTTCGGCCGGTTCATCCACTAGGGAATCCTTCACGCCGTTTGGCAAAACTTCGATTGGCTTAGTCACGCCATAATCCGCCAGTTTCTTCTTAAAATGTTCAGACGGCGTCAGCACCAAATCAGCTTGGTTGGCGTGGTTGACCATTAGTGTCCACATCCTCGCACGCACACGAGTTTTAGCGAATTTCTGGTCTTTTTTTATCCTTACTGTATGAGGCAGATACCAACTATGGAACATGTTCAAAGACACACTCACAATCGTACGCAAACCCAGTGGCACTAATCCAGACACGCCCATATCTTCGCGGCCATGCATAGTCTGCACTACCGGAATATCGAGCTTCTTGCCTAGGCGAATCCCGGCAATCGAGCAGCCCGCCTCGTAGTGACTATGGAAAATATCAAAGTCTTTGATTTCTGGGTGTTTCCACAAAATCCAACGCTCCACGATTTTTGGTCGCCTTGCCACCGGCACCAAACCACGGAAAAACAGTCGGCATGATGGCACTACGAATATATTCTCGTGTGCCAAACGTGTCTTGGCGTTCTTGGAACGTCGATAACCAGCTGAGAACAAATACACGGTGTGCCCAGCTTCTTCCAACGCTTTCTTCTGCGCGTTGATCGCAGTCACAATCCCGCCCGTCACATCAAGGTAGGAATCGGTAAAAAGCGCAATTTTCATTAATTATTCTTTCCGAAAACTGTTCTAATAATTAGGCTAAAGCCCAGCACCGTAGCCGCTAAACCAAGCATCGTGCCAAGGTATGGCGCCAAACCAACTGCCGAAATAATTACTAGGCCAAGCGTTGCGCCAACCGTGCCGTTTTTGATTTTGAAAAATCTTTCGTTCAAATAAACTGCCGTAGCAATCGTGCCAGTATAAACCAGCACTGCGTAGGCCGCTAATAGTATCAAGGCTACTGGGATTCCCACGATCGTCATCAGCAAAATCACTGCCAAAATCGGTATACCAATAAAGGCGCCAGCACCAATCAAAATTGCCTTAAACATGTCATTTGAAATGTCGCTATTAATATTTTCTACGAGGTTAGCAAAGAATTTCTTGCAGAAGACCATCAGAAGCACCATCCACACCAATTTCGAAACTAGGCCAAAGAGCATGCCAATCACTGGATCAATCGTCTGCGTAACGATAGTGTAAGTTTCTTCGAGACGGCTCTTTAGCTCACCTTCGCGTTTGAGACCGTCGTTATGATTGAAAGTGCCCCCAACCGAAGAGTCAGTCACCTTCAAAGAACCACCGGCTAGATTGAGGTTGCCATCGATCGTTACATTTTCAAAAGTCAATTTATTAGCAGCGATATAAGCATCGCCCGGAATGTGGACGTTCTTGAGTTTCACGATGTTACCAGCCACAAACACGTCACGACCAATCTTGGCGTTCTCGTCAATCGTAAGATTATTAGCCGCCGCAAACAAATCTCTGGCATATTCGCCGCTAATCGTTGCGGTGCTACCAGCCATAAAACCATACTCATATTTGCCTTCGGCCGAAATCTGGTTGCCGATCATAAACAGCGGGCCACCCACGATTGATTTATCGGTGCCGTCGTTAGCTAGAAAGAATGAGCTGTTTTTGATGTTGCCATCAAGTGTTGCTTCAGTACTAATAGTAAAACGTTGGCGTTCTTCTTTTTGCTCGGCCTCAGCAGCTGTGACCTCCTGGGTCTCTTCGCTGCAGCCGTCTAGGCTCTCACCATTTGTACCAGTCGCGCCAACACCACAAGCTGCCGCATTCAGCGGAACTAGCGTTAAGAACAAGCCAAAGATTGCTATTAATATCTTCCTCATACACCTCCTTTTCTACCGGGCCCAAGCCCTCATTAAGCATAATTATATCACTCCCGGACGGCTTTATCCAGCGGCGTTTTAAAAACGGGAAGACGCTCGCTAGCCGCCTACGGCGGGCGAACCCTACGGGTCCAATTCCGTTCTAGCAGAAATAAAATAAAGAGCCCTTGGCTCTTTCTTTTATTTCTGGTGGGCGAAGAGGGAATCGAACCCTCACTCCATTGCTGGAACTAGATTTTGAGTCTGGCGCGTCTACCAATTCCGCCATTCGCCCATTTTAAGTTG
>JAZRPR010000041.1:0-1741 GCA_045649305.1 Candidatus Nanosyncoccus sp.
GTTGATGTTTTCGTTTTCGTCGAGCATCATTTGTTTTTGGGCTTCGAGATCGAAGAACCAACTTGGGAAGGCACGATACATGATGCGCTCTTTGCTGCGTGGATTAAATGGATATTCGTGCTTGATGTATTCAATCTTGTAGACAATTCCCTCTTGCTCTAGGCATTTTGCGATAAACTTGTTGGCGGCCCAGATCTGGATGCCGTGTTCGTCGGTGTCGCGAACGCCAAGGGCGTGGAGCTTGTCGGCCATTTCGGGTAAATAGTAGCCGTTTTCGTCTAGACAGTCGACGAAATCCAACTCATATTTACTGGTCAATGAATAGTCGTCTTCGCCGTAGGCGGGCGCACAGTGGACGATGCCGGTACCTTCTTCGGCGGAAACGAAATCGGCTGCGAGGATGGTGTAGGTGTCTTTTCGTTCGATAGTGCCATCTGTACCACGAAGACCAAGGTCAAAGAGGCCATCGGCGACTTCGATGATAGGGTGGTATTTTTTACCAACCAAGGCTGTACCCTTGAAGGCTTTTTCTGGTTTTTGGCCCTCAAATAGTACTTTGGCGCGGTCGATTGCAAGGATGAGCTTATCACCATCCACGTCGTAAACTCCGTAGTCTAGTTCGGGGTTGATAGCAAGACACATGTTGGCTGGCAAAGTCCAGGGCGTAGTGGTCCAGGCGAGTAAATAATTATCTTCGTCTGTTAACTTAAATTTGACAAAGGCCGATGGGTCGGTGACGGTTTGGTAGGCGTCGTTATCCATGGTGACTTCGGCCTTGGATACTGGGGTGGCAAACTTTGTGTCGTACATTAGAACTTTGCGACCTTCGTAAATTTTGCCGGCGTCATAGAGCTGTTTGAAGGCCCACCAGACGGATTCCATAAAATCTTTGTTCATAGTGCGGTAGCAATTGTCAAAATCAACCCAGCGGCCGATGCGGTCGATAGTGCTGCGCCATGTTTCGGAGTTCTCTACCATGGATTCGCGGGCTTTTTTGATGTAATCCTCAAGTGACCATTTGGTACCGATGTCGCGGCGGTCGGTGATACCAAGTTGCTTTTCGACGAAATTCTCGGCTGGAAGACCGTGACAGTCCCAACCCCAGCGGCGTTCTACGCGGTAGCCATTCATAGTCCAAAAGCGTGGAACGGCGTCTTTGACGATGGAGCTAAGGAGCGTGCCGTGGTGTGGGTTACCGGTAATAAACGGAGGACCATCGTAGAATACGTATGATTTGTCGATTGGCCTTTCTTCGATTGATCGTTCAAAAATTTTGTTCTTTTTCCACCACTCTGCGATGGACTTTTCGTATTCCACAGCTTTTCTTCTTTGGCCGGCTTGGTATTTCATATCGCTCCTTTCTTTTTACTTTAAAAAATCCAATGCTTACACATTGGAACTCTAAGGGAGCGGTACCATCCAATTTCCGGCTACTTGGCCGACACTTGATTAATCTCTCACGCGGATTCACGGACGGGTCTAATCAGGGCTTGGCCTTTTCTTCCGTCAGCTCGCAGGTGATAGCTGCTCTAGCGCTTTTTTTTATTTTAACATACATGGCAAAAAATGGCCAGGGGGTGTATGCGTCCATAACATATTAGATGTATGCGTCCATAACATATTAGATTTTTACGATTTTAATGAGATTGTGAGGTTTTCCGTAGCTTAATTACAACACCAGAGATGATTACTCATCTTTGTTGTCGCGATGGGAGAGGACAAAGAATATAATTGAGGAGAC
>JAZRPR010000042.1:0-10318 GCA_045649305.1 Candidatus Nanosyncoccus sp.
AACAACGAAGCTATTAGAGCCAAGACTAATGCTACCAAGAACTGGACCAACGCAGACTTCGTTGAGGGTAACAGGGTCGTGAACGACGAAAAGAACCAAGACACTCTCGAAAAGATGCAGCACTATGCCACCGCTACCGGCAAACAAGCGCTGCATAACAAACTAGCCTCCGAGCGCGATGCTACTAAGAAAATGGATGCTGTTTATGCACAACAGTCAACATATCAAGCCAGCTTGGCCGGCAACACCGAAAGGGCTATTGGTAAACTTAAGGAGAATACTGCTGCGGCTATCGCTAACGGTACATTCGTTATGAGCGGCAGCGGATTTACGAATGTCCCAATTAGTGCCAGCTTTACGGGCAAATTCAATCCTGCTACCGGAAAGTTCGATACCGGCAGCTTGGCGTTCGCCCATCAGCATACCCTAGAAAAATTGCGTAATACGAGGAAGGGTACTAATGAATACAATGAAGCTATGGCCCAACTCGCCGCCATAGAGGATAAAATGGTGACGACAAACGAAGGCATCGAAGCGCTTTATCAGTCCTACAACGAACAAGGCAAACAAGGCGAGACGCCTGGCTTAACGACGGGCGACGACTTTGCCAATGTCAGGCAAGCAGCAGCAAGGCTTAAGACCAGTCACGGCGATAAAATCAAAAAAGCCGACCGTCGTTTCGACGCAATGTCCACTCAGCTGGCCGATACTACTGGGCTCGGTACGGACAACACTACGATTACTCAGAAGATGCGAAGAGGAGATTTCGATGCTGCTGGATGGGATAAAGTTACTGCGGCCACATTCAAGAATTACAGCCCGGACTATATCAGATCTTTGGCTACTACAATGAGTGCTGTGCCAAAGGGCGATCCTAGACGCGATGGCTTCGACGCTGCCGTGGCAAACTATTATAGCAGCGAAAACAAAGGCAACCAGAACGGCAACGTCACTGATATCCTTACCGCCGCTGGTTGGCCGCAGCCAGCCAGTAGTAAGCCGAAGTCAACCGGCCCAAGATCAACTGGCCCATAATCAATCAAGTAGTCTATTGAATCACATGTTCAAACAAGCAGCTCACGGTGAGTGGGCCGACGCCGCCGGTGCGCGGGGTGATGGCCGAAAGGTCTGTGCGCTCGCGCACGGCCTCGGCCACGTCGCCAACTAGCACACCGTCTTCGGACGCCGTGCCGGCATCTACAACGATTGCGCCTGGCGCAACCATCTCGTCGGTAATTAGTCCCGGAATACCGGTAGCAGAAACAATCAAACTAAAACCGCGGAGGACAGACAAATCATCGCCACGGTGGAACATCGTTACGTCAAAACCAGAATTGGTCCACATTTTAAGAAGTGGTGCACCAACCAATTTGCCGCGGCCCACTAGTGCAATTTTTTGGCTAGCTAGATCAACGCCGTAGCCAGCGAGCAACCAGTTAATCGCCGTTGCGGTAGCGGAATCGTAATCACCATGACCAGATAAACCATCGACGTCTTTAGAAGCGGCAATCAGGCCGGTTAATTCATCGGTTTTCTCGCGCTCCAAAATTGGCAATTGAATAATAATTCCAGAAATTGAGTCATCCTCGTTGGCGGCCAAAATACGTTCGCGAATTTCGTCGGAATTAGACGCCAAGAAATCCTCTACCTCAACCCCGATATCTTCGCCGTAGGCCTTTTTCAGATTTACGTATTTCAAAATCACCGGATTATCGCTGTCGCGAATGATCAAAAGTTTTGGCTTTTTAGTCATGCTGCGCACCGTCAAAAACTGACGTTCTTTAATAAAATCAGCTAACTCGCGTCCGTTCAAAACTTTCACTACAAAATCTCCACTGGTTCTTGTTCGAGCTTAAAGCCGAATTTTTCAAAAACCGTATCAATGATCTCTTGGCGCGCTGCAGCCAAATCAGCATACGACGAAGCGGATTCGTTAATTAAAACTAGTGCAGCCTTTTCGTTCACGCGAAAACCGTGTAAAACTTTTCCAGATAAACCGGCTTGCTCGATCAGCCAGCCAGAATTAATTTTGTTGCCATCGTGACCGCGGTAGACAGGAAAACCTTGTGCCAACAATTCATCGGCATGCGCATCATCTACGTAAACATTCTTAAAGAAGCTGCCGGCACTTGGGATAAAGGCTGGGTCCGGCAATTTGTCGGCACGAATCGCCGAGACCATGCGACGAATCGCGGCTGGCGAAAAATCAGTTTCGTTATTGTCTGCGATATATTTTTCGAGCGACTTATAAAACGGTCGCGCCATTTGTCCGACGTGTAGCTCGAAAGTTGCCGCAATTACAAAATAGCGGCCGTACTCAGAACTATTCAGGATACTCTTGCGATAGGCAAAGCCTAGGTCGGCGGCCGTCAAAGTTTTAAAAGTAGAATCGGCCGTATCAAAAACCTCAACGTTTATAAGCACTTGGGAAATATCCTGGCCGTAAGCGCCAATGTTCTGTACTGGGGCTGCGCCAACGGTACCTGGAATTTTGCTCAGCGCTTCGATGCCGGTAAGTCCAGCTTCACAAGTTTTGGCTACTAAGTCATCCCAGACCTCGCCGCCCATCGCGTGGACTACGGCGGAGTCGCCCCGCATATCAATGTCGATACCGGTGAGCTTATTCATAATCAATACACCATCAAATCCTTCGTCGTGGCCAAGCGTATTGGCTCCGCCGCCGAGTACGAAAACTGGCAAGCTGTGCTCGCGCGCAAAATTATAAGCCTCCGGCACATCTTCCGGTTTTTCAATCTCAATCACAAAGCGCGCCGGCCCGCCCAGGCGCATAGTTGTTAGGCTAGAAATCGGGATATTTTCCAAAATTTTCATAGGTTAATTATACCATTTTTCCCCAGTTTTGTGCGTCGTGGGTTGTAATAAAAAATAAACTATGCTAATACTCACGCCGCATAAGTTCGCGAATCGGCGCGAGCCCACACGGATGCGCGTAAGTACTGATAAACGGCATATGGTACCATCGTCAAGATTCGTGAAACTTATGCTATAATAATACTAACTCTAAAAAAGGTAATACTATGGCAAAAAAATCTGAAGTGGTGGCAGAAAAATCTGATGGCAAAAGCGACGCTTTGAAACTCGCGATTGCTCAAATTACAAAACAATTTGGTGACGGTTCAATCATGAAACTCGGTGAGACGCCAAAAATGGACGTGGAACTTCTTCCGTCCGGCTCATTGTCGCTCGACCTTGCGCTCGGCGGCGGTTATCCTAAGGGCCGCATCATCGAAATCTATGGTCCAGAATCTTCCGGTAAAACCACTTTGGCGCTTCATGCCATTGCTGAAATCCAAAAACAAGGCGGCCAAGCTGCTTTCATTGATGCTGAGCACGCTCTCGATCCAGCCTATGCCAAACGCATTGGCGTCGATACTGCTAACTTGTTGATTTCCCAACCAGACAACGGCGAACAAGCTCTCGAAATTTGCGAAACATTGGTTCGCTCTAACGCAGTTGACCTCATCGTGGTCGACTCGGTTGCTGCGCTTGTGCCACAAGCCGAAATCGACGGCGACATGGGCG
Organism: Candidatus Nanosyncoccus sp.; assembly: GCA_045649305.1. Taxonomy (GTDB): domain Bacteria; phylum Patescibacteriota; class Saccharimonadia; order Saccharimonadales; family Saccharimonadaceae; genus Nanosyncoccus. The sequence continues at coordinate 3,544 of JAZRPR010000042.1, forward strand.
AAGCCCAAATGGGCCTTCAAGCTCGCTTGATGTCCCAAGCCATGCGCAAACTTACCGGCATCATCAGCAAATCCAAAGCCACTGTAATTTTCATTAACCAAATCCGCATGAAGATTGGCGTAATGTTTGGCAACCCAGAAACCACCACTGGTGGCAACGCCCTCAAGTTCTACGCCTCGGTTCGTATCGACATTCGCCGCATCGGCCAAATCAAGGACGGCGACAATATCGCTGGTAACCGCACTAAGGTTAAAATCGTAAAGAATAAGATCGCCGCACCGTTCCGTACTGCCGAATTTGACGTGATGTACAACGAAGGTATTTCTAAAACTGGTGACGTACTCGATCTTGCTGTTCAATACGGCATCGTCGAAAAGGCCGGCGCCTTCATCAAATACAACGGCGAAACTCTCGGCCAAGGCCGTGAAGCCGTCAAAAAGCTCTTCAAAGAAAATCCAAAGCTGATGAACGAAATCGAAGCCAAAGTCCGCGAAGCCGCTGCCGTCGAAAAAGACTAATGAAAATCTACAATCTAAAAGACGATATTTCAAAAAACGATAACAAAGAAGCCAACGAAGGGTCGGCTCGGGATTTTGTTGCCCGAACCGCTCTCGTTGTTACGGACATTAAGCAGGCGGTCAAAAACGAAAACCGCGTGAATGTTTTCGTGAATGATAAATATTCTTTTTCGCTGGACATCGCACAACTCGTAGATTTTAAAATTAAAAAAGGCCAAGTCATTACCGAAGCCGATTTGGAAAAATATCAAAATGCTTCCGAATTTGGCAAACTTTACCAGCGAACGCTTGAATGGGTTTTGGTGCGTCCGCGCTCAACTAGGGAAGTAAAAGATTACTTGTTTAAAAAATCCGTCCAGCCAATTAAGTCTAAAGATCCGAAAACCAAAAAGACCATCCTTAAAAAACCAACTGTAGACCGCGCGCAGTTTGCCGACCAAATCATCAATCGCCTTATCGAGAAAGGTTATTTAGATGACGAGCGCTTTGCGAAATATTATGTAGAGAATCGCTTTGTTAAAAAAGGCATATCAAAAAAACGTTTGCAACTTGAACTTGCCAAAAAGGGCGTTGCGAAAGAAGTTATTGACCAAGTTCTAGATATTAGAAACGACGAAGAGGAAATCAAAAAAATTATCGCCAAAAAGGCGAATCGTTATGATGAAGAAAAACTGATTAATTATCTGATTCGTCAGGGTTTTCCGTTTGAGACGGTGCGTAGTCTGGTCCGGGATTTTTACGGAACGGATTCACAAAGTTTGGAATAAAATCTTCTTTTTCGGCGCGCTCTTTGATTTTCTTTTCCTCGTCGCGCACGATTACTTTGTAGTCGTTTACTTCAACGACTTCGGAACGCGGGATTAAGAGCTCGGAATCAAAGAAAGACTTGATAGTTGGGCGTTGTACGACAAGCTGCATAATCGAAAAATCATCATCGGTGCAATTAAAGCCAATAATTTTGCCAAGTTTGGAACCGCGGCGGCTCTCAACCTTGAGGCCAACCAAATTAAAGCCAAGATCGAGAACTTTACGGATTTTGATGACGTCCTCACCATTCACTAACTCGTCTTCCGAATCAATTACCATGCCATAATTCGAGAACTCGCGGACACTTTTAATATCAAGGATATTGTTCTCAGATTTAGCGAGTGGGCCAGTAATTTTGAAACCAACAATTTTGAGATCGTCCGGGTCGATAATCGCTTCGCCGGTGCGAGCAACCATACCGCCAGCCTGAATGCTGAGGATTGGTGTACCACTGAGTTTCTCATTGCTGATTAACATAAGTTAATTATAGCAAATTTTCGAAAATTATGCGAAATTCGCCAAGAGGAGCACTCGAGACAAAATCCACAAAAAATGTTATAATTTACTCCATGAATCCAGAGAAAATCCGTAATTTCTGCATTATTGCCCACATCGATCATGGTAAGTCGACTTTGGCTGACCGCATGATGGAGATTACTGGCACGGTTGAAAAGCGCGAAATGAAAGCGCAGCTTCTTGATAGTATGGATTTGGAACGCGAAAAGGGCATCACGATTAAACTCGCGCCGGTCACGATGAATTGGAAAGGCTACATGCTAAACCTCATCGACACCCCGGGCCACGTGGATTTCTCTTACGAAGTGTCTCGCTCGCTGCAGGCTGTTGAGGCTGCTGTTTTGGTGGTCGATGCTACCCAGGGCATTCAGGCTCAGACGCTTGCCAATGTTTATCTCGCAATCGAGCAAAACCTCGAAATTATTCCAGTGATTAACAAAATTGATTTGCCAGCTGCGGATGTTGAAAAAGTTTCCGCCGAAATTATTAATTTGCTCGGCTGCAAAAAAGAGGACATCATTGGTGTTTCAGCCAAGACTGGCTTGAACGTTGAAAAAGTTTTGGATGAGATTGTTGAAAAAGCGCCAGCGCCGAAAACTACCGACAAAAACGAAACGCGCGCCCTGATTTTCGACAGCTATTTTGATGATTATCGCGGCGTCGTGCTTTATGTGCGCGTTTTTGATGGCGCGATTCCAAAGAATTCCGAAATCCACATGATGGCCAACCGTACCAATGGTCTTGCGCTTGAAGTTGGCGCTCTTACGCCAAAAATGTCACCACGCGCGGAGCTTTCGAGCGGCGAAATTGGCTACATTGTCACCAATCTCAAAACCACGCGCGAGGCAAAAGTTGGTGACACCGTCACCCTAACTAAGACCCCAGCCGTCACGCCACTGCCAGGCTATCGCAATGTCTTGCCGTTTGTTTACGCCGGCTTCTTCCCAGTTTCGAACGATCAATACAAGGACCTAAAAGAGGCTATCGAAAAGCTCAGCTTGTCCGATTCGGCGCTGAGGTTTGAGCCGGAGAATTCACCGATTCTGGGCTTTGGCCTGCGCATTGGCTTCCTTGGCCTGCTTCATATGGACATTATCAAGGAGCGTCTTGAACGCGAGTTCAAACTTGACCTCATCGTCACTAATCCATCCACCAACTACCAAGTTATCCTAAATAACGACGAAGAAATGGATATTAAATCGGCGGCAGACCTGCCGGACATTTCCGAGGTCAAAGAAATTCGCGAGCCATGGGTAAAAGGTGAAATTATTTTGCCATCCAACATGATTGGCAATGTACTTGGCCTCATTAACGAAAAACGTGGTCACCAGACCAACCTTAGCTACATCGAAGATCGCGCCGTAATCGATTTTGAGGCGCCAATGGCAAACCTTCTTACTGATTTTTACGACCAGCTAAAATCTGCCACTTCTGGCTACGCTAGCTTCAACTACGAGCTTAGCGGCTACAAGGCCGAAGACCTGGTGCGCCTAGATTTCTTGGTGGCCGGTACTCGCATGGATGCACTTTCAATTATGTGCCACAAGTCCGAAGCCGACCATATCGGCCGTGAAATTACGAAAAAACTTAAAGAAGTGATTCCGCGTCAAAACTTTGAGGTCGCCCTGCAGGCGGCCGTGGGCGCGCGCATCATCGCTCGCGAAACCATTGGTGCATATCGCAAAGATGTGACGGTGAAAATTCACACCGGCGACCGCGACCGCAAAGCTAAACTTCTCGAAAAGCAGAAACGCGGCAAGGCCCGCATGAAACGTTTTGGCAAAATCGATATTCCACCAGATGCATTTACTGTCATGCTAAAACGCGACTAATTTGTTATAATAGAATCTATGAAGAAAATTGCTGTCGTAATTTCGCTTGCAATCATTAGTCTACTCTCGGTGGGCGGAGCTTTTGCTTTGTCCGATGAGCAACTCAAAGTGGTCGCTGGCGAATGCGAAACCATCCACCAAGTGCTGCATTCTTTGCAAAAGTCTGATTCTAAAATGCGCGTCAAACTTGGCTATCACTACGAGACCGTGCTTAGTAAATATATGATCCCACTCAATAGCCGTCTAGTGAAAAACAGCATTTCCAACACCGAGCTCATCGAGCTTCAGACCAATTTCAAAGAGGCTAAGCAAAACTTTTCGGATGATTTTGTGACGTATCAAAAAAATCTCGAAAGCCTAATCGACAAAGACTGCACGAGAGATCCGAACGAATTCTACGAAGCGCTTGAAGGCGTTCGCAATGATCGTCGCAAAGTCCGCCAGGACGTTATCAAGCTGAACGGCTTAGTCAAAAAATTCCAGAACGCCATCGTTAATTTGAAGGAGTCGCTATGACGCGCGGTGGTAAAAATCTTTTCATACTTGGCGTAGCTTCAATTGCAATCGCCGTGACGACGACCTGCGTTAGTTTGGCGATTTATCATAATTCCGGTGACATTTATATCGACCGTTCACGCCCGGGCTTTTTGCCAGACGAAGAGGAAATCAAGGAAAAAGAAGACGAGAAAAAGTCCGAATATGAATTTTCTGAAAATGGCGAAATTAATGCCGATGTCCTAAAAGAATTACTCGAAAAACTCGGCAAAGAAATTGAGGGAATTGATTCTCTCGAAAAACCATTCGGCGACGAAGCCTTGTCGGATGAGGTCTTTGGTTTGTAATTAATCTTTCAAATTTTGGCGAGCCCACTCGTCATTTTCGCCGGTCAAAATCATTAGAATCAAATAGCCGTCGTTTTTGTAGGCCAAAAGTTTTTCAGCTAGAGCATCGTTCAGGTCGGCTGGCTCGGCGATTTCTGGATTGGCGATTTCGGCAATCAAATCTTCTGGTGTTAGAATCTCAAATCCAGGTTTTTCGCGCGTGAGGAAAGTTGGTAGCCAGAAAAGTTTGTCGGCCTTCAGAAAAGTGTCGCGATATTGATGGCGCACTTCGTGCTGACGCATATTTTGGAGAGGCTGATAAGCGACCACTACGCCATTTAGGCCAAGACGCTCAGCCTCTTCGTTGGCGATATTAATTACGGTTTCCACTTCTTCTGGGTGGTGAGCATAGTCCGAATAGACGTTGGTTGCGATTTTTTCGAAACGGCGCGCTACACCTGGGAAATTATTAATTATTTCCACGACGCGGGATTCCTCTAGCGCGGGATTAATCGTGAGGATTGCGCGTAGCGCCAAAGTTGCATCGAAACGGCGCGATTCGCCCACCAAAGTGATGCGAGAATCAGTCTCGCCGCCTTCAATTACTATTTCGCTTTGTGATCTAAATTGTTCAAACGCGGCATGATAATCTTCGCGCGTTGGATAAATATCAGCATGATCGTAAGTTTCAGACGGAATCAAAGAAATGTAAGGGTGGAAATTGAGGAAGTTGCGATCGAACTCATCGGCTTCGTAAATAAAATACTGGTCGCCGTTGGCATATTTGCCAGCCGGAGCGAAATTCAGCGTCGAGCCCACAATATGTGCGGCCGGAATGCCAAGCTGAGAAAAAGCATAAATCAGAATTGCCGTCGTAGTAGTTTTGCCGTGTGTGCCGGCCACTGCGACCATTTTGAGCCCAAGCTTTTCAACTAAAAACGCAATCAACTCATCGCGCTTAGAAGTGCGGATGCCAAGCTCTTTGGCCGCAAGTAGTTCTGGATTGTCTGGTTTTAGGGCTGAAGTGTGCACATACCAATCAACGTCACCGAGACTTCTCAAAAATTCGCCGGTTTGTTCGCCAATGTGAATTTTGATACCGCGTTTTGAAAGTTCCGGCATAATATCGCCGTCGGCGACCAAGTCAGAACCAACAACTTCAAAGCCGGCGTCGCTTGCCATCAAAGCTAGCGGCCCCATGCCTTTACCTGAAATACCAGAGATATAAATTTTCATGCTATAATTTTATCATGAAAATTGCCTCTGAAGCAGAAATGATGGCGTTTGGCGAGCAGTTTGCGAAAGGCCTCAAACCGCCCAAAATTATCGAACTCGTCGGCGACGTTGGCGCCGGTAAGACAACTTTTGTGCGCGGTTTGGCCAAAGGTTTAGGCGTTAAAGAACCAATCACCAGCCCAAGTTTTACGATTTCTAAGGAATATGCCTTTGACGGCGGCATTTTGATTCACTATGATTTTTATCGTTTACAAGATCCGGGCCTCATGGTGAGCGACCTCGAAGAATCGATCAATGATCCGCAAGCTATCACAATTGTGGAATGGGCCGATTCGGTTGAAAATGTTTTGCCGGATGATCGCGTAAGAATCATTATCAAATATCAAGACGACGGCAGTCGGGAGATTGAATTATGAAAATGTATTTAGATACTTCTACGCCAACCACGATTCTAAAATTAGACGACCAAACTTACGAATGGGAATCTGGCCGCAACTTGGCCGAGCAGCTACACGCTTTTATTCGCGATAAACTAGCCGAGCAGGGCAAAACTTGGACCGATCTCGAAGAAATTACTTTTATGTCTGGGCCGGGCTCGTTTACGGGGCTGCGCATTGGCGCCGCCGTCGTGAACGCTCTCGCCAGCGAACTAGACATCCCGCTCTACAATCATCATGGCGAAAAAGTTCAAATTATTTTGCCAGACTATGGCCGCGCCGCCAATATCACTGCGCCAAAAAAATAGCGGAAGCGTTATAATTAGAGCAAGGAGGAACCATGGAGGAATCTAAAACGAAATCGAAGAGCCGAATCTTTATTACGATTGGTGTAGGCGTAGCGGTTGCAGTTGGAGTGTTTTTTGCATTGTTTTTCTTGATGGGCTGGAACAAAAATAGCCTAGTTGGCCGCTGGCTTCAGGATGGTAGTGCATGGGAATATAATTTCATCAGCAACACTGAAGGCGAATACGGCACAGCCAGTAGCCTGCCGGCCAAGTTCACTTATTCCGAAGACGGTAGCTCGATTACTATTAAGTACGAATATG